>DVFS01000004.1 GCA_018713115.1 Candidatus Galligastranaerophilus faecipullorum
GGGATAAGAATTAATCCCGATTTAAAACTTATTTTAAATGCCGATGACCCGAGCCTCTATGATATAGAAAAAAATATCAGAAATGATATGATTACACCCAGAAAGAAGCGAAAGGTCATATACTTTGGTTTTGAAAATGTTGAATTTTGCGATTTTGATACAAAATCCAACAGCCCGAGCGAGGTAATATATTGTCCTGTGTGCAAAAAACCGCTCAAATACTCTAAAAGATTTTACTCCCAGCTTGGTCTGTGGGGCTGTAATTGCAGAATAAAAAGACCAAAACCCGATGTCAGCGCTGATGTTAAAGTTTTCAGAAATTATTCTATCTTAAATGTTAAATTTGAAGGTAAAAGCATTATGTACAGGCTTAATTTATCTGGATTATATAATGCCTATAATGTTCTGGGCGCCATAGCCTGCGCGTATATGGCAGGAATAGACAGGAAAGTAATTGCCCGCGCTCTTGAAAATTACAAGCCTGTGTTCGGCAGGGCGCAAAATGCGGTTATAGACGGCAGAGAAGTTGTTTTATATCTGATTAAAAATCCCACCGGCGCGTCTGAAGTGTTAAGGGGTTTAAAAAATATTAAAAATACAAAAATTCTTATTTCAATAAACGATAAATACGCTGACGGCAGGGATGTTTCATGGCTGTGGGACGCTGATTTTGAAGTGTTTAAGGATTTTAACAATAAAATCTGCATAACAGGCAGCCGTGCGGATGATATGGCGCTCAGACTTAAATACGCGGGAGTTGATCCGGGTGTTATGGTAATTGATAACAATATTAAAAAAACATTTGACTTTGCGCTTAATTCTCTTGAAGAGGGCGAAAAACTTATAGTACTGCCTACTTATACTTCTCTTTTGAAACTTAACAAAATAATAAAAGACAGGACTAAATAGTTCCTAAAATCTTCAGTTCAAATTCGGGCGAAATTTCTTCAAGGCACAAAACCGGGATATCAGTGTAGATTTGTGATATAAGTACAAATAAGAGCTGGCGCAGGTGCTGTGGGGCGATAAGCACCGTTTTTTGCTCGGAGAATACCTGTTTTAATTCTTTTTTAAATTTTGAAAATTTGCTGCCGTCAATTTTAACAACTCCGCCCTGTTCTTCTTCCGCGTTGTTTTCAAGCATTTTTATAATATCTTCCGATACTTCATAGCCGAAGATTTGTTTTTCTTCGTTTGCATAAGTATGACAAATCTGGCGCGAGAGGGCTACACGCAGTTTGTCAAGCAAATCCGCTTTTGTGGATTCATCTGAAAAATCGTTTATTTTTTCAAAAATAAATACAACATCTTTTACGCTTACGCGCTCTCTTATAAGATTGCAGAAGATGTATTTAAGTTCGGATACGGAAATAAAATCGCCTAAAATGGAATCTATCAAAAAGGAGTTGTGTTCGGATACAAGTTCTATATAGCGGTTTATGTCGCTGTAGCCGAAGATTTCCTGAACATGGCTTATAGCGTAGTATTTAAGATATTCAACCACATACTCGCAGGGTGTAATGCCTTTTGTCCAGAAGTCTTTGCAAAAATCTTCTTCTATCCAGACTGTTTTTCTGCCGGTGAGCTCATCTTTGGCTTTGATTGTATTTTTAGGGTATTTATCGATATTTAATTCATCTTCAAAAAACATTAAATGCCCGGGATACGCCTTTGTACTTACAACGGGCACGGCATGGATTGAAATTGTAAACTCATATTCATCAAGTTCCGGGTTTTCAACAAATTGCACTTTAGGGATAATGTAGCCCAATTCCTGAGTCAGCTCCTGACGGGTTTTGATTGTTTGTGCAAGAAGATTCTGTTCTGAGTTTGAATTGTTCAAACAGTACAACTCTTCGCTTAAATTAATTGAAAGTCTTTCTTCGCCGAGGTTTTGCACCATTTTTGAAGGGGAGAGAAGACTTTTTAGCTCTTTTTTCAGACTGTTTAGTTTATCGATTTCTTTTGAAATTTCTTCATTTAAAAACTCGCGCTCATCTTCCTTGGCGCTTTCAAGGAATTTTTTGATTTCTTCAATTTTTTCGCGCTTTTCTCGGATTTTTTTCTGTATGTTTAAACACAGTTCATAGGGCTGCTCTTTAGAGTAGAGCATTTTTTCCATCTGCGATTTAAACCCTAAAATGTCCTCAAATTCTTTTTCGTCGTAGAAATTTTCGACTTCTCGGACAAAAATGCAGTTATAAACTATCTTTGTGCCGTTATCCGACTCATAAATCGAATATAAATCCCAGCCTTCTTTTGACATGGAATTAAGAGTGTTCTCAAGCAGTGTAATCTCGTCGCTGGGGCAGACTTTTATGGAAAATTCCTGACGTGTGGGTTTGAACATATTTCTATTTTAGCACATTATTTTAAAAAATATAATGCCACGCCCTGCCTATCGTCACATTAAATATAAACATCCGCTCAAAATACCTCCCTTGCAGAATTCCGCACCCGTTAACCCCGGCTTAGTGCTGCTATGTTTCCATCCTGACACGGTTCGCCGTATAATCGCCGCAGCAGACTGCACAATCAACAATATTTCAAGTTTCAATTTACATCCAAAGCGCCTCATAGCAGGCTCTGCACCCGACATAAGCTTTCGGTCAAGGGCTTGCAACACCCCGTGAAGCGTGGCTATAAAATAATAACACAAATAAGTGTACAAATTCCATTATTAAATATTATTACAATATTTATATAAGAATAATATACATGCCGTTTTTCTTTATAAAAACCGTTTATAATGTAAATAAGAGAATAAAAGGGAAGATGATGAGAATCACTAGTGTAGAAGCAACAGCACCAAACGGCAAAAAGTATGAAATGACGCGCATGGGACGCATAATAGGCACCGGCGGATTTGCCGCATACGGAGCTTATCAGGCAAATAAACTGCTCCATGACGACAGGTTTATTCAACATCTGGCTGAAGATGCCAGAAAGGCGGGCGAGAATAATCTGCACACATTTACAAAGACCAGAAAAACAGTCTACGGCATTACAGCTGCGGCCATTATGGCGTTGTGCGGTTTTGTTGTGGGCGGTGTTGCCGACTTTTTAATAAACAGATCTGCCAGAAACAGGGCAATGAAATCCGAAGAGCAGGTGCAAAAAACCGAACAAAAAGCATAAGCCGATAATCCGCACTCCGGTTTATTTTTTATTTTGTTCGCTGCATTGTGCTTTAAAGACACTTGTTCTTAATACGTCCGAATATTTTTTATCCATATGCGCCCAGTCAAAGAGCACAACACCTTCTAAGTTTCTGTTTCTTATTATATGAATTTGTTTGAGCAAATCTTCGCTTTCGCCTTCCATAAAGCCTACAAAAAGCCCCGGATAAATTTTTGTTCTGGAAGATGTTTTGCGCCTGAGCTCATCAAGCATATTATCCGCAAGGTTGTAATCCGCGGTTAAAATAAGCGGTGTGAGCGCATCTACGTAATTATAAGAACTCCATCTCTGCCAGTTTTGCTGTTTTGTTTCAAGACTTGTCTTGTAATCGGGGAAGATAACCGCAGAAAGCACAACTCCGCGGTCTTTAAGAGCATCTTTAATATTTGCCACGTATTTTGTTATTCTGTCCTGCCTGTACATATCCCATTTGTTCCACATGGCGGAATTTGCAGAGATTTCAACAGGATCTATGCCGTAGATTTTTTTAAACTCTTCTCTTGCATAAGGAGTGTAACCCCAGTTTGAAGCGGCATAATTAGATGATGTCGCTTTTGCCGAAACGGGATACCTTACATAATCAAGGTTAACACCGTCTATGTTGTATCTGGCACATATTTCAAGGATTAATTTTGTCAAAAAGTCCACTACTTCAGGGTTCGCCGGATCAATAAAATAGCCCCTGTGCTCGCTAATATGTGCCACAGGCTCATTTGAGGCGTTGTTTTCTTTGTTTCTGTTGCCCCAGGTGGGTCTTACGGCAAGAATATTATAAGCGTCTTCCTGCGGAAGCTTGTTTCCTATATAAAAGGATTCAAACCACACATGAAGCGTCATATTGCGTTTGTGTGCGCCGCGAACCCAGCAGGAGAGCGGGTCAAAGCCCCTAAAAATTTTATTTTGCCCTTCAAAACCATAGCTTTTCATAACTTCCGAGGGGAAAATGGTTTTGCCATGGAAATATGTTTCAAGAAAAATAGTGTTTATGCCAAGCTGTGCCATTTCATTAAGCGTGCGCTCAATCTCAGCCTCGCTTTTCTCCGTAGGTCTTACCCAGACGCCCTTAAGCTCGTTTTCAAGGTAAGGAAGCGTATAGCTGAGCGCAATCTGTGCGGAGGCTATGGCATTTTTTGCGTCCTGCAAAGCCGCAGCGGAGTTTGAAGAGCAGGAGCGTTTGAGTTCTTTTTTTGCCTTTTTTAAGAACTCTTTTACTTTTTTGTCATCCCTGTTTTTGTATTGTTTTTTTGTTTTGTCTAAAATCTGCTCCACTTCCGCGATTTTAATTTTTGCACAGTAGCGGTAAGAGTCAATGGTTGTAAATGAATGCAGGACGTTGTTTTTAGCGTCTATTTTTACTTTGGTGCCGACTTTTAAATTGTCGCTTATCCATTTTTTTGCACTGCCATGTCCGCTTATAACAAAACCGTCATGCGGGATAATTGAATCCGCACCCGTGAGGCGCACGACTTTGTCGCCTACAACAACCGCTTCTTTGCCGAATTCATTTGTAAGTGTCCTTCTGCCGTATTCTCTTTTGTAGATTACAAGCTGGTTCGGGCCGCGGTTTCCGGGGAAAGATATGCCGAGTTTGTTTGTTTTGGTGCTCGGATAAATAGCGTCAATTTTTCTTGATGACTTTGAAATTATCCTGTCGCGTTTAGAGAGCTTTCCGTATTCTATGCCCTCATTTTCCTCTTTGAGTTTAAGAGGCACCGTGTCCGACACCTCTAAAAGTGCGTCTTTGGCTGCATATGAAGGTGCATTTAAAAGTAATACCAGAAATAAAACTATCGCAAAAAGTTTTTTCATTACTTTTTAATTTTACACAAAAATTTTACATAGTGCAAAAAATAATATATTATATATAATAAATACTAAAAGGAGTTAAGCAAAACATGGCAAATGACAGCACGCAAACAATGCCCATAGAGGTTTGTATTTTAACAAAAGATCACGATATAAAAGGAACGGTGCACGTTTCTAAACTTACAAAAGCAAACCGCGAGTTGACAGAGCTTTTAAACGACAAAGACAGGCGCTTTCTTGCCGTTACAAATGCGGAAATTATGGGCAAAAACTCATCCACCGCTCCGCGCAGATATGACTTTCTCGAGGTGCATATGGATGCAATAGTTATTATCCACCCTGCAACACAGGTGCTGTTTAAAGAAACTTCAAAAGCCCAGGAAGATATAGCAAGATTCAGGGAACTAAGAAACAAACTTTCCCAGACAAAACCGTTTTAGAATTTAAAAGCCCCTTAATAAGGGGCTTTTTTGTATGTGTATGGCCGGGCTATGAGTCTGATTCTCTTAATTTTTTCATATGGTCGCAAATGCTTTCCCTTACATGTCCGATTCTTTCTTTTATTACGTTGAGGGACAAATTTAAATCCGGAATATTTACCTCGCTGCAGCTGTTGTCCATAGCGTCAAGCGCGCCCAGCGTTACGGAACAAAGACCTTCCGTAGCCGAGAGTTCATCTGCGTATTTGTATAATTCATTGTAGTATTCTTCTTTCATATTCGCCCCTATTCTATAATATCTGCATTTTTTTGCACGCGTGCAATAAATTATGCACAGTTTAACATTAAAATTGCATGTATGCAAGATGAAATTAAAAAGTATACAAAACCGTTAGGCGAAAGGATTCGCAAACTCAGAAACGACAAGAATTTAACCTTGCAAAATGTTTGTTATAAAAATTTTCTTGAACCATCGACACTTTCAAGAATTGAAAAAGGTAAAGTCGAACCGAAATATGTTACATTGATAAGAATAGCCAAAGCCTTTGATATGAAAGTTTCCGAATTGTTGGATTTTTAATTTTGCTTTGCACTTTCAGGCTTGTTCATTTTCTTTCTTTTTGTTTCACGCGCCCAGTTGAAAGAAAGAAAACGAACCAAAAGAAAGAAAAACGCGGCTCCGGGGTTTAGCGTTTGTTGCGTGCATAGGGCTTTTGGGTCTTATGTTTGGCTGCGCAATTATAGTTTTTTCTTTTTATGACACTACTTTATTTAACCCATGTGGTTTGTCTACGTTGCGTTTTAGTTTTTGGGCGATTTTGAGGGCGAGCATTTGGGAGATGAAAAGTATACTTAAAATTTTTACCAGTTTGTCCTCGCAATAAGGGAAGATTATTGAAATTCCCGCTTCGAAATCTTCTTCGCAGTCGGTTATGACGACACTTCTGGGGTTGTAGTCTTTTCTTATTTTAGAAAGCGTTTTTGTTTCAAATTCGCAAAAATCGCTTGTAATAATCTCAATCAATGTGCCAGTTTTGTTTAAAACCGCGACATGACCATGTACAAATTCGCCCATGGAATACGCATTTGCGTCAATGTAGGAGGTTTCTTTAATCTTTAGTGCACACTCTCTTGCAAGGGCGTAGTTTTCACCCTGTCCGATTATGGGAAAAGCGCCGTGTGCAGCGAGGAAATCCGCCGCTTTGCCGATATTCAGAGTCAAATCAAGCACGCTTGCGATGTTTTTTTCAATTTCTTTTATGTTTTTTAAATACTCTGCAACGTCCCTGAGTTTGTTCTGTGCAATTTTAAGCGCGCAGAGGTAAAGCGCGCACAGCGAGGCGCTGAAAGATTTTGTTGCGGCGATTGAGTTTTCAACACCTGCGCCGATGTTGATTTTATAATCGCACAAGTCCCACAGTGTTGAGTTTTCGTTGTTTACGATTGCAAAAGTCTTTGCGCCGGCTTCTTTTACTGTTTTTGCGGCTGTTGTTGTGTCATAAGTTTCGCCTGATTGGCTTATGAAAAAATAAAGTGTGTTTTTGTCGGGCTTTCTTTTGCTTTGACATAAAAATTCGCCTGAAAACTCCACATCCGTGTGCACATCGGCTATTTCTTCAAAAAACTTTTTCCCCAGAAGTGCACAGTTGTAAGACGAACCGCTTGCAATTATCTTTATATCCCGCACTATAAGCGGCATATCAAGCACAAGTGCATAGTTTTTGACATATTTATCAATGAGCGCGCCCACAATGCCCGATTGTTCGAGGATTTCTATTTCCATCTGCGTTTGTTGAGGTTTTTGCCTGAATAACATATAGCCGCCTTTAAAGTTTGTATCTATATTATAATATTAATATGCCCAAAAGTGTCTATATCCATATCCCTTTTTGTTTAAAAAAATGCGCTTACTGCTCGTTTTTATCAGGCTTAAACCCGCGCTGCAGCGGTGTTTACACAGACGGGCTAGTTAAGGAGATTAAAAATTTTTACCGCGGCGAAAAGTTAAACACTCTTTACTTTGGCGGCGGCACGCCTTCGCTTTTAAGTGTTGATGAGATTCAAAAAATACTTAAGTGTTTTAAGACGGATGAAAAAACGGAAATCACCCTTGAAGTTAATCCTAAAACCTGTGATAAAGAAAAGCTGAAAGCTTTTAAAAATGCGGGAGTTAACCGTATAAGCCTCGGTGTGCAGTCTTTTGACGACAAACTTTTAAAAATAACAGGACGCACGCACAGCGTAAAAGAGGCGCTTCAAAGCATTGAAAACATTGTGTCTGCGGGTTTTGAAAACTACAGCATAGATTTAATCTACGGTTTGCCCTCGCAAAGCCTTGAAATGTGGCACAAAACTCTTGATAAGGCAAAAAGCCTTATGCCGCCGCATATTTCACTTTACGGACTAAAAATTGATAAAGGCTGCGATTTTTACAAAAATCCGCCAAAAGACCTGCCCGATGATGATTTGCAGGCGGATATGTACGAGGCGGCGGTTGAGGTTTTTGCAAAATACCGCCATTATGAGTTTTCAAACTTCGCGCGCAGTTTTATGTTTCGCTCCAGACACAACTTAACCTACTGGAATCTTGCTCCTTACTACGGTTTCGGACTCGGCGCAAGCGGCTTTAGCGGAACTTTTCGCTACCAAAACGAGTGTAATTTTGAAGAGTATCTAAAAAACCCCGCAAAAGAAAAATCATACGAGCGCACAAACCTGCTTGAAGAGCATATTTTTCTTGGTTTCAGAAAGAGTTCGGGCATTAACATAAACAAAATTAACAGGATTTTTAAAATAGATTTCGATAAAAAATACGCTTTACAGTTAGAAAAATTTTTAACCCTCGGGCTTATTCAAAAAACTTTACATGGCTACAAACTCACCCTAAAGGGCGTTATGCTTTCAAATTCGGTGCTTTGCGAATTTTTAGACGATGTGCTATAGTCCGTGCAAAGTTGCCAAAGACGCAAAATAAGTCTAAGATTGTTGTATGACAGGTGAGCAAAACTACACAAAAAAACGCTGGTACGACAGCCAACCGTGGACGCAGGATGTACTTGACGTGCTTCAAACGCTCTCTATCCGCTCGCATTATGAAATTGCGCGTGAAGTGATAAGGGTGATAGATGTTATAAAATCCAACAACCGCGAGCGCGATGAAATCCCCCTCAGCCTCGGTCTGGACAGGGTTCTGGGGCTTTATAAAGAACAAAACAAAAGACGCTGGTACGATAAATCCATGCCTTTATCAAGAGTGTTTAAAACTGCCTCCTGCCTGCCTGATGAAGATTTTCAAAACATCATGCAGGGTATTTCAATGAGTTTTAGGAATGAAGCAAAATGACGGATAAAGAAGAAATAGTTGCCAGTATGCAGCAGGTTGTAGAGCAAATGTTTAAAGACGATGTGGAAGAAAACCCCGACTCTTTAAATGAATACTTTGACTGCTCCGCCTGCGGCAAAAATGCCCCTCTTGCAGGTTCGATACAGTACGGTAAATACCGCCTGTGCAACTCCTGCGTACTGCTTGCCGAAACAGGCTTTGCACTTAAAAAATTCACCGACATCCAGGCGCTCATTGACGCAATGGAAGACAAGCGCCTGGAAGAACTCTGCGATTTCATCAAAAAAGACGAAGCCGCGGAGAATAACTGATTTTATATGAAAATAAGCAGTCTTAAAAACTACTTTTCGCTCAATGCCCTTGCTTTTTTCGGGTATTTGTTTTTTGCCTTTTGGGTTTGCAAGACAATGTTTGTAATTCCGCGTGCGGTTAATGCGGGGATGTTGGTCGAAGAGTATAATGAGGGGATATTTGCAGTTGTTTTAATGCTTGTATTTTTGCTTTTTCTTGCAATGATGTTTTGCGTTTTTTTGTTTGAACGCGCTCTTGTAAAACGCGGAGTTATCAAAAAACGCGTGAGTAAATCCAAACTGCACGGTTTTTTGTTTTTTTTCGGGCTTATTTTGTATTTTGTACCGTATTTTTATTTTGTATTATTTACAATATTAGCGCATTTTAATATTTAAAATTTTTTTCGGTATGCGGTAGCGCTTTATTTTTTTTAAATTTTCTTAATTTCTATTTCATAACCCAGAATCTCGCACAGGGCAAGCATTTCATCGTAAGTAAAAGCGCCGCGGTTAATGCGTTTTGAAAAAGTGTCAGGGTTGTATGTTCTGCCTGTTTTTTCTTGCAGCGCGGGGATTATATCTTTATATATTTTCTTTTCTTGTTTTAAAAGCGCCTTTACAAGTGCATAAGAGTTCATTTTCATGTTTTTAATTATAAATATTTTGTCGGTTATTGACAAATATGTCTTATTTGGCTATTATAATAAGAAATATATTTCTTATTTAGAAATTATTGGCGTATATCAAATTATTTTTTGTAAAGGTTTTTATGACTTCAAAAGATATGCAATCTCTGCAAAAACTTCACTATGAAATCACAATGCTTTTCAGTGTGCTGTTTCAGAGTATAAAATACCTTGAATTTGAAAAACGTGAAAACAGCGAGCAGGTTTTTTTGTGTGAAGTTATTGAAAAAAAGCTCGATGAAATTTCTAATTTGTTTTAAACCCTGTTTTTAATATAATGTATGTATGAAAAAGATTACGCTGTTAGGTTCAACAGGCTCAATCGGCACTCAAACCCTTGAAGTGCTCGACTGCCTTGAGGGATATGAAGTACTGGCGCTTGCCGCGGGTAAAAATATTCAGCTTCTTGCGCGCCAGATTGAAAAATACCGCCCCGAACGCGTGAATGTCGAGCGTCAGGAAGATGTTAAATTTATAAAATCCAAATTCCCCAAAGTCGATGTCCTGTGGGGACTTGAAGGTTTAGTGGAGCTTTGTTCCGATACGAGAAATGATATTATTCTTGTTGCCACATCCGGCAAAATCGGTCTTAAACCTACTATTTGCGCCATTGAAAAGAAAATTGACATTGCCCTTGCCAACAAAGAAACCCTTATTATGGCAGGCGACATTGTTATGAAAAAAGCGCGTGAAAACAACGTCCGCATACTGCCGGTGGATTCCGAGCACTCGGCGATTTTACAGTGTCTCGGGGACAAAAACAACGACCCCTACAGGCTCATTATAACAGCTTCGGGCGGGCCTTTTCTGTACAAAACGCGCGATGAAATGGGGCATTCAAACGCGCTCGACGCGCTGAAGCACCCCAGATGGCATATGGGAAGAAAAATCACAATCGACAGCGCAACCCTTATGAATAAAGGTCTCGAGGTTATTGAGGCGCACCACCTTTTTAATATGGATTATGACGACATAAAAGTTGTCATCCACCCTCAGAGCCTTGTACACTCGTTTGTAGAGTTTATAGACGGCTCAATGCTTGCACAGGTGGGCTTTCCCTCCATGCACATTCCCATTCAATACGCGCTTACTTACCCCGAAAGGAAAAAAGGCATTAAAACCGATGGTTTCAGCCTTTTCGGGCAGCAAATGTCTTTTGACAGACCCGATTTCAAGAAATTTCCCTGCCTTAAAATGGCTTACGATGCAGGCAGGGCAGGCGGAAGTGCGCCTGTTGTGCTGAATGCCGCCAATGAAGTTGCCGTAAATAACTTCCTTGAGGGCAAAATAAACTTTTTAGATATTGAAAAAACCGTTGAAAAGGCACTTAGCGCTCATAGTGTAATTTCAAATCCGTCGCTCGACGAGATATTTGAAATTGATATTGAAACAAGAAAAAAATACGGCGCCTAGCGGGTTTTGGGGTTTTATGTTAAGTTATGTTACGGAAAATATAAAAAATATATCTTTTTTAGTCAATTTTTCAATAGATATATTTTTTATATAAGTACGAAACGACAACAGACAGTAAATCCCCATTATAGAGAAGAAATTAGAAAACAGATAATTAAAAGGAGAAAAAAATGGCCAGAGTACTTATTTCAATGCCCGAAAAATTCTTAGACGAAATCGATCAGGTTGCAGATACCGAAAACCGCTCACGCAGCGAACTTATCCGTGAGGCATTGAGAACATACATTCAACGTACAAAAATCAGAGAAAACTCATTCGCCAGCAAAAACGCAGCAATCCTCGAAGCCCTACTGGATTAAAAGCGCAAGCCGGAGCGAAAAACGGCAAACGACGAGTTTGACGTTTTGCAACTGTCGACAAGCGACGTAGGATAAATGATTAAAGTTTACGGAGTTTACAAAAAGCGGACAAATAAAGTCCGCTTTTTTAATGCATTTTTATAAAAAAAATTAACCGCACTATTTTTGCGCGGTTAATTTTCCAAATGATTCTTCATATCCTTCAAGCGGAATATTTCTTTTAACGATATTTGAAGCAGGTGTGACATAAGGGTTGCCCGCATGGTCAATTGCGATAACCTGTCCGTCATTGACTGTCTGCACCCCTTCAAGAGTTTGTACTTTAGTGCCGCTTTGAACACTTTTAAATGCACCGGGCGCCTGTTTTGTCACATCAATAACTTTTCCGTATTCAAGGTTTGAAGGATTTTGATAGTTTAGTGCGCCGTCAGCTTTAAATGCTGTGCTGTCCACATAAGAACCCTTAAAAATTCCCGCATCACATACTGCCATATCGTCAGGACCATACATCATTATCATCTGTTCTTTACTTGTGTTTATCAGATGAGGCGAATCGGGATTCCATTTATTGGGTACATAGTAATTGCCGTCCTGTCCTTTAAAAACCCCCGGATTATTTTTCAAAATATCCGCTTCCGTGCCGTTGGGGTTAAATCTGTATGCTTGAGCTTCATTAGGCTTGCTCATGTATTTAACTTGATTTTTTCTTAAGGTATTGGAATTTGCGTGTATTTTTCCCGTAGTCCAGGTTAAAACATTACCTTTTATATTTGCACCGCTTACTTTTATTGCTTCGGGAGCGGATTTAAAACATCCTGCAAGTGATTTTATAACTCCTCCGTCAGTAGAAGCGCTTGTTACGCCTGCATTTTGCGCTGCTTTTAGCGCAGGTTTTGCACCCAGTGCCGAAGTTGCAAGTGCAAATGTACCGTTACCCATAGTTTCAAAGGCTTGTTTAGCCTCGCCGTCGGTCTCTGCAGTTGCAGCTTTATATGCACCGTAACCGATTTGCACCCCCCCCGCGGCTGCTCCTGCGGCTACCATAACGGGCAAAGCTGCGCCGCCTGTGGCAACTGTCAGCGCTGCTCCCGCAGCGACTGTTGCAGCTGTAGCTATGGGATGGTTAATTGCTGTTTTAACAATGCCCGCAAGCCCTTTGCCAAAGCTTGTCAAAGCTTCGCCAAATGATAATTTTCCATCATCTTTACCGTCTGTGCAGACTTTATCTTCATCTTTAAGCCATGCGCTGAAACTGTCAGGGTCGGTATCCCGGGTAATTTTTTGCGTATTTTGATAGTAGGTATTTGCTTTTAGCGGCTGCCGGGCAGCATTTGTTACAGATAAAGACATTAATTATTTCCTCTTATGTGTGGTTATATCATTTTAAAAACAAATGACATCGAAAAATTGCCATTTAAATCAAAACCCATGCCAAAAAAGGCATGGAAATTTTGTCTGAATTGTCAAATGTTTACACTTCTTAATAATTTTTTTTACACTTAAAATCATGAAATCATGCACCGCGCATGGGTTTTGCATGTGCCCGACCATGGAAACCATGACACACCGCGCAAAAGAGAGGCTTAAGACCCGCCAAAGACGCGCCATGTAAGCCCTTGCAACTTTGTAATAAAGCGTAATATTTACACCAAATTAGCTTGCTTAAACGCTCTTAGGCGCTATAATAATATTAAATTCAATAAAGACAAGCCTTTGGGGCTATTGAGCTTTGGCGGACATACAGATTTTGGGGGATTTAACGTGCTGAAAAGTAGGGATTTTGGGCGTGCAGTTGCCGTGAGAAGATGGACAACAACGGCGATGGAATGCTACAAAAGAGGTTGTAATTGTGAAGGCTGCTTTTATACTGACTTTTTTAACAACTCATCGCAAAAATGCCAGATGAAAGCATCCGTTTTGGAGTTAGTGAGAGTGTTGGGCAAACCCGACATAGAAATGCAGCAAATCATCGCAGACGAGATGTAAACTGCTTTTAAATTTTTAAAGAGGCATTTAATCTGGTGTACAAATCAGTTTATGCCTCTTTTTTTTAATATCATCTCAACTTCTCTCATAATCTCATTTTTAATGGATTTTAACTGCTCATGGCTGTTGTTAAACATCTCTCCCGCGCCTACGATAAGCCAGTTTGCGTTGACATCATAGTACATAATCAGTTTACTGATAAATTCAATAGAGGGGTTTGATAAATTATTTTCAATGTTTGAAACAGCCTGTTTTGAAAAGCCGATATTTTGCCCGAACTCAGCCTGTGTTAAGCCTTTTGTCTTGCGAATGTCTTTAAGTTTTTCCCCTATTGATTTCAAGAAAGTTGTTCCCTGCATTTTTTTTGATTTAAAATACTTGACATTATATTTAAACTGGTGTACTATTAGTACATTGGTTTAATATAATTAATTAAAATATACCATAAAATTAAGCAAAAATGGCATTTTCTGCTTTATTTTTTGTGCAAATTTTTTATGCCTGTAAATTATGCAATACTGCGATACGAAAAGGATAAAAAGATGGATAAACGCGCCTTCACCCTTGCCGAACTTTTAACGGCAGTACTTGTAATATCAATTATCATGGTGGCATTAGCCCCTGTTATTACAAAACGCATGAAAGACAATGTATCAGTTACTACCGATAACAAAAAAGGCTTAGAAATCTACACCAATCCCGGAACATACACTTTTGACGTTCCAATCGGCATTAACACTCTCTTT
>DVFS01000029.1 GCA_018713115.1 Candidatus Galligastranaerophilus faecipullorum
CTCTCGGGAGGCTCTTCCACACTCTTCAGGAGCACATTAGGAGTTGAGGGATTAAACGTCTTTTGATTTATATGCCCCATGCTCCAGTTGTTATCAGAAAAAATACCATAACCGTCAGGAGCATATTTTTCAATTGATTTTTGCGCATTTTTATCACAGGGAACGGGCTTGGCATCAAAAAATATAAAAAACCTGTGATAATCAGATGTCTCGCGCAGTTCTTTTTCAATGTTTTTTGCCTGTGCAACAGAAATTACAGTTTTAGAGTCATCGTCGGAGCTTTTATAATGAAGCTGGGAAATAAAATTTACGGCAGGATGTTTCCCCTCTCTTATCCAGCGGCAGTTTAAACAGCTGCAATCAGGAGATGAGTCTTCAAGGCAGTTAAGCATGCGTGCAAGCTCAAGAGAAAAGAAGCATTGTGCATACACATCCGACCCCTCAAAGACAATTGACTGCGGGAATCTTTTTTTATCCGTTTCAAGAAGTTTTGAAAAGTAGTTTGAAGCAAACGGAAAGTTTTTTGTGAATTTATCGTCCATTATCCGTCCCCCCTGCAAAATGCCCTGCAAAAAGCACTCATGGCATCTGTTTGACCTGTTTTTAGCATATATTCGGCATCGGTTAGGTTAAGTTTTATGTTTAGAAGCTCATCGGTTGTTATATTTCTCAGCTTTTCAATATTTTTTTTAACCACAAACTCATGCTGCCCTGTTTTTCTTGAAATCTCCGCGGGAGAAAGCGTTTTTGAAAAAACTTTTGTCTTTAAAAGGTTTAAAAAACTTGTCTGCAAAAATGCCATAACTTCAAGATAATGGGATTTTTGCAGTATTTTTGAAATCTGCGCCAGTACAGATGTATATTCTTTATTTAATATTAAATCGGGCAGCGAAAAAATATCCTCGCCCGAAAGACATACATCTTTTACCGTATCTGCCGTTATTTGCTTTTTTGGGTATACACTCAGCTTTAATTTTTCAAGCTGCATGTCAAGGTCGCGGATATTTGCACCGCAGTATTGAATCAACAGAGAAATAACGTCGTTTGCAAGTGTTATATCTTTTTCTTTTGCAAGAGTTTTTAAGACAGGCGCTATTTTATATTCTTCATACGCGCGGTATGCGGGAAATTCCTTTATCTGTGCACAGGAGGCAAGAGCTTTATATATTTTTTTTCTGCTGTCAGGCTTTTTCTTTTCCCCGCGGGGCACCTGGCATAAGAGAATAATATGCACACCCTGTGCGACATTTTTAAAAGAATCGCACAGCATAGCGTTTTGCGCGTCATCCGGTTTTATTTTGCTTTTTGTTTCAAGGAAATATTTATCAGCCTTTATAACATACAAAACATCCCCGAAAAACATAGGGGTGCTCCTGAGCGCCTCATCAAACTCTGTAAAATCAGGGTTATCAAGCGTTCTGTAGTTAAGCGCATCAAAACTATCACCCAGAATCTTTTTTTTGAGCGTTTTTACTTCTTTTTCAATTAAATAATCTTCTTCACCCCAGAAAAAATATAAGGGCATAAGATTTCCTTTAGCTTTCTATAAGTAAACTTGCGCCGATAACTCCCGCGGTATTTCCAAGCTGCGCTTTTACGATTTCAACGCTTGCCGCCTGTATGGGCATGGCGCGCCGCGCAATCGTGTCTTTTATGGGTTCAAAAAGTATATCACCCGCATCTGCCACACCGCCGCCTATTATCACGCGCTCGGGATTCAGGAGGTTAATAACCGAAGTCAAGCCTATACCTATAATTTCGCCCATTTTAGCGTAAATTCTTTTTGCAACCACATCGCCCTGGAGTGCTGCCTGAGCTACTATATAGGGGCTTAGTTCTTCCGTTGCAAGTTCTTTAAATTTAGATGACTTACCGCCTTTTATGTATTCTCTTGCCATGGCAACAATTGAGGGGCCTGAAGCATAAGCTTCAAAGCAGCCGTAATCGCCGCAGCCGCACAGAGGGCCTTCGCCCATGGTCATTTTTATATGTCCGATTTCACCTGCGGCATTTCTTGCACCGCGAACGAGTTTACCGTTTAAAACAAGCCCCGAGCCTATTCCGGTTCCGACAGTAATACAAACAAGGTTTTCACAGCCCTTGCCTGCGCCGTATTTAAGCTCGCCCAGAGTAGCTACGCGAACGTCATTGTCAAGACGTACGGGAATTTTAAACTCATCTTCGATTATTTTTGCAAAAGGTATTTCAACCCAGCCGGGCATATTGGTCAAAAGCCTTACAATACCTTCTTTATAGTCAACCTGCCCAGGAAAACCGAAGCCTATTGCTTCGATTGTTGTTTTATCGGAGTTAGTTTCTTTCATAAGGTCGGCTATTGCCTGTTTAATATTTGCTATTGAATACTCATAACCCATATCCGCACGTGTTGGCGTGGTGTTTGAATATACAATTTTACCCTGCATGTCAACAAGGGCTATTTTTATGTTTGTACCGCCGATATCAACGCCTATTCTATACTTTTTCATATCCTTTTCCTTTAATTAACTGGCTGTACAGGCAATTCTAGCACAAACAAAAATTATTTGTAAAGGAATGTAACATTATTTAAACAACCTGAAATTACATACTTTTGATATACTTTATATATATGTAAGCGGCAATTAATAAAAGAAAGAAGATAAAAGATGTTATCAGCAGTAAATGATTTAGACCAAAGACTCGCAGAACTTTACTCCACAAAAGTAACTGTTAACCTCGAAGCAAAATCTACGCTTTCTCCCAATGAGTTCTGGAGCTCCATGGAACTGATAGCAATAAACAATAAAGCGGTTATGAACTTTAAAGCAAAAAGAACCGCATAAAAAAGATAAGCATTTAAAGCACGATGATGGATTAAGGAGTTTAACCCCGATACAGCTAAAGTATCGGGGTTTTAAATTTTTCTTTATATTAAAAACTGTTAGTGCTAAACTGTTGATAAACACGACAGTTGTGAGGATATTATGGAAGTAAATGAAGAACTGCAAACACTGAGGCACTCGGCCTCGCATATTATGGCGCAGGCTGTGCAAAATCTTTTCCCTAAGGCAAAACTTGCCATAGGCCCTGCTATTGAAAACGGTTTTTATTACGATTTTGATATTGAAGGCACAACCCTTAACGAGGAAAATTTAAAAGATA
>DVFS01000030.1 GCA_018713115.1 Candidatus Galligastranaerophilus faecipullorum
CTTGAATCGTGACGCGACGCGTCCGATGAAAGCAAGCGGGCAAAAGGATGTCTTAAATCTCACATTTCAATACTGCAAGCGCTTTTGGATTCAGCGCAAGCGCGCCGTATGTATACAGACCTCTTACAACTGTATCAAAAGACTGCTCGGCTCTTATCTGCTCAAATTTCTTTATTTGGGAAGCATATGTAATGCCGTCCGTCGTACCTGCCATAATAGTGTAACTGCCGTCAGTTTCCTTGCCTACATTGCTGCTTACAAATACGTCAAGACCTGCGATTCTGCCTATCGAGCCTTCTTTTTTAGCCTTGTCGGATTCATTTGAAGCGCCCGAGAACTGCTCACACAGAAGTAAAATCTCTTCCACATCGGGATGGACTACTACCCAGCCCTGTTTTTTAGGGGTAATGGCACCGGAGTTTTTAAGGATTTTTGCAAGGGAAACAAATTGTGAGTATACATTGTCCGCACTTAAAGTAATGGGCGACGCCGTTTCTCCTTCTACTATATTGTCCTCATCCGCCTCTGAGTTCAGAGAGAAAATATAACGGTCAATCTGCTCGTCAATTGCTTTTTGCGCTTTTGTAAGGATGGAATCCGTAAGCTGAATGTTTGTCTGCGCCTGAACAATATCGGGCACACTGAATGCAAAATACAGGCTCTGGTCAAGTTTCAGGGTAGAACTTGTAACATTTGCGGCGGTGTACGCCGGAAGCGTACCTGTGTAGGTGCCTGTGGCAACACTTTCAGGAGTGGCGATTTTAATTTCGCTTGTGCCGTTATCGGCGTCAGCCTGATAGTCGCGGTTTACGCACTGCAGCATTGTACAGTTTTTGTCAAGACCGGCGTTAATTTTTTTACTCCAGGTCGTAACAATTAAGCTGTTGTAATTGGGTGTTGATTGTTGTGACATAGTTTTTCCTTTCTTTTATCTACCTTCCCGCCTCACAAAATGCGGGATTAAACATCGAAAATATGTATAAATTACACGGTTTTGACAATCTGAAGCACTCGTCTTTGAGTTTTGCCTCGTACTTAAAACCGAGTTTTTCTATAAGACTTCTTGCAAGAGTATTCTCGCCCACTATTTCAACAGTGAGTTTCCTTACTTTTAATTTTTCAAATAAAAATCTGATGCCTTTTTTGGCAATCATATAAGAGCCAAAACCCCAGTAAGGGCGGGATATACAAAATGTTACCTTAGTATCAAGAGCACCCCGGGGTGTAATTTTGCCGTCATACAGATAGAAAAATCCCCCGAATTTAGCACAGCGTCCCAATTTTGCACAGTATATGCCGTTTTTAAAAAATCGGACAAATTTTAAAAACCGCTCGGGCGTTGAAAAATTAGCATGGTAAAAGTCATCGTCAAAAAGACGGGAATGATATTTTAAGCAGAGCTTAAAAAGCTCTAAAAGTTCATTAACCGACGGTTTTTTAAAATTTATTTCAAATAAATCACTCAATTTATCTATTTTCATGGTTGCCTCGCTTGTTAATTTGTGATATTTTTATCTGGGGAGAATGTTGATATGCAAAATGATGAAAAATTTCTTGTTTTAGAGCAGTACAGAATATACTCGGAAGCCAAAGAATCCTTCACTTCCAGGAACTTTCAGACCAACAGATTCTATCTTGTTCTGTCCCTTGTTTTGTTTTTACTCCTCTATATATTTCACGCCCTGACACCTTCGCTTATGCCGCTCATAGTAGGCACCGCCGTTGGCATGTCGATATGCGTTATGTGGTGGCTCAACCTTGACAGTTATCAATTTCTTATAAAAATCAAATATTCAAAAGTTCTTGAAGAAATGGAAACAATGCTCCCTGCAAACCCTTACAGAAGAGAATTTCAAGCGTTTCAAGAAGCCAAAAAGAATAAAAAAGCAATAGTTTTTTCGGATTTTCAAAAATTCCTGACGGTTATTCTTTTTTGTATCCATCTCATAATTTTCTCTCAAGCGGCCACTTTTGCAATTTTAAATCTTACAAAAACCTACTAACCCAGAATCAGCCTGGGCGAGTCTTCATTTGATTTTGCACCGGAGGTTCTAAGGTTGCCGACGGCATTATAGTAGAGTGTCCTCCAGTATCCGAATTTTGCAAAAGACGGGTTGGCTTTTGTGCGTATGAGTGTTCCATATACCAGAATAGGTTCTAAATAAGGCATAGGAATTATACTCGTATCATCGGCGTTTTCCATTTTTGCCTTTTTAACACCGTCCTTATCCTGCGCATACAGGTCGCTTGCAAATATCACGCTGAGGTTTCTTTTGTGCGCCGACGGAGTTGTGATAATAAGCGAGCCTATATTTGAATAAACATCGCATCTTCTGTCAGATACAGGTGCAAGCATTGTCGGATGGATATATTTGTACTTTTTTGAGCCTTCCCATATTGAGATTATTTTACCGCCAAAGTCGCTCAATATAGTCGTTTCGTCCTTACCCAGCATTATTTCTGCTTTTTCAATCTGAAAATCCCATATATAGGAACTTAAAACCTCGGCATTTGTAACATTTATGAGATTCAATACCCTCTTGTGCTCGGTCTTTTCTATTTCGTTAAAACCCGAAACCTCTCTCCAGCTGAGTTCGTTCAAAACCTTGGTAAAAATCTCAAAATACGTAGGCCTAATGTGCGTTGTTTGTGTA
The DNA here is from genome assembly GCA_018713115.1 of Candidatus Galligastranaerophilus faecipullorum. Classification (GTDB taxonomy): domain Bacteria; phylum Cyanobacteriota; class Vampirovibrionia; order Gastranaerophilales; family Gastranaerophilaceae; genus Galligastranaerophilus; species Galligastranaerophilus faecipullorum. Next base: position 2,655 of record DVFS01000030.1, read on the forward strand.
CTCATTCATTCCTCCTTATACTTATGCAAAACCTAAAAATTCATACTTAAAGCCGCGGCAGATAAATCTGTCCAGACCTTCAAAATATATTTTTGAAGCCAGTTTTTTGCCTCTTGCGCTCCCCCTTAAATCATCCAGAAGTTTATTGGCGCTTATTTTTATACTGAAATCGGCAAATATCGAGCTTTTTTGCCATATTGCATGTACGCCGAGCATTTGCTCGTATTCGTAATTTGTACTGTTTTCTTCGCTAAAAGTCATTTAACAGCTCCTTAAACTCTATGCCTACGAGCTTAAAGCCGTCGCCTTCTTCTTCGCCTTCAATATGCAGTGCAACACTGAGATTTGAATCAAAAATCTGAACACCTATAGTGCTTTGATAAGAACGCGCCCAGGTGGGGTTATAGGATGTTTCAAAACAGTTATATGCTGTTTTCGCCTCGTCAAATGACGCCCAGATAAGAGAACCGGTCTGGGTTGTTTTAATGTATTCCCAATCAGATCTTATTTCTTTTACAAAATCTTTTGAAACGCTGAATTTAAAACGATTTTCGCCTGTTTCATCAAGCAGAAGCGCAAAATCTTCAATGATTTTTCTCTCAGACGGTTTGCCAAGATGAAAAAACGGGGTGGAAAAACTGAATTTTATAGGCTCTCCGTCAAAAGTGGAACCTGTATTTTCCATAAGTATCCTGCCCTCGCTGCAGCCTGAAATAACCTCTGAATAGACATTTGCGGCACAGGTTATATTCTGTTCTTCAATTCTTTTTGTCCAGCAGTCGTTTGCAAAATCGTAAATCATTATTGTTTGAAAATACAAATTTCCTGCAAACGGCAGATAAAACCATATCTGGTTTTTCTTTTCATAAGGAACACAAAACGCTTCTGAAATACGGCTTTTATCCATTTCTTTAAAGGTATTTTCAATGGGAGAAGCAATATTTCCGCTCATCATAATCTGTGATAATTCACCAACCTGTGAAAGCGCAAAAAGCCCGTCAGAGTTGAAAAAATACTGTTTATTATTACAGGTGCAAACAGCCCTTGAGCCAAAAACCCCTTTATCTGCAAACTTTACAACGGCAAAATTGTCGGGAGATGTGCCTGAGAGAAGATATACGCCATCGGACTTAAATATCGCCAGATTGCCGCAATACAGAGCCAGTGCAGAAATTTTTGTAACCGATGAGTGAAAATTTGCAATATACCCCGCATCATTTTCACTTTCCCAGTCATCGTATCTGCCAAGCGCGCTAAAATAAAGCGTAGAGTCTTTCGCAAGCCAGATTCTGCCGGCAAAAGTACATGCAGCTTCAGGACAAATATTATCACCCTTTGAATCTTTTATATTAAGCGGTTTTACTTTCTCATCCTCTGCGGAAACATTGTAGTAATACCCCTCGCAGCCGGAAGCAAAAAAGACTACGCCGTCTAAATACCGGGTGAATTCAACAGAGGTTATCTCTTTTTTATAATCAAAAATAACCGCAGAAAGTCTTGTTATATTACTGTAGTGCTTGATTTTACCGTCCTTGCGGGCATAGACAAAACCGTCAGTTGCTCCTGGATACTCACAAATTGCTATTATGGCGCAATTATCTTCAACATCGTCATCCAAAAGTGTTTGATTGCCCGACATCCTTGCAACACCCTGGTTTTTATACAGTTCAACATTGTAACTGTCATCCCAGTTGAGTTTTTTCGCCCCGTAGCCGAGCATAACCTGTGTGGAACTTGTATTTATACCGCCTGAAAAATCATAAAACGCGAGTTTATTATCGCTCATAATACCACCTTACCTTATTTCTTATGTAATCACCCGCCTCTTGAGCAGTTATTTTAGGCTCATAGGGAATAAACGTTATGTCGATTTTGCCCGCGCTTGAGGATTTTGGAAGCATTTTTCCTGCTTCATAATGCGTCAAAACCGTGTCTTTTGAAGGTTTTAGACCGTATTTTTTTAAAAGCGTTGCACAATAAGACCACGCAGCCTCGCCCTGAACCCTCAAAAACGGGTAATCGCCAATGTATTTTGGGCTTTTATACCCCCACATGGAGCATATGGAAAGTCCTATTGAACCTGTATTAAACCCGCCCGTATGAGCGGCATAATGCCCGTCATTGCAGTTTAAATTGTCCTCGGGTGCATAGTTTCCTTTTAAAATATCTCCTTTTTTATCCACCAAAAAATGGTAATGGCTAAAATCCGTTGATGACGGAGTATATTTGCCCCCAGTCCAATGCAGAATTATCCTTTTCATCTTTTTTTGCTCCTGAAATTAAATCAAATACTAAACTTCCATGGGTGTTTAAAAACTTTGACACAGCCTGTGTTCTGTTCTTTGCGCGGTATTTAATGTATATTCTTGCGAGGTAGTTTTGCACCGTCCTTACACTCAAACCTAAAATGTTTGCAATCGCACGGTCTTTAAGACCCGTACAAAGCAGCGACATTACCTGTGCCTCGCGGTTTGTTAACCTCATTATTTGTCCTCTCTTGTTAATGAGTTTATTCATATCAGTAACCGATTTAAAAAATTAAATGTATTTTCCGTAGTTAATTTTTCTCATTTGCATTCCCTTGAAAAATTTTTTTAAAAAGGCTTGATACCAGCAAAACTAATACATTCAGACGTGTAAATTTTTGTAAACGCAAAAAATGCGCTGCAAGTTTGCAGAATTTTTCCATAAATACTCAATTCCTCACTATTAAATAAAGGTGCCGTACTCTAAGGGGATAACGCGGCATCCGCTTTGATATACACATAATATCAGACAATTAAAATTTGAAAATCACCAAAAATACTTGAGTAATTATAATTAGAAAACACATCAAAAACACACCCGAAAACGCCTCACAGCAAAGCTATGGGCGCTAAAAAATTATCTAAACTTTTTACAAAAATATTTATAATTTTACAAAATTTAATAAAAACATAAAAAAAGAGGCGCAGTTGTTATAGATTAATAAATCTACCTACCTGGAGCGCGCCTCAAAAATTAAGATACGAAACCTGAGAAGTAAATTTTCTACGGGGCTTGTG
>DVFS01000005.1 GCA_018713115.1 Candidatus Galligastranaerophilus faecipullorum
TTTAAAATTTTATTCTTTCTCAAACGCTTGACTTTTGCGCTGATTTGCGGTTTGAGCGCGTATGAATATGTATTTTTTTCTCTTGAATACTCGAAAACTCCGAGGCGTTCAAATTTCATTTCCTTTACAAAATCATACAGATTTTCAAATTCTTCCTCAGTTTCTCCGGGATAGCCGGTGATGAATGTGGTGCGTATAGCAACGTTTGGGATTTCGCTTCTCAGTTTTTCAATCAGCTCTTTCTGGTCAATAACGGGCCTTCTCATTCTTTTTAAAACTTCAGGGTGAGAGTGCTGCAGAGGGATATCTATGTATTTAACTACTTTATCGAGACTTTTAAAAGCATTAATAAGACCCTGCGTAAAGTTTGTAGGATAGGCGTATAGCACTCTTATCCATTCTATTTTATCAATTTTATTTAATTCAAACAGCAATTTATCTAAAGACGGTTCAGAGTACAGATCTATGCCGTAGCTTGTTGTGTCCTGCGCAATAAGGACAATCTCTGCCACCCCTTTGTCTGCAAGTTTTTTTGCTTCTTTTACTATATCCTCAATTTTTCTTGATTTATACCTGCCTCTTAATTGCGGTATAACGCAATATCCGCAGGAGTAGTTGCAGCCATCGGCAATTTTTATGTATGACGAGCTGCCAACCGTAATTTGTGCACGCTCTATGTCTTCCGGGTATTCATATACCGGATTTTCGCTTACAGAGTAAAATTCTTCGGACTCAACTGCCCGGACTATATCTTTTATGTCGCAGGTGCCTATAAAGCCGCAAACCTCTCCCAGAAGCTCTTTAAGATGTTCTTTGTGTTTTTGCGGCAGACATCCTGTCACAATTATTTTTTTGCCAAGGGCAATCATATTGAAAATGCTTTCAATACTTTCTTTTTCCGCATCACAAATGAAGGAGCATGTGTTGATAATTACTGTTTTTACATCCTTATCTTCAACATCAAGAGTAGTTTGATAGCCTGCCTTTTCAAGTATGCCAAGCATAAGCTCCGTATCCACGAGGTTTTTTGCACAACCGTGATGTATAATACCTATTTTATTGTTGTCCTTCTTCATTTTTCATATCTTCCTTCAGATATTTAAATATAAATATTCTGAATTTTTCGCCGAATGCCGCTTCCAGACTGTAGTTATCGATTACATACCTGCATACTCCGACTCCGTAATCGCGGCATATTCTTGTTTTTCCGTACTCGGAGGTATTTCTGGATGTAAATGCGATAAATTGCGGTTTACTCAGGGCTATATATTCTATTGTATTATGATTTTGAAATGTGTCAAAGTCCAGAGGGATGAAACTTGTTTGATAGAAGTCCCAATTCCTTCCGGAAAGGAAATTAAGCATTATGCCTTCGGGCATAACAAGCAGGCTGTCACTGTCTTTAGAATGATTTTTTAGATACTCAAGAGCTTCGTTAAAGGGGGCTGCAAGCGACGGTATTGCCTTGTGTGTCCCGTATTTTGAGGTTACTGCTATATTTTCTCTTAAAATCGAGAAAATGAGCGGGTTAAAAAATATTAAAGCAAGGATAATTAAAAGTGCGCAGAGTGTGCCCTCGTACTGCTGTTTTGTGTTGTATAAAACGTTGTTTTGCAATAAATCTCTTATAAATACACACAAACATATCAACAGCCCGCCAAATGAATAAGCACCGTAAAATCCAAGCATTAGCCCGTGGAAGTTTTTTATCGAGCATAAAAGAGAAAAACCGAAAAGTAACAGAACACTAACGCTTTTGGAGTTTTTATAGTCTTTAAGCCTCAGGTAATTAAGGAACAGCGCAGTAAAAATAATTGCACAAATGTATGGTGCAAGTGAAAACATTTTTTGCGGTATTTCTTCCTGTAAAAACAAGATTATGTAGCAAAAAAGCGCAATAAAGACGCAAAGAATGTACTTTAGAGTTTTTCTTTTGAGCCTCAGTGCAAATAGCGTTGTGAAGAAGAAAATTGTGCATATAAATAAATTTGCAATCAGGTCAATAAAATTTTCCCTGAAATGTGCAGGATTAAAACTCAACAGAGAGTAATTGCCGTAAAAAGTCTTAAGGGACACGCTTTTTAACATTTGTGAAACAAAGCGGGAATTTTTTAAGATATCAGAAAAAGCAACGCCCTGTGCAAAAAGTACAAGATATGTAACTGCAGGTATGATAAGTGCATACAGCAGAAATTTAAAAAACTCTTTTCTTTTGTTTTTTTCGTAAAGTAAAAATATAGCAATTATCGGTATTATGACGGGGATAAAATCTATTTTGCAAACACATATTGCGCCCCACAGCAATGCACATATGTGCATAAAATACGGTTTCTTTGTTTTTATGTATTTTATAAGGCAGAATAAAATCCATATTGCCATACAGCAGGCAAAAACCATTGCATACGAATATGGAAAAATAAAGTTAAAAATACCTGCGTCAAATATTGCCGCATACATTACAAGTGCACATATGCATACACTTATTGATTTTGACAGAAACTCTCTTGAGCAGAAATATACACCAAGTGTATAAACAGCGCCTGCTGCCCCTCCGATAATATAGAGCGTTTCCAGATTTGCACCGAAAATTTTATAAAAAAAAGCGTTAAAAAGGTAGGGAAAAGGCCCGTAAATGCAGAAAATATCACGATATAATGCTTTGCCGTGAGCTATTGCATAAGGTATGTATGCCTCCCGTCCGCAGTCAAGAATTAAATCTCCGCAGTGCCCCCAGGTTATTATAAAAGAGATAAGGTAGAGTCCTAAAATTATAATAAGCGGGATTTTTTCTTCTATTAAAGCATTTTTCATAAGTTATATATAACAGAAAACACTCAAAAAAGGCAATTTTTTAATATAAATAT
>DVFS01000031.1 GCA_018713115.1 Candidatus Galligastranaerophilus faecipullorum
GCTTCGGCTTTTGCCTGTTTTTGAGCTTCAGCTTTGGCTTGTTTTTGCGCCTGGGCTCTGGCAGCTTCAAGTTTTGCCTGTTTCTTTGCTTCCGCTTTCTTTTTTGCCTCGGCTTTTGCTTGTTTTTGCGCCTGTGCCTGTTTTTGAGCCTCCGCTTTTTTTGCCTTGTTTGCCTTTTTTGCCTTTTTTGCGCCCAGCGCGCCGATTTTTGCCATCTTTTACTCCTTTATGTAAATCTTATAGTCATATATACGCACCCCCGCGCGCGCAACTTTATGTTTAAGGAGCAAAATTTTACAAAAGTATATAAAATAAAAAAAAGGGAGTTTTTACAAAACCCCCATTTCCCCATTAAAAAAATCTTTTCAATTAAATTGTATCATAAATAAAAGATACAACAAGTTTTTTTGCTGTTCTTAATATTCAATACCTCGTCTTGCCATAACTCCTATGTCAAAATAATGCTTAACAGGCTGCATTTCGGTAACCAGATGAGCCATTGCAATGAGTTCCTGATGTGCATTTCTTCCCGTCAGAACTATTTCAAGATTTTTAGGTTTGTTAAGAAGTGTATTTTTAACATCCTGAACTTTAATCATACCCATATCAATACAGATATTAATTTCATCCAGAATAACAAGGCCGTATTTACCGCTCATAATAGCTTCTTTTGCGCATTCCCAGCCTCTTTTTGCTTCTTTATAGTCATCTATATTCATATTGTGCGAATAGCACACGCGATCAAGTCCGAATTGTTTCACTTCAAGGTTATCGCTGAAACGGTGAGAGGAAGCAATTTCGCCGTATGTGGTACCCTGGTCGCCCTTTGCAAACTGGATAATCATAACCTTCCAGCCATGACCCAGAGCTCTCAGTGCAAGTCCCAAAGAAGCGGTTGTTTTACCCTTGCCGTCACCTGTATAAATTTGAATGTAACCGTTTTCTAACAATTCTGCCTCCACAAGGTCATCTGACCTTACCGCAATCACCTAAAACCGATGTTTTACCGTACTTTATGTGTTTCAAGTACACTTGTATAGTAAAACAAAACACTCCTTTTAGGCAACGGATAAATTCATATTTCTCCTTTTTTATACATTTTACATTTGTAGAAGTTGCTTTTCATCGTATTTTTAAAGGATTTTATAAAATACAACAAAATTAACATAAACAATTCTTCATTAAACTTAAAATATACTTGAAACACCTATCCTAAGGCAATATAACCATACTTACAAAAAATAAACATCTGTAGTTTTGTAAAGGCAGGTTGGATATTTTTTCCGCTTTTTCCATGCCTTTTTTTACTTTTAGCATGGAACAGGGGTTTTAGTATGGCAGAGCAAAAATATTCATAGACAAGGGTCTTGACTGCCTTACCAGACAAAAAGCGCCGTCATCCGTGCAAAGCGGAGAGGGTTCATAGCCTAATGCCTCGCACTGGGTGCGCGTAAGAACATTGTTTCTTGCAAGACAGTCGGCTTCGGCAAAGCTTATTTCCGCTTTACTTACATCGTCTATTCTTAAAATTTCGGTTATTCTGTCATCCGCTCTGTACTCGCCGGAATCAACTTCCGCTTCGGTTACGGGGCGGGCCCTGTATACGGTATAAGCAAAGGGGTAGTTTTCATTAATGTATTTTGTGGTATCGGAGCCGCATGAGGGGTGCTTTGTAAATGTAGGGTTGCTGAAAGTTTCACCCGCACATGCGCTCGGTGTTCCTCCGGGTGCAATGTTTGAGCATGTACCCGGAATAACTTCGCCTGTTTGCAGGAGTTTTAGCGGGTACTGGTCTTTTCCTACTTTGTTGTCGCCGTCATCTCCGTCTATGTCAATCATAATATCCTTCATGCCGACCGCAACCGTAGCGCATTGCCCCACATTTGTAGCCGTTCCTCTGAAAGTTGAGGTAAAGTCTTTTTCAAGACCCGAGTATGAAATCATGTTTGAAGTCTGAAAATTCGGCTTACCCGTGTTACCCTTTCCATTCGCAGGTTTTGTGGCTGCGGTTTTGACACAGGTATAGTTACCCAGCAAACTGAGTGTTTCAGCCATCTGCACACATGTGTTGTTTGAGTTTGCCTCGGGGATATCCACTGCGTTATCCGGCAGGTTTTTAACAAGATTATCATTCAGAACAAATTTTGCAGCGTCGCCGAGGTTTTTTACCGCAGCATATGCAAAAGGCAGAACTCTTATTTTTTTGGGTTTAATTGTTTGAATCGAAAGCGTCATAAGAATAGCCAGAACAAGCATTGCAACAACAAGTTCCGCCATTGTCCATCCGCATACATGCCCGTATTTATTTTTATTCATCTTAAACCCTGTTCTTTTTTATATGACAAAGACACTCTTCATAGCTGTCAAACCTGAGTATATCACTAATTTTTAACTTCTCACATCCTACATCTAATTTAGAAGGGTTTTTGACCGCGCAGATTTTTATATTATTCTCAAGTGCACCGAAAACCGCCTTTGAACCAAGCGCATTGTCGGGAACTATTAAATACTCAATATCGCAAACATTTATTCCGCCGCTGCAAACAAAATGCGGTGCGTATTCAAGCCCCTGAATAACACATGGGAGATAAGTGGAAGATATGCACTCGGACGCCACTTTAGGATTTTCAAGTTTTTTTGATATATCAATATCAAAAAACGCGGGAGCATGGGCGCAGGGAATATTAAGCTCTTTTACGATAAGATGGGAAATAATTGCCTCGATTCCGCCTATAGGGTCAATTCCGCAGCCGTTTGAATAGTCCTCATCATCCGCATCTTCTCCGAAAAAACAAACCGCGGCAATTACATCCGCGCCTTGTGCTGTCAGACTTTTTGCGGCTTCAAGGAGAGTTTCCGGATTTTTAAGCGTACCCGATGATATATTGCCGTTTAGCGAAAACTCAACACCTACAGGTTTTTTCGTTACAACATGGGGCATAATATCAAGCCCCTGCACTACTTTAAGCGCATTGAGCGTATTTAAATGGACATTTAAAACAGTATCGGGTATGGCTTTGTCAAATACAACCCCTGTTTTGTTGCGCTTTAATACAGGATTAAGATTTAATTTCGCACATAAAAAATTATCAAACGCATAGCCTTCGGTATAGAGCATGTTCTTGTTTATTGCACTCAAAATACCTCCGTTTACGGCGTTTGGGTTAACAATAACCTTAAAATATTGCGAAAATTCCCTGACTATGGCACCTATATCGCCCGCAAAACCGCCCGTATCGGCACCTATGCCCGTAGGCAGCGAAAAGGCAATGTATCTGTCTTTCATGCCCGCTCCTTTGCAATTTTCAACATAAGAGTATCAAAAACGACTCTCTCAGACATCGGAGCGGCAAGATGTTTTTTTGCTTCGCTTAAATATTTTATACCTTTTTGTGCTTTCTGAATCAGGCGCAAATCATTAGATGTTTTATATATTTTCACAAGAAACGCAAGTATTCCTTCAAGCACAATATCGCAGGTAACCCCCTCTTCTTTTACAATATTTTGCAGTCTTTCGCTTATTAAAAATGCCTCTTCAAGAGAAATATCGGGATAAGAATCAAAAATTTCCGAAACATCAAAAACATCTGACATTGCGGCAAGAGCAGGCAGTTTAAAGCACTGGGAGCGCGAAACTATTGTATTTATTAAATCCGAGCGGTTTTTTGTCAAAA
>DVFS01000032.1 GCA_018713115.1 Candidatus Galligastranaerophilus faecipullorum
TACGAGCGCCGCTCGAACGGCAGCGCGACCGCGCGCCGTAAGAGCAAGCGCTGACCTCCGGAATTATTGAGGGATTTATTGTGCGCTTAATACCTCTTTAATTGCCATAGGTATTACATTTGGCAGATTTGAGGCAAGGACGGAGTACTCGCCCTGTGTTCTGCTTGCAATTTCTCCGCACAGACCGTGCAGATAGGCGCCAAGACATGCGGCATTTTCCAGGCTTGCACCCTGTGCGCAAAGTCCCGATATCATACCTGTTAAAACATCTCCCGCACCTGCTTTGGAGAGTGCCGAGTTACCTGTGGGGTTGATAAAAATCTTTCCGTTAGGTACGGCGATAACGCTTTCATGACCCTTTAGGAGCACCATACAGTCAAAGTATTTACTTGCTTCCCATGCCCATTTTACCCTGTTTGACTGGATTTCTTTTACATCCACCTCAAGCAGTCTTGAAAGTTCAAGCGGGTGGGGTGTTATTATTGAATTAAGCGGGAATACTTTTTTATTTGAAGAGGACAATATATTAATGGCGTCCGCGTCAATTATGATAGGTATTTGCGAATCTATATGTTTTTCAAGGAAGTTTAAAACAAAATTTTTCGTGCCGCCCAGAGTGGAGAGCCCGCAGCCTATTGATACGGCATGGGAATTTGCAACGCCGTCTAAATATTTTAGCGCATCTTTTGGTATTGTACCGAGCGAACTCTGACCTAAATCAAGAAAAGTTATGTCGGGTGAATTTGATGCAACAAGGGGGATAACATCGCTTGCGCTTGCAAGCATTACAGCCCCTGCACCGACTTTAAGCGCTGAAATTGAACTTAAATACGCAGCACCAGGGTAGAACATTGACCCTGCAATATTAAGCACATTGCCGTATGTGCCTTTGTTTGAAATCTGCACTCTCTGGGGCAGGAATTTTGCAACTATTTCTTTTGTGAGTTTTGTTATTGATATATTACTGTCCATTTTATTCTCCTAAATGCTTAAGCTGTCTTATGGCTTCGTATGCACCTATTGCAATTGAGTTTGAAAGATTAAGGCTTCTTGTTTCATCACGCATGGGTATTGTAACGAGATTATCTTTGTATTTGTTTAAAATTTCATCATCAAGCCCTCTTGTTTCAGGGCCGAATACAATAAAATCACCGTCTTTAAACTCTGTGTCAGTGTAGAGTTTTTTGCCTTTTGTTGTAAAAAAGTAATAATTATTGCTGTCCGGCGGGAAGTTTTTTGTAAGTTCTTCAAAACCAACAAGGTGCTCTATTTCTACTTTGTCCCAGTAATCAAGCCCTGAGCGCTTAAGGTATTTATCCGACATTGAAAATCCGAGTCTTCCGCACAGAAAAAGTTTTGCACCGCAGCAGGCGCAAAGGCGGGCCGCATTACCCGTATTCTGCGGGATTTCAGGTTCTACCATCACAATGTTGAGAAATTTTTTGCGCATTTTAATTCTCTTTAAAAAATCTTTTGCTTTCAACTATTACGGGAATGCCTCTTAAAACGCAGAAGGCTACTGCAGCCCAGGCGCAGATGATACCTGTTATAAGCACGCTGTGACTTGTATTAAAAGGCAGGTGTCCTGCGATAATAAACAGGAATGCAACGGCTTTGCACACCGCGTAGGTAAATCTTGAAAAGTTGGAGGCTACAATAAATTTTGCAACTCTGCCTTGCATCATGGTTTTTTCGCCAAAGGCGGTAAAGCCCTGTGCAAGCGCCAAAGAGCGAAGCGAGTCGGTTATTATTCCGCGTGTTAAAACAATAATCGGTATGGCGGCATTTAACCAGCCGAGAGCGCAAAAAGTAATCCAGAAAACGTTTTCAACTATTCTGTCGCCCATAATATCAAGCACGGCGCCGAGTTTTGAAGTTTCGTTGAACTTTCTTGCCACATAGCCATCAAGTCCGTCAAACCACATAACAAAAACGGTCAGTATCAGTGCCGCAAGCGTTGCGTTTTTGTTGTGCAGAAATAAAAGTATCGCGACAATAAAAACCATAAAAATTCTTGATAATGTGATTATGTTTGCCATTTTATTCCCCCGTTAACTCCCTGTTTATCAGTTTTGCAACTTCTTCGACGCAGTGCTTGTCGCCCATCATGGAAGAAAGCTCTTTAAGTCCGTTGATTTGATTTTCTCTGTACTTGCCGTCGTTTAGAAGTTTTATTATCTCTTGCGCAATATCTTTGGACTTTGCGTCATACATAAGAAACTCTTTTACAATGTCTTTGCCTGTAATTATATTTACAAGGCAGGCATTTTTAATGCTTCTTACCATAAGATAAATCAGGTAAAAAAGCAGAGGCCCGCGGTAGGCTATTATCATAGGTGTTTTATAAAGCGCCGCTTCAAGTGCAACCGTACCCGAGGCAAGAATGAGCGCGTCTGAAACGCTCAAAAGTGCCTGGTTTTCGCCTTTTATGGTTTTATAATCAACGCAGAAGGCATCGTCTTTTAAATTATTTGCATGTGAAAAGACAAACTGCACATCGGGGCAGGTTTTTTCGATTATTTTAACCGCGCCTTTAAAAATATTTAAAAGATATTTTATCTCAAACATCCTTGAGCCCGGAAAAACAGACACCAGACGCTTGTTTTTATCCAGTCCGTGGCGGGCGAAAAATTCTTCCCTGTCTGCTGCGGGCGGAAGTTCAAAATTAAGCGGGTGACCTACAAATGTCGAGTCTATGTTTTCTTTTTCATACATTTGTTTTTCAAACGGGAAGATAGTAAATACCTTGTCGATATTTTTCTTTATTGTGTGAATGCGCCATTTTCTTGATGCCCAGATTTGAGGCGGGATAAAGTAGAAAACCCTGAAGCCTTCTTTTTTAAGGAATTTTGAAATTGCAAGGTTAAATGTTCCGTAGTCCACAAGCAGGACAAGGTCGGGTTTAAAGGTGTTTTTCAGGTAGTCAACTATTCTTTTGCCCAGTGTAAAATGATCGATGACAAGTTTTGGCGTTATGCCTATGCCGCCCATTTTTGAGTGGTCGCTGAATAGTTTTACCCCCTGCTCTTTTAAGTTCCGGCCGCCAATACCTTCAATAATTGCATCCGGGTTGAGTTTTTTTAGTTCTCTCACAACTCCTGAAGCGTGTTTGTCGCCCGAGGACTCGCCTGTGATTATAAAAATTTTTTTTGCATTCATATTTTTAATATCCGTAAAAGACTTTTTAAATGGCGATGATTGAGATTTTATGTTTATTTGCGTATTCAATCATCTCTGCTTGATTTACTATTATAGTTTCTCCCGCTTCAAGAGCCAGAACACTTGCGCCGTATTTTTTCATTGTTTTAAGTGTCCTGATGCCTACTGTAGGTATATCAAACCTGTTGTCCTGGTTTGGTTTTGCAACTTTTACAACAACTGCGCCCTTGCCGCGGGCAAGTTTTGCTCCCCTTTTAATACACCTGTCCGTACCTTCAATTGCTTCAACTGCCATAATCATGCGGTTTTTCATAACAACAGACTGGCCGATGTCGAGTTTGCCCATTTCTTTTGCGGTTTTGTAGCCGTATTCAATGTCGTAAAGCTCCTGCTGGGTAGGCTGACATTTTGTAAGCACACCTTTTTGAACCATAAGATTTTTTATAAAAATTGTCTGGTCTAAGACTGTAACACCTATTTTTTCAAGTTCTTCCACAATTCTGAGCATTATGGCATCATCATTTAACTTAAATGCTTCTTTGATATATTCAATAGCTTTAGGTTCGAGTTTTGGGCGCTTTAAAAGCATTGTTTTTGAAACTTTACCAAGAAAGGTAAGCTGTTTAATTCTTTCATCCTTAAGGAATTTTTCTATTGTTTCAACCTGTCCGAATCCCAGTGACACAACACGCGAGCAGTGTTTTTGCAGTTCTTTGTAATTATCTGACGAAAGTGAAACGGCAACGACTTCAAAGCCGTTTTCTTTCGCGCCCTGTGCCATTTTAACGGGTAAAAGCCCGTCGCCCGCTATAAGACATTGTTTGTTTTCAAGTGTTATATTCATAATTTAAGGCATTATCTCCATATTACCGTCTTGAGAAATACTTGTTTTCACATTTCCGTCAGCAAAAAAAGCCTTGGGATTAAGTGTCATTCTTATCTTGTCGGCTTCAACCGTTGAGCCTTCGTTTGTAATTTTTGAACGCCCCGTAAAGATTATGGTGTCGGGCTTATTTGTTTTCGGGTCTACAAAAAGCTGCGCCTTTGGGCCCTGGGCGTAGTAGTCTTTGTATTTTACTTTTACGTTGCCGCCTGCAACAAGCGCGCTCGTAAGTTTATTAAACTGCTGGTATCTTGCCTCGACATAAACTCTTGTCCCGTCTTCAAAAGTGACATCGGAGGATGTGTTGCCCGAAACCTGAAACTCCTCTCTTTGCGGCACATATTCAAACATATTACCTTTTATGACATTTGCTTTTTCCTTCATAACGACATTGCCGATGAGTTTGAGGTTTTGAATATTGCCTGATTTATCCACAATTGCGCTTGCTTTGTTTGAAAAAGTTTCTAAATCCTGATAATGAATAACAACCGAGCCGTCCGCTTTCATAAGCTTGGTGTTCGTGTCGTATTCCTGGGAATCAGCGTTAATTGTCATAATCGGCTGGCGGTTTTCCATCATAATGGACTGCGAGTTGCCCTGGGCAAGGACGCTTTTTTTGATAAGCGAAACCTTTATTATGTCTGCTTTAATCTCGTGTTTTTTGTTTTCTTTGTTTTGAAAGGCATAAGGATTGTCAAAAAATGTCGCAAGAGAAGGTTTTTTGCTGACAGGGTCTAAATCCAGTTCTGCGCGCGGGCTTTTGACTTTTATATCGCCGACGCTTACCTGAACATCGCCGCTGAAAAAGCCTTTGTTTTGATCCATTTTTATGGTTTGCTTTTTGGCTTCAATTACAACATTGGCGCAGTATCCGTACAGTGTTGTAAAAGCTGTTAATAAAAGTGCCAGAATTATTTTTTTCATTTATTTTTCCTTAGTGTTAAACAGGTTGACTTTTTCTTGTTTTTCGCCTTCTTTAGCGAATATTTGAACTTTTGAATCCCCTATGATTTTAAAAAAAGTAAAATCGGAGTTGAACACAGCTTTTTTGCTTATGGTGGAAAAGTCCTCATTCCTTGCTATGCGGACATTTCCCGAAGCTATAATGTCGGTGTTTTTGCCGCCCCATTCGATTTTATCCGCAAGGATTGAAGAGCCGTCTTTTGAAACAATGAGTGTTTCACCCTCCAGGGTTACGTTTTTGTCGCTGTCGCGGTAAGTACCTTTAGGCGATTCAAAACTCAGGGCGACGTTTTTATTTTCATCGTAAAAATTTCCGATAATCCCGGTTAAAACAACAACCTGCGAGGAACTGTTGTAACTGCCCGTTTTGGCATATAGTTCCCAGTATTTACGCTGGTTTTTTGTTTCGGTCAGTATGAGGTTTTTAACCTCAACCTTTTGAGCCTGATTCAGCGCCCCTGCGACATTTTTCCTGATGTCGCGCGTAACAAACCATGCCCACAGAAAGCCAAAAGTACACAAAAGCGCTATTGATAAAAATGTTATGAAATAAATCTTTTTCTTACTTAAGCCTTTCATAAGCTGTATTTTAACATAAAGTGCCCAAAAAAGTTTAATGAAGTTTGGTAAAAATTAAGTAAAATTAAGGCTTGAAATTTTACTTTCAGCGTTTAATAATTAAATTGTAAATTAAATAACGCGGGATGGAGCAGTCTGGTAGCTCGTCGGGCTCATAACCCGAAGGTC
>DVFS01000033.1 GCA_018713115.1 Candidatus Galligastranaerophilus faecipullorum
AAGAAGTGTCCACAGAGGAGGAAGATGATCTTGCTGAAGAGGACGACGAAGATGATCAAATGGAAGAAGACGAGGAAATCAAAAAAGTAAAACTCGGCAGCGGTATTGTTGCATGTCGTGCAACAGAAGAAGTGGTAAGAGGCGACTCTGAAGATACGACAACAACCAGCTCAGATAATGAAGAAGGTGCAATTAAAATGTTTTCTTCCGCTCCGCTTTCAATTGTTTACTTCCAGGATTTGGGTACGATAAACGTAAACGGCGGCTCGTATGAGCAGGTAAAAGTTATTAAGGAGTTTATAGAACAAAACGACAAAAAACAGCCCATGGCTTATGTTGAAATGTCGGTTATTGAGCTTAATGAAACAGGTTCGAAAGAGTTTGCAAACGAATGGAATCTCTGGACGCCTTTCATAAGCTTACAGTTTGATACTTCGCAGGGATTGAGCACAAATGCCAATCACCCTACATTCTTTATGGGTGACAGATACGATGTTGTGAACTCCGAAAACCCGAGCGAGGTAAGATATACCGTTGATAAATACAGAGGAGATTCCACTCTTGTATACAGGCTCAGATATCTTGTTCAAAACGGCAAGGGCCGAGTGCTTACCAATCCTAAAATTATGGTTACCAACGGACAAAAATCAACGATTGATATGACATCTGACTATGTAAAAACTGTTAAAACAGAACTTATTACAACAATTGATAATGCCGGAATGTCAAGAACATATGAAGTCGGCGACGATGAGGGCTTAAAAATTGAACTTGTGCCGTTTATCAGCCCCGATGGTTATGTTTCTTTAAACATTAAACCGGAGTTTGCAACTATTAAAGAAAGAGTTTATGCCCCCGGTCAGAGCGGCGAAGACGAGCTTCAGGCTACACTTCTTCAAAGACGTGATTTGTCGCTTAATAATATAAGAATCAAAGACGGCGAGACACTTGTTCTTGCAGGTATGATTAAAGAAAACGAAACACAGCAAACAACAAAGATACCTGTTCTGGGCGACTTACCGCTGGTTGGTGTATTCTTTAGAACTTCATCTAACCAAAAATCCAAAGAGGAGCTGGTTATCATGATAACTCCACACATTGTATACTCCTCTGACGATATCGCAGACATTAAACCTGTAGATTTATAAAAATTAAAATGACCAATGATTTATTAGACAAACTTATAAAAAAGATTAATTTTGAACATGCCAACAATTTTGAGCTGGCTGTTGCCAAGGAGTACTCTTTTGTCCCTATAAATGTACAGGGGGACTCCTTTTTTGTTGCGGTTTCGCCTGATGCCGATAAAGAAAAAATAATTGAATACATAAAGCCTATTGTTGATAAAAAGGTTGAGTTCATTTTTCTTTCAAAACAAAACTTCGACACATTATTTGAAGGTTTTTTAAAGAAATTTTCTTCCACTTTCGGCTCTGTTCTCTCGGATGAAACAGCAAATAACCCCTTTGGAGATGTCGCTTTTGAAGCACAAGATTCTTCCCGGCATGAGTCTGTGGAGGATACTGTTGTTCATGAAATTGACGATGATGATCAGCTTAATTTTTACGATGATGACGATTCCATAGATATTTCGGAAGATTCAATCTCTCTTGATGACGATGAAGATATGTCCGCATCCTCTCAAGACGCGGATGGTACTCTTTTAACACAGGATAAGCCCGATGAAACAGAGCAAGACGTAACTCGGGAGAAAAAAGATCCTGAGGTCAGAGGTAATATTAATGCCGTAGACGCACCTACTACAAAAAAAATCGGCGAAATTTTAATTGAAGAAGGGCTTATTAATGACAAGCAGCTTACTATGGCGCTTGCGGAAGCTAAAGTACTCGGCATACCGCTTGGTTCCGTGCTGGTCAAAATGGGGTTTATTACCATTAAGGAATTAAAAGAAGCGCTTGGCGCGCAAATGGGCGTGAAGCTTGCCTCGGCCGAACAGTTAAAGGCGCTGCCTACTGCAATATCTATTTTGCCGGAGGACTTTGTAAGGGAAAATAAGGTAATTCCGCTCAGCATGACTGATAAGTCCCTTGTTGTCGGCATGGTTGACCCGGGTAACTCTAAAACTATAAACGAAATAGTTTATCAAACGGGCTTAAAGCCTACTGTTATAATGGTTACTCACTATGAGTACGAGAACTTCTTAAAGACTTATTATGAAAACGAAAAGGAGACTGCAAACAAGCTTCTTGAAGAAATTGCTCAGGAAAAGTCTGATGTTACAGAGGACGGTTCTCTCTGGGAGCAGGTAGAAAATGAAATTCAAGACACCTCGGGTACGGTTGCAAAGTTTGCAAATAAAATTGTCACCCTTGCAATTGATCAGAAAGCATCAGATATTCATATAGAGCCGCGCCTTGTAGGGTATGTGGTTCGTTTTCGTATTGACGGCACCTTAAGAGAGGTTTTGAAAATTCCCGCAAAAGTCGACTCGGCAGTAGTTTCACGTTTTAAGGTGCTTGCGCGTATGAATATTGCAGAACACAGACGCGCGCAGGACGGCAACTTTTCAATTAAATATAAAAAAAACCAGCATGATTTTCGTGTAAACACTCTTCCTGTCGGCAATAAAGAAAAAATGGTAATAAGGGTTCTTGCTCCTGCGATTACCGATTCAAATAACGATAAAGAAATAAAAATCGACGGCATTTCACCGGAAGACAGAAAAAAGATAGAATATTTGATATCTCTTCCAAACGGCATTGTTCTTACCTCGGGGCCTACGGGTTCAGGTAAAACAAGTACGCTGTATTCGCTTATAAGAACTCTTAATTCGGAAGATGTCAACATTACGACCATTGAAGATCCTATAGAAATCAAAATGGACGGTGTTAACCAGTCGGCGGTCAACCCCAAGGCGGGTATTACTTTTGCAAACTGTATGAGAGCAATATTAAGGCAAGACCCTGATATTATTCTGGTCGGTGAAATTCGTGACTTTGAAACTCTTGAAGTTGCAATATCCGCGTCACTTACAGGCCACCTTGTATTAAGCACCATTCACACGAACTCTGCAGCTGCTACCATTACAAGGCTCATTGAAATGGGTGCAAAAGACTATCTGATTTCTTCAACCGTAACGGGTGTTATAGCTCAAAGACTTGTAAAAAAACTCTGCCCCGAGTGCAAAGTTGCCTATAAACCGACAGTTGAAGAAGCAAAGAAAATTTTAACCAATCCCGAAGATATTAAAAGATTAACCGAAACAACAATATATAAAGCCGGCGGCTGTCCTTACTGCAATGATACAGGATACTCGGGCAGGACGGGTGTTTTTGAAATTATGCTCATAAACAAAGAAATGAAAAAAATGATTGCACAAAGAGCGCATGATGTCGAGCTTGAAGATTATGCCATAAAACATGGTATGAAAACCCTTAAAATGTCATGCCTTGAGCATATTTTAAACGGTATTACAACAATTGATGAATTCGTAAGAATTCTGGGCCTTGCAAACGAAGAGTAGAGGTGTAGATGCCAACATTTTCATATATCGCGCTAAAAAATAATAAAGATATTGTCAAAGGCAAGGTTGATGCGGCTGATGCCCGTTCTGCGCGCGAAGCGGTTAAAAAAATGGGGCTATTGCCTACAAGAATTACGGATGATTCCGTAAATGATAAGGCTGCCCAGCAGGCGGCTGTTAAAAATATTCCGCTTTCAAAAATCAGGTCTTTTTCACTTAAGGATAAGATTGAGTTTACCCAGACTCTTCAAATACTGACATCCACGGGTATTCCTATTATTGAAACGCTTGTTTTCCTTGAGAATAACGCCGAGTCAAAAGCGATAAGAAGTGTTGCACATGAACTGAGAAGAAATATTATTGTAGGCGGCTTAACGCTTGCCGAAACTCTTGAAAGGCACAGGAAAATATTCGGCAGGGTGTTTGTGGGTCTGGTTAAAGCCGGTGAAGATTCAGGTGAACTGGATAAAACCCTGACACGTATGCTGGAGCTTTTAAAGAAGCAGGATGATATTAAAAGCAAGGTTATAGGCGCGCTTGTCTATCCTATATTTGTAATTTTGCTTGCCTGTGTTGTTGTAACTGTCATGCTGGTGTTTGTATTTCCGGCTTTTCAGGATATGTTTGAAAATCTCGGGCGTGAGCTGCCGATGATGACGCAGATTTGTATGTCATTGGGGCTTTTTATCAGAAAATTCTGGTTTGTACCAATTGTTTTTATAGTTTTTCTTGTGCTTGCAGTTAAACATATTTTGGCAAACGATGTTACAAAACGCCCTGTGGACAGGTTTTTCCTTGAAATTCCCCTCTTGTCCGATTTGCTTAAATATGCAAACTATTCAAACTTTCTTGCGGTTTTGCAGGTGGCATACGAGGCGGGTATTCCTATTGTCGACTGCCTGTATCTTGCCAATATGACACTTGATAACCTTGTTTTAAAAGACGCCATACTTGCCGCTACCGCAAAAGTGCAGCAGGGTGTGCATTTGTCAGTCGCGCTCAGAGCGTCCAATCAAATCCCGAATATGATGACATTTATGATAGCAACGGGTGAACAGTCAGGTCGCCTCGGCGAGCTGCTTCATCACTGTACAACGTTTATTGACCAGAGATTGGACGGTATTATAGATAAGTTTACAAAACTTGTTGAACCGGCAATGTTGATATTTATAGGTGCAATAGTACTGTTTCTGGCGCTATCTCTCTACATGCCCCTTTTCGCCGCTTACGGTTAAAAACCCGCGCCGCTTGAATCGTGACG
>DVFS01000034.1 GCA_018713115.1 Candidatus Galligastranaerophilus faecipullorum
TTATTTCAAAGGTATCGTTAGGCAGAACGTTTATTGTTTTTTCAAGCACGGCGCCTGAAGAGCCGCCGGAGGCACTGTATCTTGTGTAGCGGTTGAGTGAACGAGCGCAGCGGACGGATTTTGCTGAATCAGCGGTATAAGCGGTGTTGACCACTGTAGAAGAACACGCCCCGTGTCTTCCAAACGATAAGCCTCCTCCATCAGCTGCCCATATATATGCCTCTACGCAATAATCGGCAAAAGCACCTTTACAACCAGATTCAATAGTGCATATCGGCATTTTTGGGCTTTCGGTTTCTCCGTTCAAACAGCCATTATTATCATTATGCGAGCATATCTGCAAACCGCTTGAGCCGGCATTAATACTCCAGTCATCAACAAATTTAACAACTTTATTTAATTCTGAACCTGTTGGTAATCTATATGCATATCTTTCCGCTCTTGTTCTTGCTTTATATGCACCACATACTTGCCGCGCTCCGTTATATGTACATACCGCTCTATTACACCCTGTGGCCGCACTACCCGATGTAGGCGCAGAACAGCCTGAATTATTTCCGTTCCAGCAGCACATGCCGGTTTTAATACATGTTTCTCCCTGAGCTATATTCGGAGCTAATTCCAAAACTGGTGCTCCGACAACGTCGGGGTAGCTCAGGTTACGCTTGGTATAGCACAAATCAGTTTCATCAGACGACCCTCTTATTGCCAGAAATTCGTCAGACAGGCACTTATCATTGTATAAAAGATTGTTTTTGCTGCTTGCAGATGGATTTACTGCCGCATTAGCCCCGCCTCCGCCGCCGCCTGAGCCTGTTATTACAAGGGTGATTTCATTGACGCCAACGGGCACTGTCCATGTTGCTGAAGAGGTGAATGTTTTTTCTTTTTCAACATATGTTGAGCCCGCACCGCCTCCTCCACCTCCTGCGCCCTGAAGGAATATGGTATTTATACCTATCGGGACATCAAAAGTATATGTTCCCGGGTTTGTGTAGACTTCAAGACCTTTTTTATTATCAGTAGTTACTGATACGTTATCTTTCATGCGCTTTGTAATTACGGGTGCTAATGCTACCATGATAATTGAGATTACAAGCACGGCAGTTAAGAGTTCCGCAAGGGTGAACCCGTGTTTAAATTTCATATCTATTCTCCAGTATTAAGTAACATGTCTATACATAGACAACCTTAAAATATTTTATCATTAGAATTCTATATATGCAACACGTTAACTTTGAAAACTCGGGGCTGATTTTTGAGGCTCTTGCCAAAGTAATCCGCACAAAAAGAGAGGCTCTGGGTAAGTCGCAGAGGGTTCTTGCGGACGAGTTTGCATTTCAGCGTTCCCTGCTTTCGCGCCTTGAAAACGGAGTAAATGAACCGAAGCTTGTTTCTATCTGGACAGTTTCAGAGGCTCTGGGGTTGAGGCCTCATGAACTTATAAAAATGGTGGAAGATGAACTGCCCGAGAGTTTCAGCCTGATTGACAGATAATTTAAAAAGGTACGGTATTTTCCTGAATGAATTTAAAAAGCTGGTATTCATCCTGTTTTTCGGGGGGTTTTTCTTTTTCGCGCTCAAGGCGTTCTTTTTCTTCCTGTGTTTCGGATTTAAGCTGAATCATCTTTTCACCCTCGCGCCTGCCGAAGACATTAAACTTAAACCCGTCAATAAGACCGTATTCGGTATCAGACTTGTATGTACCGATATTCACGGCCAAGGCGGGCATTAGCGCTGTAAGATAAAAAAACAGAAATAAAGCACATTTAATCTTCTTCATACAAGCATTCTAGCATATAAGGCTCATTATAACAAATGATGAAAAAAATCCTTTTTGGGTATTTAATATATTATATGTTTGATTACGATTTTGAACAGGAAGATAAAGACCTAAAAAAAGTCGGGCTTGAGCTTATGTTTTTAACGCCCGAGAAATGCTCCTGCGATGAAGGTATCAGCGCTGTCGAACTGTCAAAACTGCTCGGTATGAATCTTGATATCGTAAAAAGAAAGCTTAAAATTCTCTATGACCATAATATCGTGCGCGTAATCGGCATAAACCCGAAGTTGTGGAAGTTTGACGAGTACAGTTTTCAGAGAATGGACGAGGATGACCCCGTGTATCAGCTTTTATGCTCTTTTGACGATGTGGATTTTGACAGGTATTTTCAATATTGATTAAAAAAAACGACGAGATTGAACTTAATATAGAAAAGCTCACCTACAGGGGTCTTGCTCTGGGGCGCTGCTTTAGCGGGGATACACCAAACGGGTTTGTGGTTTTTGTAAAAAATGCGCTAAGCAAAGATAAAGTAAAAGTTAAAATAACAAAAGTCAATAAACACTACGCATACGGGGAAATTATTGAAATAATAAGCCCCTCGCCCCGCAGGCAAAAGCCTTTTTGTCCTTTATTTAACGCTTGCGGGGCGTGCAGTTTTCAACATGCGGAGTATGATTTTTTAGTTAAAGAAAAAAATAACATGTTAAAAGAGGCTTTTTTACAGCTTGACTATGAGGTTGAGTTTTTGGAGCCGATAAAAAGCCCTGCTGACAGGCAATACCGCCACAAAGTACAGTACAGAATATCCGAAACAAAAAACTCAAAACGCCTGCTTGCGGGGTATTTCAGAGAAAAAACGCACGATATAGTAAACATTAAGTTTTGCCCCATTCAGCCGCGCATAGCGGATGAGGCGGTTGAATTTCTGCGCGAAAACTGGAAATTGGGCGGATATGTGGAAAAAACGCACAAAGGACTTTTAAAAAGTTTTATTATAAGATTTTCTTCCGACCTTAAAAGCGCTCTTGTGACGCTTGTTTTAAACTCTTCACGGGACAATTGGGAAAAAATCAGGCAGGATGTTGAAGATTTTGCAAAGTCAATGAAGGAGAGATTCAGCGAGATTAAAGGCGTGGCGGTGAATTTTAACCCTGATAAGACAAACTGCATTTTAACGGATGATTACGGGTATTTAGACGGCGAAAACTCCATAGTAGAAACACTTTTGAGCGAAGACGGCACAAAAAGAAGTTATAAAATCTCGCATGACAGCTTTTTTCAGGTAAATCCCAAATGTGCGGCAAGGATTTTTGATGAGGTAAAAAGAAATGTTAAAGAAGGCTCAACCGTGCTTGATGCCTACGGGGGAGTAGGGGCAATAGGCATATGGCTTTCAGATAAAGCGCATAAAATCTGCCTTGTGGAAGAAAACAGAAGCGCGACGGATGACGCGAAGTATAATTTTAAATTAAACGGGTGTAAGAATTATGAAGTCTTTTTAGGCGATGCCAAGGAGCGTTTCAGGGAATTTTTAAAAGAAAAGAGAAAATTTACCCACGTTATTATCGACCCGCCGCGAAAAGGCTCTGATAATGAGGCTCTTGAGGCTCTGGCAAAATTGACGGACAGTATTATTTATGTAAGCTGCAATCCGCAGACACTGGTGAGGGATATTAAATACCTTCAAACACTTGGTTTTAGGGCAAAAACCACGCGTGCGGCGGATATGTTTCCATATTCTTATCATATTGAATCGGTTACGGTGATTGAACGTGGGTAAGAAATTTGTACTAAAAACACTCGGCTGCAAGACAAACGCCATTGAGGGGCAGATAATCGCTTCAGCACTTCTGGAAGCGGGATTCAGTCAGGTTGAGGATTTTAGCGGTGCGGATATTTTTATATTGAACTCATGTTCTGTTACATCGCACAGCGACTCGCAGAGTGCTTATCTTTTGAATCGGGCGAAGCGGGAAAACCCTTTGATTAAGAATATTTTAACGGGCTGTGTGGCGCAGACGATTGATATGCATAAGGGTTTTGAGCTTGAAAATGTTGATTTAATCCTTGGAAACAATGAAAAACTGGATATAGAAAAATATCTTTTTAAAGAAGAAAAAAAATGCGTCGGGGATATATTTGCCCTTGAGAAATTTAACCATAAAACAGTCCAAAACCCTCATCAGACGCGCGTAAGCATAAAAATTCAGGAAGGCTGCAACAACAGGTGTTCTTACTGCATAATCCCTTATGCAAGAGGAAATTCGCGCTCAAACAGTGTGGAAAATATCCTCGAACAAATCGAACTCCTTACAAAAAACGGTACAAAAGAAGCGGTTTTAACAGGTATTCACATAGGGCAGTGGGGGCTTGAGCGGGGGCTTGAACTTGTTGATTTGTTGTATGAAATTGAAAAAAGCCCCATAGCGCGCTTTCGGCTGGGGTCTTTGTATGTTAATGAAATTGACGGGAAACTGCTGGAGTTTTTAAAAGTTTCAAAAAAATTCTGCCCGCATTTTCATCTGTCCCTGCAGTCATTATGCGACAAAACTCTTTGCAATATGAACAGAAACTACACAGGCACAGAAGCGCTTGAAATTATGGAAAAGCTGTATAATTCCTTTGACGAGCCGTTTTTAGGCTGCGACATCATTGCAGGATTCCCCGGCGAAAGTGATGAAGATTTTGAGATTACATATAAAAACCTTTTGAGCTCAAAGATAAGCTATATTCACGCTTTTCCGTATTCAAAAAGGGAAAATACGCCTGCCGCAAAAATGAAAGAGCAGATTTGTGACACAGTGAAAACACAACGCACACAAAGGCTTATAGAACTTTCAAAAGACAAGCATAATGCATTTTTAGAGAGAAATAAAAACAAAACACACGAACTGCTGTTTGAAAGAAAATCCCCCAAAACAGGCGCCTACAGTGCTGTTACAAGGAATTATATAAAAGTTTTTATAAAAGACGAACGTGATAATTTAAGAAATACACTTAAAGTCGTTGATATGAGCACTTTTGACAAATTATATTAAGAATTATTACAGAAATTATATATTTTTTATCTAAAAAGTCAATATTTTTGAAAGCCTGTTTTTTATTATAGTACGAGGAATATTTTACACACAAGGAAAAGAGAAATGCTGACACAGGCTCAAATCAATGAAAACATCGAAAACTTTTTTATAGTAAACTCGGCGGTAAACGAGTACAAACAAACAAAAGCCGCAATAACAGACGCTATTAAACCTCCAAAAAAAAGAGTTTACCGCAGCATGGAAAAACTCCTTAAGGAATGCTATTTCATCGGCTCACTTAAATACGGAAATAATTTCATAGCTTAGAAATCATAATTTTGAATAAAGCCGCATCGGCTTTTTGAACCCTGGGTAAAGGTTCTTCTGACCTTTTTTTCAGAAACTTCTTTTTGATACTGCTCTTCTTTAAGAGCGTTAATTCTGGCTAAATCGCCTTTGGGGCTGAATTTATTAAGACATTTTGTGCACACAAAGCTTGATTTTTGATCGCCCTCGATTTCTATCCCGCAGAATCTGCACTTTATAATAAGTTTTGGCATAACCGAAAACAATCTGCCTTTTTCAATAAGTTCTTCAAGCTCGTTTTTGTTTATGTCAAGCTCCGCTACTATTTCTTCAATAGTTGTTTTTTGGCCTTCTTTTTTGTTTATGAATGCTTTTATCTTTTCCACCACTTCAAGTTCGGCCTTAAAGCAGTTGTCACAGATATCTCTTGACCCTTTGATAAAAAGAGAGCCGCATTTTTTACAGTTGATTAATCCGCCTTGCTGATTCATAACAATATAGTACCAGTTTTATTTAAGATATACAAATAAATTAATACTTGTATTAATTGAATTTTAATTATAAAATAAACTAGTATAAACGCTACTCGTCTTTTTAATTAGGGAGAATTTTAGATTATTGCTGATTTTTTTGATGGAAACATACTATAAGGCCAAGAAGGATATTTTCTATGTATACTAACAAATGTACCAAATGCGGTAAGGAGTTTGAAACAAAAAACCCCAAGAGAGTTATATGCCCGGAGTGTTTGTATCCTGACAGAACTCCCATTCTGCAAGACCCCTCTGCACCCTCTGCCGCAAATGCCGCCCAGTACCCCAGAAGCTACAGCGCCGGAACAGGAAATGAAGGCGGATATAAAAGATTTAACAAAGACCAGAATCGCCAGGGCCAAAGACCTAATTTTCAAAAACGCGATAACTCCTTTGGACAAAGGCGCCCCAGACCTAATAATAACAGACGTCCGCAGCGCAGCGCAGGCAAGCCCAAACCGCTTCTTGTAAACAAAGAACAGCTTTTACAGATAGAAGAACTCTACAAAAAAATGCTGCCCCTGCCCAACCCTGACGCACATGAAGTAATAGGTGAAAAAATAGGGCTTGAGCCCAAAAAGGTATTTTTTGGC
>DVFS01000035.1 GCA_018713115.1 Candidatus Galligastranaerophilus faecipullorum
TTTTCTTGACCTGTTTTAAATCTTCATCAAGATACACCGAGCCGTCCGTGAACACCCCGTCAAAATCAGAGGCAACGAGTTTTATTTCTTTTGATAACTTTAACATTGTACCGTCTTTTTCCTCCTGAGTTTTTTTATAATAGGAATTTCCGACTCATAAACAACTTTTTTACCGTCGCCCTTTATTGTGTTTAAAAGTCTGATATCGCGCACAAGACGCCTTAGACCGTCGGGTTCAAGACTTGCTGGGTGGTCGGAACCCCAGAGTGTTCTGTCTGTTGTTATGTGTCTTTCAACCGCGCATGCACCCATAGAGGCAGCGAGAACAGACGGGAACACACCTTTTTCATGTCCGCTGTAACCTATGGGACAGGAGTATTTTTTAATATACTCCGGAATTACGTTTAAATTAAGTTCCGACTCCAAAGAAGGGTATGTTGAAGTGCAGTGCATAAGGACAAGATTATCTTCGCCCAAAAGCTCCACGGCATGATCTATTTCATTCTGTGTACTCATGCCTGTTGCAAGCAAAATCGGGCGCCCCTTGCTTTTTGTATACAGCAGTAAATCATCATCAGTAAGGGAGGCAGAGGATATTTTATAGCAGGGCGGGTTGAAGCACTCTATAAAATCGACCGACTCTTCATCCCAGCATGAAGCAAACCAGAGTATTCCAAGACTTTTGCAATAATTATCAATTTCCTGATATTCTCTGTATCCGAACTCAAGACCGCGCTTTAAATCTCCGTTGGTTTCGCCGAACGGATTAGGGCGCTCCATTTCAAGTTCGTGCTTTGAATAAACAACATCAACCGTTCTTTTTTGAAATTTAACGGCATCCGCACCCAGATCATGCGCCATTTTAATAAGTTTTTTTGCAAGTGCAGTATCCCCGTTATGATTAATACCAATTTCCGCTATTATAAAACAGTGGGAAGGGTCGCCTACATTGAATTTTCCTATTTTTACGATTTTACTCATCGTCATATTCCTCATCGCACAGGTCTTTTGTATATTGAGCAATTTCTTCTTCGCTAAATTCTCTTAAAAGGGTTATCTGATTTTCCGTTGCCCCGAGCACAAGGGTTTTAGCGTTTACACTTACGGTATAAATGTTTTTTGAACGCCCCAGAGGCATAGAGGAGAGTATTTTTACCTTATTTGCGGCACAATTTTGTCCTTGCGCTTTTTTGTTTATTTTTGAACCCACGCCGATAAGTTTCTGGTAAAAAAATCCGGTCAGGTAAATTAAAAATATTACAAATACAAGCCCGAAGATAAGCGTGAAATAATTTGGCTCGTATACATCGTCTTTAAGAACATTTTGAAGTTCGGTACCCGCATAAATTCCTTCCTGCGCAGATACCGCAAGCGAAGTAAAAAGTATAAAAAATATCGGACAAAGGGCTTTAATTTTTTCTATCTCCTGAAATTCGAACCTATTACATCAGAAATAAAAGGCAGGTAAGGATATCTGCCCAAAAGTGAGAACAGCGCCAGATAACACACAATGACAAACACTATAAGCCCCCACAGCGTATATCCAAAATAAACAGGTGTCTGTGTAAAAAACATAACAAAATCATTAATCAATCCGCCCAGGAAGGGAACCGCACCGAGAAGTCCGGCGACAATAGAGCAAAACAGAGAAAGTATATAGATAAAAATTGCAAAAAATATTGACTGATAAACATTATAAGAGCAAAAAGCGGACATACGGTTTTTTACGATATAACTTACAATTATCCATACAACACCCGCCATACCGAAAGTGAGATACGAAAGGGCGCTTATAATCCGCTCCATTATTTGAACTCTTACACCGTTTGAGCGCATTTTATGCCACCTTTTTTGTAATAAAATTATTTGCAATATCAATATAAATAAGCTTTATTTCAAGATTATCGGGGTCTTCTTTCATTGCAAGGCGGTAGTATTTTGCAGCATCCTTAATATTTTCAAGCATCATATAAGCATTTGCCATAAGTACATAGATTTTTGTCTTATCCACCGCAAGCTTAAGGGCTTTTTCATAAAGAGAAATTGCCTCCTGATAACGCTTTTCACCTATTAAAATATTTGCAAGAAGCAAATATGCATTTGGTTTTGATACGTCAAGCTCAATTGCGTGCTTAAACAGCATAATAGCTTTATCTAAATCACCAGAATCCGCAAGGGCAATTGCCCAGCAAACCCATGCCGGGTAATAATTCGGGTCAATTTGCGTCGTGCGCTCAAAATACTTCACGGCCTCTTCAAACTTCTCAAGCGAGGCGTATACGTTTGCAAGGCACAGACATGCTTTTTTGTCGGATTTATCCATCTCGTATGCTTTTTTATAGTGCCCGCATGCGCTCTCAAATTCACCTACTTTCTGATATATATTGGCAAGGTTTATCTGATACTCGGCACAGTTTGAGTCCATATCAATGGCTTTCTGGTAGTATCTTTTTGCCTCCTGATAATCTTCATTGTCCTGATAGAGAAAACCTATCGCATTATAAACATCCGGCGAATCAGACTTTATTTCAAGAGAATTATTGTAATATTTAAGCGCGTTTGAAAAACTGCCGACCTCCGCATAAACATTACCGAGATTAAAATTGACGGCATAAGAAGAAGGATCAAGCTTATTTGCCTTTAAATAGTTTTCTATTGCCCTTTCGTAGTCTTTTTTATAGAAATAAATACTGCCTGTATTAATAAGCGCCTGCATATCCTCAGGAAATCTTTCAAGAAGGCGCTCATAAACCTTCAGCGCGGAATCATAGTCTTCATCCGCCACATAAATATTTGCAAGAGCCCTGTAATTTTCATCCGTATCGGGCGATTGGGTAATTTTCTTTTTTAAATCCTCGATTAAAATTTCTTTGTGCATGGTAATATCTTTCTTATTTTTTGTTATATACGGAAGTATTTTCAAAAATATAGCGAGATTGCGCAAGAGCAGAGGACTTCAGCGAACATATGCCTCCGTTCTCATCGCTGAAAACTCCTATGGCTTTGAGCCTGTTTACGACAAGTTCGTTAAGTTCATCTTTTGAAATAAACAACGAACATTCGTCATTACACTCAGCGTTGTTAAAAGGACATCTCTTCATGGTTGAAATTATACTATATAATTAATTATTTTAAAATCGTACGTTTTGTTTATTATATAATTTGAAATATGAAAATACTTTTTATAATCGATGAATTAGAATATAAATATTTTGAATTTAACAAACTTGTAACAAATTTCTGGCTTAATGTCGAGTTTTTAAAGAGGGGGCACAAAGTTTCTGTTGCAACAAAAAATATGCTCAATATCCGCAATAACAAGCCTTTTTGTTTTTGCACAAACTCATTTTTTGACTCGGGCGAATTATTTAAGGAAAATGAGCTGAAAAATACCATGCTTAATGACTTTGATGTCATATTTTTCCGTCCCGACCCTCCTGTTGACATTAACTATATAAATGCAACTTATATTTTAAGTATGGTACAAAAGGACAAAACTCTTGTCTTAAACTCAGTACAAGCCATAAGAGATAAGAATGAAAAACTCTACATAAACGACTTCCCGGAGATTGCACCCGATAATATAGTAACCTCAAATACAAAGCTTATAAGAGAATTTCTTAAAAAGCACCGCGAAATTGTAATCAAACCCCTAAACCGCTGCTTTTCAAGCGGGGTATTTTATCTTTTTGACGGAGATAAAAACACAAACACAATTATAAACACGGCAACCGATAACGGGAAAACAACGGTAATGGTGCAGGAATTTCTGCCCGGTATCAAAGAAGGAGATAAAAGACTTATATTTATATGCGGTGAAATTCTTGATTACTGCGTGCAAAAAGTCGCAACAAATGACGACTTTAAATTCAACGAGCACTGCGACGCAAATTTAAAACTCTGCACTATTGCTCCCGGACAAAAAGCAATGGAGGGCGTAATAGCAAAAAAGCTCATGGATGACGGCGTAATAATGGCGGGACTTGATGTAATAGCGGACAAGGTGATTGAAATAAACATAACCAGCCCATGCTTTTTTATAAAAGAAATCAATTCGCTTTACGGAATAAATCTTGAAAAAATCATAACCGACAAGCTTGAAAATTATATTTTCAAAACTCTAAACGAGCATGGTTCAAGGGTTTTCAGCAAATGTTAAGATTTGTAAATCAATCGGGCAATACTAGCAAAGAAAAAAATTTTTTCGCTTTATACTAGTACCATGAAGATCGAGCATTTAACATCACATTTAAATTTTAATTCTTCGCCTCATATGAAGCGCACGGGAAACAGGCCGAGCAAAAATTTGGACTACGGTGCCGAGTATAAAGGCGCAAATATAACTACAGATAAGAACAGACCCGCTAAAAGTGTAAACTTTAGCGGGTCTGCAAGTTTAGATACGCAAAAAATAATAAACAATGCATTGCAAGAGTTAATACAAGAAGGCGGCAAAGACTTTAAAGGGGTAAAAAACGCGCCGGAATGGGCGGTTAAGTTCTTAAAGAGCGAGAAAGTAAACAATGCTTTAAAACTTGTCAAAGACAACGAAGCACTTTTTGAAAATATTATCACCATATTTCTTGCAGGCCTCCTGAAGCCTATATGCGTACTTGCAATGCCCGGAGCGGAAGAAGAAGACAAGCAAATGGCTGCAACCAAAAACTTTGTAGCCGCAGTAACCGGCTTTGTGCTGTCTTCAATTATCCTCACGCCCATATCAAAAAGCGTTAAAAAGGTCACCAAGAATATGGCCAAGTTTAAAATCAACCCCGAATACGCCAAACTTATCGATCCCAAGTGGGAAGATATTGTGGTCGGCAAGACAAAAGACGGAAAAGATATTATGGGCGGATATCTCGCAGATGCATACTCAACTTTCTACAAAAAAGTTGCAGACCTTGCCATTACTCCGACAAAAGCAGCCATTACAATTGCTTTTATGCCTTATCTGCTTAATTTCCTCTTCGGCAAGAAAAATGCCGCAAAGAAAGCTGAAAAAGAAGCAAAAATTAATGAAATCATACAACAGCACTCACAGTTGAAATTAAACGAAAATGAACAGGTATTTAAACAATTTGCGGGAGGTGCAATAAAATGAAAATAACTCCCGCTATGGCATATAAAAACATTCAACCAAACTTCAAGGGCAGCGAGGCTAAATACTCTCAGAAAGTTCTTGATGTTATAAATTCTTCTATTAAAGAATCTTTCGGCGATGTTCTTCCCAAAGCAGGCAAAGACGCAAAAGAAATGGGGCCGATATATGACAGAATCACAGACGGTATCGGACATGTAATAGGAAGAGCAAGCAACACAAAATTTTCACAAAAACTTGTGGAAGGCTTAAACCACTTTAAAAAACCATCGGCAAGAATGGCCGATTTAGCTTCATTTGCAATTACTTTCTTTTATGTAAACAATACAAGAAAATCGGAAAAAATACCCGAAGAGCGCAAAATGCCTCTTATGGTTAATAATATAACGGTTACCGCCGTATCCTCTACAATGGCGGCACTTATAGACAAAGCCAGCGACGTATTCCTGGACAGAGTAAAAGGCGCTTTCTATCAGCAAAAAGGCAGAGAAGTGCTTGATAAAGTAATAGAAAAAGCTCCGGAAGTACTTGAAGGCGGAGAAGAAGGTATTGCAAAACTCGGAAAAGACATTCTGAATTCAAAAGAATTCAGAAAGGGTCTGAGAGACTACACAAAACGCGTCGAAAAAGCAAAATCTCTTACAATCTTCTCAATCACGGTAAGATTCCTTGTAACAGTTCTTATGGTGCCTGTTGCAGGAAAAATAGTACAGCTTATAAAGGAAAAAACACTCAAGAGCGCACCGGATAAAAATACAAAAGAAGAAAACAAAACCGAAGACAAAAAAGCCCCCGAAAACACAAGTGAAAACAAGCCCGCAAGTGTACCGGATAAAGAGGAAGAAAAAGAAAAAGTAAATCCTGAATCCAAAATCGACAAAGACGACGAT
>DVFS01000036.1 GCA_018713115.1 Candidatus Galligastranaerophilus faecipullorum
CATTCTGAGTGAAAAACGGCAAGCGTTGAGCTTGACGTTTTGCAACTGTCGATAACCGCCGTTGCGAACGCAGCGCAGGTGAGTAAGTTTTGATGTCTTATACTACCCTGAATCTTCTTCTTGCAAGCATTCTTTTGCTTTGAATAAAATCGTCTTCGCTTACGTATACGGGCGGGAATTTTTTCGGACTCAGAAGACTTAACTGCATACTTAAAATCGGATTTAAGCCGTATAAATTAACCCCGCAGCCGCATATCGAGCTTACGGTTTCGCCTCTGTCAAATTCTTCCACATGTTTTAAGTTGAGGGCAAGCCGATGCGTGTTTTTAATGTTATCTTTAATGAAAAAGGTTATTTTTTTCATTAAATCCGCGTCAAATGTCTTTTTTTTAATGTCAAGACAATAAAAACTTCCGCGTTTTCTGAGCACAAAATCCATTTTGTTGAAAAATCCTTGTAAAATCAGTATATTAATTATAATCAAACTTTACCTGTTTCTTAATCGGCGCGGGGTTTGAAGATTTTTATACTTTAGTTTGAACTGTTGTTTGTTATTTTAATCTTGTTTGTGTTAGTATTATTTCCATAATGGATTTACTGAGATTTTTTACAAGACCTAAAAAGGACGACCTTTTCAATAAATTTCCCGATGGTGTTTTAATTGTATCGCTTGAGGGGCGGATACTTGATGCGAATACAAAAGCCCTTGAAATGTTTGGGGTTTCAAAAATTGAAATAATCGGCGAGTTTTTTTCGGCTTTTATAGACGGCGGTTCCAATTTATTAAATAAAATAGTATCTTCAAAGCGTACCTTGATATCAAAGGCAAAAGTTGCGGATACGGATGACGATGTTTACTTTGAAATTTCAGCCTCCAGGGACACTCTTGAGCAAAAAGTCTATGTTACGCTTCGTGATGTCAGCCAGAATTATAAAATGCAAAATATGGTTAACGGTCAGTTTGAAATCGCAAGAAGTATCATAGATGAAAAAAATAATTATCTTGTAAATATTTCAGGGGAGATTCTCTCTTCTCTTGCAACAATTGACGGTTTTTCAAAAGCGCTCTCTGACGGCGTGGGCGGTGTTCTGGTTGATAAACAGATGAAATATGTAAATATAATAAATAAAAACGCCCGCGACTTAACTTATGACCTTGAAAAACTTTTTACGATATTCAGACTGGAGTCAAATCTTTATCAGTATGACTTTAGAAATTTTGATATAGTAAATCTTTTAAATGCCATAGTAAAACAGTATGAGCCGTTTTTTGCGAAGAGAAAAATGCTTTTTGAGCACAATTTTTCTTCCCTTTCTTCGCGTGCATGTTTTCTTGATCCGGGTGTTTTTGAGTATGTCGTAAAGAGTATTCTGGATATATTTCTTCAAAATACCCAGATTGGTCGTGTTACGCTGAGTGCGGGAAATCCTCCCGTTGCATTTTTGGAAAGACACGAGTTTGACGGAAAAGGTGAACTTGACCCTTCGCAGTATGTGCTTTTTGAAATGAAAGCAAGCGAGCTTCTGCTTGATGAAGAGGAACTGCAGACGCTTTTTGAGCCTTATTCCTATACCGGAAAAAACAAACGTCCGATTGGCATGAAGCTTGCATTTGTACTTATTAAAAAATTTATAAAACATTTTAAGGGTGATATCTGGGTATATTCAAAACCCGCGTTTGGCACGATGGTTAGTTTTGTTGTGCCCGTTGAGCGTAAATAATTAAAAGGGCGGACAGTTGGCAAAAGTTGTTCTCAAAAACATTACTAAGCGTTTCGGTAAAAAAACTATTCTTGATGATATTTCTCTTGAGATAAAAGATAAAGAATTTGTGGTACTTGTGGGCGCCTCGGGCTGCGGCAAGTCAACACTTTTAAGGACGATTGCGGGTCTTGAAAAACCGACATCCGGAGAGATTTATATAGGTTCAAAATGCGTAAACGGTGTTTTGCCTAAAGACCGTGATATAGCAATGGTTTTTCAGAGCTATGCACTTTACCCTCATCTCAGCGTATATGACAATATGGCATTTGGTCTTACCGTCAGAAAAACGGCAAAATGCGAGATTAAAAGGCGGGTAAACAATGCTGCGGAGATTCTGGGGCTTGAAGATTATCTTGACTATAAACCGCGCGAACTCTCGGGCGGGCAAAGGCAGAGGGTGGCACTGGGACGCGCCATTGTAAGAGAACCTAAAGTGTTTTTAATGGATGAACCGCTCAGTAATCTTGATGCTAAACTGCGTGTTGCAATGCGTTCGGAAATTAAAAAATTGCATAAAAAACTCAACACCACTTTTATTTATGTTACCCATGACCAGACAGAGGCGCTTACCATGGGAGATAGAATTGTGGTTCTTGATAAGGGCAAAATACAGCAGGCGGACAGCGCGCAAAATATTTATAATCACCCGAAAAATACTTTTGTTGCAACGTTTATGGGGGCATATCCCATGAATCTTTTCCCTGCAACAATAGAGGACGGACTTTTAAATTTTGCAAATATATATGTAAATCTCGCAACAACGCCCGTTGATTATCCTAAAAATGTTAAAGACGTAATTGTAGGCATAAGGGTTGAAGACATTGTCGATAAGACAAATGCCAGCTACCCTTTTAACCTTATAAAATTCACCGCGGTACCCGATTTTGAAGAAACGCTCGGCGCTGATAAGGTTGTTTATTTTAAAACGGGAGATGTTGAAACACTTGCAAAGGTTCCCGCCGAATACGCCAGGGGCAGCGCGATTGAATTTTCCATTAATCCTATGAAACTCAAATTTTTTGACGCAAAAACAAAAGAGGCGCTTAATTAATTTTTTATTTCTTCTTTTTCATCTTCTTCGTCTTTTTCAATCCATACATATGTTTGTTTAAAGGCGCCCTTAAAAGGATTGTGTGAGTAGTCATAATCTACAAAAGGATTTTTTGCTCTTTTGTTTATCGTGTCGGCTCTCGAGTTTATGTTTTTAAAATATTCCCCTAATCTCATAACTTATTCCAACCATTTATTTTCTTACATGCTTATTATGACATATGTAATTTTAATTTAATCCCGCCCGGGTATATATCGGGCATTAGTACAAAAGAGCTATGCCATTTGTTGATTCAATATTTTTTTGATGGTAGTATTTTATTTGAGGAGAAGCATTTTGAGGATATTATGAAGAAAAAAATAGGCATTGTTTTGCTTGTAATAATTGCCCTTATTGCCTTTCGCTGGGGCAGCGGCAAGTTTGGCGAATTTATGCGCGCTAAAATGATGGGCGCAATGATGACACCCAAGGTCAGACTTTCTAATGTGGGCGAAATAGAGTATAAAAATGAAATAGAAGCCCCGGGCAGGATATCGGCACAGTATTCGGTAGATTTAATTGCCAGGGTGGACGGGTACCTTCAGGAAAAAAGGTTCAACGAGGGCGACTACGTTAAAAAAGGACAGCTGCTTTTTATTATTGAACCCCAGCAGTATTTAATCGCTTTAAACAAGGCTAAGGCGGATCTTGCAACGGCACGTGCGCAGGCGGTTAAGGCAAGCAAGGATTTTGCCCGCTCAAAAGAACTTGTGGCAAAGGATTATATTGCAAAGTCTACATATGATGATACTCTTGCCCAGAGAGATGTTGCAAATGCAAATGTCAAGGCTGCAATTGCTGCTGTAAACGATGCTAAGAGAAACTATAATTACACAAGGATAACATCTCCGATTGACGGCAGAATAGGTATGCTCAATGTTACCGAAGGCAACTATGTAAGTTCCCAGAGCGGCGCTTTAGCCCGTGTTGTGAGCACTAATCCGATTTATGTTACATACAGTGTTGACTCTAAACAGTTTGCCAACCTCAGGGACAGCGAAATTATACCAAAAGATAAAAAAGAACAGCCCATAAGTGTTGAGATTACTCTGCCTGACGGCACTAAATATGAACACAAGGGCGTTGAGGACTTTTGGGATAACCAGATTTCCCAGACTACAGGTACGATAACACTGCGTGCAACTTTTAAAAATCCTGATAACAAACTCATTCCGGGGGATTTTGTAAAAGTTAAAGTGTATTCAAATAAGCTGAACAAAAAAATTGCCGTCCCGCAAGACTGCGTACTGCAGGATTCTACGGGCAGATATGTATATACGGTAGATAAAGATTCTTTTGCAAGAAAGAAATACATTAAAGTTTCAAACGAATATCAGAAATTCTGGATAGTAACTTCCGGTCTTAATTTGGGAGATGAAATCGTCTCCGAAGGAATAGTAAAAGTTATTGCAGACAAACCGGTAGTTGTTCTTAAGGATGATGAAGAAGTAAAGTTGAAGGATAAAAAGTAACGGATTAGAGTATGTTTTCAAAGTTTTTTATAGACAGACCGAGATTTGCAATTGTGATTTCGCTTGTAATAACGCTTGCGGGACTGATTGCACTTAAGGGACTGCCTTTTGAACAGTACCCGACCATTACTCCTCCGCAGGTAATAGTTTCCGCCACATATCCGGGTGCAAGCTCGGATGTTATAGAGTCTACCGTTGCAGCACCTATTGAATCCGCGGTTAACGGTGTTGAAGATATGCTTTATATGGTGTCTGATTCTAAGAACGGCAGCTATAAGTTAAGTATTTATTTTAAAGTAGGCACAAACCCCGATATGGCGGTTGTAAATGTGCAGAATAAAACCTCTCTTGCAACGGCGCGTCTGCCCGATGAAGTCAAAAGATACGGTCTTACAATTAAAGAATCAACCGCCGGTGCCGGCCTTGTAATTTACAAGGTGTTCTCGCCTGACGGTTCAAAAGACTTGGTTGAACTTGCAAACTATGCATCTATATTCATAAAAGACGAGCTTGCCCGTGTTGAGGGTATAGGTGAAGTTGTAGTGTTTGGCGGCAGGGATTACGCCATGCGTATATGGCTGGATGCCCAGAAGCTTGCCGCGCTCAATATTTCTCCTGCCGATGTCAATGCGGCTGTTGCCGCGCAAAACGCACAGGTGCCCGCGGGTAACATAGGAAATGAGCCGCTTGTCAATAAAAAGGATATGTCAATTGTTTTAAGGACGCCGGGGCGGCTTAAAACAGTGGAAGAATTTGAAAATATAATAGTAAAATCCAACCCTGACGGCTCGGCAATTAAGGTGTCGGATGTGGCGCGCGTAGAACTTGCGTCGGAAACCTATGACTACTTAGGGCGTGTAGATTTGCAGCCCGTTGCGGTTATTCAGGTAATTCAGCTTGCTGACGCAAACGCGGTAGAACTCGCCAATAACTGTAATAAAAAGATGGAAGAACTTTCCAAAAACTTCCCTGACGGAATTGCTTATGAAGTATTCAGGGATTCTACGGATTTTATCAAGGAATCTTTAAGCGAGGTTATTAAGGCAATTGTACTTGCAATTTTCCTTGTAATTATGGTTGTATACCTGTTTTTGGGTGATGTAAGGGCTTCTTTTATCCCTTTTGTTGCGATACCTGTTTCTCTTATAGGTACGATTATCATTTTTGCAATTTTAGGATTTTCAATAAACACCCTGACATTGTTTGGTTTTGTACTTGCAGTCGGCACGGTTGTGGATGACGCCATTGTTGTTATTGAAAACGTGCAAAGGCACATTGAAGCGGGCTTGTCTCCAAGAGAAGCATCTATTATTTCTATGGATGAGGTATCGGGTGCGGTTCTTGCAACTTCTCTTGTTTTGATGGCGGTATTTGTGCCGGTTGCTTTTATTCCCGGTATTACGGGCAAAATGTATCAGCAGTTTGCGGTAACCATTGCCGTATCAATAGGCTTTTCAACTCTTGTAGCTCTTACTCTTGCCCCTGCACTCTGTGCAACTATATTAAAATCAAAAGACGAATTGCCTAAACGTACATTTTTTGACAGATACCGTGATTTATACCGTGATTACTGGGCACACAACCAAAACCTGAGCGGCTTTGCGCTTCTAAGAGCATGGGGTGAGTTTTTTGCAACCGCATGGGATATCTCGATTAAGAAATTTAACAGAATGTTTGACAGAATAAGAGATAAATATATCGAAGGGTCAAAATACTATATTGAAAAACCCTCAAGGACAAAAATCACATATGTAATTCTGGTTCTGGCGCTTTTATTCTTGTTTAAAATAATTCCTACCGGCTTTTTGCCCAATGAAGACTCGGGGGCACTATTTACAAGTGTTCAGTTAAAAGACGGTTCATCTCTTTCAAAAACTATGTCCATAACAGATGAACTTGAAAAAGATATAAAAAATGTACCCGGCGTGCACAATGTTCTGGGGCTTGAAGGTATTAACGGACAGAACACTTCCATGATAATTACACATTTTCAGCCATGGGAAGAGCGCAGAAATGTACCCTGGTACAGGCAGATATTTATGAGTAAGGAGAAGAAGTATCAATCCAGACGCTCGCTTGAAGATATTCAGGCAAATGTTAATGCGCTGAGTGCCAAGTATCCCGATGCAAAAATATTTTCTTTTATTCCTCCCGCTATTACAGGGTTGAGTATGTACGGCGGTTTTGAGTATCAGCTTCTGGATAAAGCCAACAGAACCCCGCAGGAACTTAATGAAGAAGCAAATAAGCTTATTTATGAGGCGAACAGAAGCTCTGTTGTGTCAGGAGTATTTACGCAATATAATGCTAATATACCCCAGTTTTTGATAAACATTGACTACAAAAAAGCACTCGCACAGGGAATACCCGTGAATGAAATATATACCGCATTGTCTTCACAGTTCGGACAGACTTATGTGAATGACTTTAACTTATACGGGCGTGTATTCCGTGTGGTTTTACAGGCACAGGAAATGTTTCGCTCGGCGCCTTCGGATATGGATAAGGTATACATTAAATCCTCTGATGGCAAATCCTCGCCTCTAAGTTCGGTTGTAAGGATTGAACCTGTTACGGGGCCTTATGATATTACCAGATTTAATATGTATAAATCCGTACAATTAAGCGGCAACCCTGCCAAAGGTAAAAGTTCGGGGCAGGCAATTAAAGAAATGGAAAGACTCTCGGATGAAGTACTGCCTGATAATATGACATACGCATGGTCGGGTACGAGCTTGCAGGAGATAGAATCAAGCGGACAGACAACCGTTGTACTTGCAATGTCTTTGATATTTGTATATTTGTTCCTTGTGGCGCTATATGAAAGCTGGATGCTCCCTGTAGGTGTTATGCTTATTGCGCCGATTGCTATGCTCGGAGCATTGATATTTCAGTATATTGCAGGTTATTCACTTGACCTTTATGCACAAATAGGGTTGATTATGTTAATTGGTCTTGCCGCAAAACAGGCAATTTTGATTATAGAATTCGCAAAAACCGCGCGCGAAGAGCAGGGTATGAGTATCTTTGACGCTGCAATAGAGGCTGCAAGAATAAGGTTCAGGGCTGTTATGATGACGGTTATTGCCTTTATTTTAGGTATGCTGCCGCTTGTTTTTGCGGTGGGTCCCGGAGCGGAAAGCAGGCGTTCACTTGGTATGACGGTTTTTGGCGGCATGATAGCCGCAGCCATTGTGGGTACTATTCTTGTCCCTGCTTTTTACGTTATAATACAGCAGGCAAGGGAGAATGCGGCTGAAAAAAGGCGCAAAAAGCGCGAGCAGAAGGATAACAACAAACATGAATAAGTTTTTGAGTATTTTTATAATATTTAATATGTTTTTTATAAACTGTACTCCGGCTATGTGTGAGCAGAGCGTTACAACTTTGCCCGATGAAAAAAAACAAACCGCTGTTTCTAAAGTTGCAAATAAAGCGGATAAAATATCCTCAACGACTCAA
Source organism: Candidatus Galligastranaerophilus faecipullorum (assembly GCA_018713115.1). Taxonomy (GTDB): domain Bacteria; phylum Cyanobacteriota; class Vampirovibrionia; order Gastranaerophilales; family Gastranaerophilaceae; genus Galligastranaerophilus; species Galligastranaerophilus faecipullorum. The sequence goes on from DVFS01000036.1 coordinate 7,789, forward strand.
AAAGACTCTGCTGCCGCAGAAAAAAAGGTCGCCTTTAAGCTTTTCAAAAAGAAAAAAAATGAACCGAGCGAGGAACAAAAACGCGAGGCTAAGACTTTTGCACTTTTTAAGAAAAAAGAAAAAAAATCAAAAGCAAAAACAAAACGCAGCGATGAACAGCAAAATCAATTGTCAAAACAGGCCGCAAAAGAGCAGAGTGCAAAAAGCGACACCGTAAAAAAAGATAAGCCAAAGAAAGAAAAAAAGAAAAAAGAAGATAAATATGCCGAATACTCTATACCGATAGATGCTTATATGCCTGTCGGAAACAGTTCGGACAAGTCCATTACAATCTCAGGCTCGGTGCAAAAAACGCTGGAGCTGAACCTTGCGGATTGCCTTGAACTTGCGCTTATAAATAATCCTAAAGTTAAAGCTGCATATGCCAATGCGGAAGTTTTAAAGTATAAGAAAAATCAAACACTTTCCAATTATTCGCCTGTTGTTAATCTCCAGGGCGGAATATCCAGAATTAAGCCGGATATGAGCAACTTCAGGAGCCGCGGAATAGTTATTGACCCTTTTACAAAGTATGTTATGGGTACAATAGGTATTTCGCAGCTTGTCTATGATTTTGGTTTGACCCAAAATCAGTACACTATAGATAAACTCAACTGGGAATCTTCAAAGTCAAACATTGACTCTGTTGTAAATCAGGTGGTTTGTCAGGTAAAAGACGGGTATTATAATTTAATATACGCAATTGAAGCCAAGCGTGTGGCGCAGGAAACGCTTGAGCAGTTTGAGGCGATGTATAATCAGGCGCTTGCTTTTTATGAAGTAGGAACAAAGCCCAAGGTTGATGTTACTATTGCACAGGTTAATATGGAAGATGCCAGAGCAAAGCTAATCAGTGCAAGCAACAACGTGGATATTGCAATTTCAAATCTCAATAACCTTATGGGGCTGCCCTTTATTCCGCCTTATATTATAGATACCTCATCACCCTTTCAGGATGTGGATATAGATATGAGGCATGCCGTTGAAATTGCAAACGAGGCACGTCCCGAGCTTAAGATAGCAAAAATTAATGTCGAAGCTGCAGATCAGGCGGTAAGGCTCGCTAAAAAAACTTACTTCCCCTCCCTTAATCTGAGTGCAAATTATTCAATAGGGGGTGTAAACAATACGATAGCCGATACAAACTGGTGGGATTTTGGCGGATATTTAACTTTCCCTGCCGTTAATCCGTTTCTTATAAGGAACCAGATTAAAGAAGCGCGTGCTCAGCTTGAAAAACAAAAATTCGATTCCAAGGCTACGGTAAATGATATTTACTATGATATTCAAAGTACTTTTGTAAAACTTGCAGATGCAAAACAAAGAGTACCTGTTGCAAAACTTGCGGTAAAGAAGGCAAAAGAAAACTATGAACTCTCACAGGGCCGCTACAGGGTGGGCGTGAGTGACGCTATAGAATATAAAGAGGCGCAAATACAGTATTATGACGCAAGACTTGCGTATCTCAATACCATTTACCAGTTTAACAGCGCAAAGGCTAATCTCGAGCGTGCTATCGGGCAGACACTCCCGGGAGTCGAAAGTCCTGATGAAGAAGGAATTTAGTTAATAAGATAAACAAAAGCTCCGTAATATAAAAACCCGAGAATAATTGACACAACCTGGTTTTTATATGTATTTTTAGATATAAAATAGAGCGCAAGCGCCAACACAAAAAGGGCTGTAGCGCAGCTGCGATAGCTGTTAGAGCCTATATAGATATAAGGAATGCATTCAAGTATAAACTTTGGTATCACGGTAAGTACAAGAAGCGCCGCATACAGGAAAAATGTCCCTATCCAAAAAAAAGTTTTCTCTCTGTTTTTTTCCATAATTACCTTTTTCTGAATTGTAACACAAAATTTACAATTATGTGAAAAAAATAAATCTATCACTTACCGAAAAAAAATTTATTCAAAAGCTGCCTCCTATAATGTTTGTGTAAATAAAAAGGAGGCTCAAATGGCAAAAAACGAACTCATTAAAGATGTTTTTACGCGAGTGTCAAATCTTGCGGGAATTCTTGCGCAGTATGCAAAAACCAGAAACAAAAAGGCATTTATCTACAATTTTTTATTAGAATTAATTGACATCAAAGGAGTGGATGAAGAGGAGGAAAAAGCCCTTGTCGAAGGCTTGATAGCTTTTATCGAATCGTTCGTAAAATTATTTTCAATCGCAAGGCAGTGTTTTTCCAAAAAATCCGCTTAATATCCTTTGTGTCCCGCCCTCTTGATAAAAACCAAGAGGGCTTTTATCTAAAATTGCGAAAGTTCAACAAGACGTCTGAAGGATTCGTGTCTTTGCATAAGTTCATTGAGTGTTCCGGTATCTATGATTTTTCCTTCAGCCATATATATTAGTTTGTCGCAGTTTTTAAGGGTTTTTAGCCTGTGAGCAATTGCAATGACTGTTTTTTGACCTTTTATACTTTCAATTGTCGTGCTTATTTCATTTTCCGTTTCGACATCAAGTGCCGATGTAGCTTCATCAAGCATTATGATTTCCCTGTCGTAGTAAAATGCTCTGGAAAGTGCAACTCTGTGCTTTTGCCCCATAGAAAGCTCTTTTGGGTTTTTGAATATATCTGCGTTTAGTTCATCAAAAATCCCCGCCTTTGTAAGTGCGGTCTGGATTTCTTCCTGTTTGTACAGATTAAACTTGCTCTCATCAGGTTCAAAAACCACATTTTGCCATATTGTTTTAAAAGGAAGAGAAAACTCCTGTGAAAGAATGCTTATATTATTTTGCCACATTTTTACATTGGAGCTGCAAATGATATTTTCATCGGCTTTAATTATACCGCTTTGCGGTTCAAAAAGCGCGCTTATTAAATTAAACAGGGTGGTTTTACCGCTTCCGGAAGGGCCCAGAATTCCGACAAATTCTCCTTTTTTTATTTCAAAGTTTATATCTTTCAGTGCGTGAGTCTTTTCATCATAATAAAAGTTTGCATTTTTAACCGATATTTTATTGTTAAAAGGGAGTTTTTCCCGGGAATCATTTATTTTGCCTTCCGTTGCTTCAAGTGTTTTCATAACTTTTATAAACCATTGTGCTTCGCACTTGGAGCTGTTTATGGCATACAGACAGTTCTGGGTTTTGTTTATGGCGGGAATTATTCTTAAAATAACGGCGGCAATTGCTGCAAGGCCCGCGCCCAGAATTGCTCCGTCAGGATTTTTTACAAGCTGGAGAATAACAAAGAGTATGAAAGCCCCCATAACACCTATTTCGGTTATGTAGGTAGGCATGCCTTTATTTGTATTCATATCTTTTTTACATTTTGAGTATTCTTCCTGTATTTTGTATGCATATTTTGTAAACGCATCCTTTTTGTTGTAGATTATTACATCTTTTTGAGCACAGAGCGTGGAGAGTGTAAAGTCTGATTTTGCCCTTTCCGAGTTATGGAGCATTTCACCGTATTTTTTTGCGCGGCTTTTGAGATAAAAATTTTCACAAAACCATATTAAAAATATAAAAATGGTGACTATGAGGGCTGTTGTATTAAATTTTATAAACAAATATGATAATATGCCGAGTGCTACAATTAAATTTGCAAATAACGAGAGTGTGCCGCTTATAAAGTCTGTCATAATAAGGCTTACGGAAGTGCCGAGAATCCTTTGTTTGTCAGAGTCGGAAAGTTTTCTTGTGACAAAATAATTTTGCCCCATAAAAACCAGATAATTCTTTTTAAATATGTGGTTTGTAATATTTGCCACGAGTGTGTTTTGAAAATTAATGTAGGCAATCATAAATACATCTTTAAAAATATAGGTAAAAGCAACAAGCAAGCCTAAAAGCAATGCGCCCTTTGACTGGTTTGCAGCGCTTATCTGACCCAGAAGAGGTATTGTAAGCGTGTTTTTGCTTAAAAGTATTGCAAAAGAGTATATAAGCGACAATCCTAAAAACTCGCAAACTGCAGCAATGATTGATAATACAACCAGAAAGAACAGCTTTAATTTATATTCTCCGGCAAAAGTATTGATAAAATCCAGAAAAACCGTAATAAACATGCAGGATAAAATTTTCCTTGAAAAATTGACTATAGTTAATTATACTCTTAAATATGGTTGAAAAGTCAAGAAGAGAAAATTTTTTCATAGGGCTATCGCTTTCAAATTCTTCAAATTATGACAGTTCTGTCTGTGTAATTGACAGAAATTCAAAAATTATGCTTCTTGATAAATTCTATTTTGCGCAGGATATGGAGCTTTTTTTTAATACTTCACCCTATATTAATAATTCCCTTATCTGTGTTTCCGTGCCTTACGACAATTCTCTTCTTGACGGCAAGTGGAGAATACATTCAAAAAACTACAAAATGCTCGGCGACCATTTTAAAATAAACAGGCATAAGTGGACAAAAAGACTTTCAAACAGGCTTTGCGATGTGCTTTTAAACCTCAGGGAAGAGGGGTGCGAGATTTACAGATGTGACATTAACCAGCTAAGACAGGCGTATGGTCTTAGTGCGCATTTTCTGGCAAGAACTTCTCCGGATTGCAAAAGTTTACAAAATTCCCTTAAATTAAAATATGGTTTTTCGGAACTTCCGGATAATATGCTTGCGGCATCTTCGCTGGAAGCTATAATTTGTGCAATGTTTGCCCGATATATAGCTCAAGGGGGCAAAACAGGCGAGCTTTATTGTTTTGAAGGCATTCCTGCGCTTTATAAACCAATCTAGCTATTTTCTTTTGGGCAGGCTTGCTTTATCTATGTGCGGCCTGAAAAATTCGGTATTTATATTGAGCATTTGCCCTATTTCAAGAATCTTAAGCGCAAGCATTCTGTCGTTGTTTTTGTCATCCGATGTTTCAAGATGTTCTATAAGAATGCTTATTTTTGAATAAATTGAATCAAAGAATATATTTTGCGCTTCGTTAATATTTGCCTGAATGTTTAATTTTTCAAGAATATTGAGCAGCCCAAGTATATTGTCTGCGGTTTTAATTTCCATATCCGACGCAAGTTTTTCAATGAGTGTTTCCAGTTTTTTGGATATTATTGCGCCTGCTCTGCATTTATTAAGGTTTACGTAAAATTTATCTGCATTCTGCTTGATTAAAACGATTCTTGCAAGAGTCTTTTCATCGCAAAAATCTTCAATTTTGCTTATTTCATTTTCCAGTTTCCTTAAGAGTGTAAACTTGGCGCTTACCCTGAATACATCAGGGATATCCATTCCTAAGTCCATATAATATGAAACGGGCGCCTTAAGTTCATCATAAAGATCGCGGTATGTTTTTTCCGTTTTAATAAGTTTTGATATAAGAATTTTTTCAAGAATTATTTTTCTTTTGTCTATTAAAATGTCTTTTAATGTGTAATAAGTTCCCGAAATGCGCTCCTGTATGACTTTTAGAGTTTCAATAAGGTCGTTTGACATAAAAATCTTTGTGATTTCTTTTTTGTCCTCATTATACTCTTCGCCCGAACTTAATTTTTTAACACTGCAGTAATACTCGCCGCTTGAAGTGTTGAAAATTACAAATGAAAGGTCGGATTTTTCAAATGTAATCTTTGAAGTGAGCTCTATCCTGCCAAAGTTAAGCGAGGCCTGGTTTTTCTTTACTGTTTTTGTGTTTATTTTTTTGACTTTATAGCAGTATATCTCATTTAAATCTTCCGGATTTAAAAACTTGCTTGCAAATGCCCACTGGGCAGCTATCCGCTCAAGTGTCACAACGGAGGGTTTTACAAACTTTTCATATACATTTTTACCCGTACCGTAGCCTTCTATGTTGCTTTTTGCTTTGTTTAAAATCGAAAGAAATTTCTTTTCTATGTCAAATGATGTAAATTCTTTTGCGATTTCCATTGCTCTCAGGGCATATTTCATCACCTGGGTTGTTTCTATGCCTGAAATTTCAGAGAAAAACCATCCGCAGCTTGTGTACATCAACTGGCAGAAACGCTGTATTTCCATAAGCTTTATGGCTTTTATTCTGTCTTTTTGGCTCAGGTTTTTGACGGCATTTTCTTTAAAGAATTTTTCATAACTCTCTTCACTTCTGTCTAAAATGACATCTATATAATTATTTCTTGCATTCCAGAAGTCTTTGTAATACTTTGAACCCTCGCCCGAGCATACTTTTATAAGTTCATCCCTGACAAAGTCCATCGCATCGCGAAGAGGTTTTCTCCATTTTTGATTCCACCCGGGCTGTGCACCTGTCGAACATCCGCAGTCATCTGCCCATCTGCCTACGCCATGGCAGCAGCTCCAGGCTGACCGGGGTTTTATTTCCACCTGAAATTTAGGCGGAAATTTTTCTAAAAACTGACCGTAGTTTGTAATTTTAAAGCCTAATTCTTCCGCTTTAACTTCAAGGACATATGACAGCGCCATATCTCCGAATTTTGTGTGGTGCCCGTAGCTTTCTCCATCCGTTGCAATGTTTACAAGCTGAGGGTGGTTTCTGCTCTCTACATAGCCGTCCTGCAGCCTGTAGGCAAATTTATTCCCGTCGCACAGGAGGTTATCAAAAGCGACAGACTTTGAGATTGCGCCGTCATAGAAAAATAAATCTATGTATTTGTCTCTGTCGTTTTCATCGGGAAAATACCTGTATGGCATAGACGGGTCTATGCTTCCCCAGCTTACGTCATGCCAGGTGTCATCTTCTTCTAAATTTCTGACGCACTGCGCCTGATAAGGAGAAAGAATAGTATATTTAATGCCGCAGTCAATTAGAACCTCAAGTGTCTCAGGGTCTACGGCTGTTTCAGCAAGCCATATACCTTCGGGTTTTCTGCCGAATCGTTTTTCAAAATCCTTTATTCCCCAGATAACCTGTGTGTACTTGTCGTTTAGATTGGCAAGCGGCAAAATCATATGATTATACACCTGTGCTATAGCGCAGCCATGCCCGCCATGCAGGACAACAGAGTTTTTATCCGCCTCTATTATTCTTTCATAAGCTTTTTTTGCGTACACTTCCATCCAGCTTAAAAGCGTAGGGCCGAAGTTAAAGCTCATAAATTCATAGTTATTTACTATGTTTAAAATTCTGTTCTGATTGTCTACAATTCTTGAAACAGAATTAGGTTCGTAGCACTGCCAGCAGATTTTATCATTCCAGTCATGCCTCGGTGCGGCGCTTTCCTGCAGTTCTATTTCCTCGGTCCAGGGGTTTTCTCTGGGCGGCTGATAAAAATGTCCGTGTATTGTTAAATATTTTGTGTGTTTGGTTTCTTTTTTAACTTCGCTCATACTCTTCTTAATTCAGAAAATATTCTTATTATTTATTTTTGTCTTTTTCGGGATTGGGCTTTTTTTGAATTATTGTAATTTTGCTTACATCGACCCATGGGTCGCCAAGCGCATTTGAGAACACTTTCCCGGTGATTTCAATTTTGTCGCCCGTATCCAGTTCTATGAACTTTTCCGCATAATCTCTTTTGATAAAAAGTTTCATCTCGGATAAAGGCACGTTATGGTCAACAACGTCATCGCGCTGAATCAGAAAGCCTATGTAGTCGGCAGAAGAGCGAAGTGCCTTTTTATAGTCGAGCCCCAGTGTTGAAAACTTATCAAAAGTAGCTTTCATAACTATTGTTTTGTTGAGGTATTTTTGAGGAGCCGCAACCACGCTCAGCGGAGCGGCATTAAGGGGTGCTGCAGTTGATGCGGGTGCAGAGTATGCGGGGCAAAAAGCCAAAAATGCCGCAAACAATGTGCATATGAAAGTATTTCTTATAACATTTTTCATCTAAAACTCCTTTTTATATACAAATATTCTAGCATAATTTAGTATTCAAACAATAGCCGATTTATGCTAATTTTTTATCTTTTCAAGCTCGCAGGGCGAGAGATTAAGATGCTGCAGCGGGTTTAAAAATGCATACTTTTCAGCGTCATCAAGACTTATTATATTTCTTTTTACGGCACTTTTTATTATTTCATCCAGAAACATAACAGAGCCTGCTATTGTACCGTTTTCGTCTTTTCCCGAAGGCAATATTTTTTTTGAACAGAAAGTCACTTCCCTGTTGTATCCTGCGGCAGGCAGAGCGTCGCTTATCATAATTATTTTTGACTTATCTTTTACTTTGAAAAAAAGCTTTAACATATTATCACTCGTATGTATTCCATCCGCTATTATTTCACAATACGTTTCGCCGTCTAAAAGACAATCCAGTGCAAGGTTTTTACCGCGATGCGATATCGGGGGCATTGCATTGAAATGATGTGTCGTGGCACTTGTATTGCCTTTGTAGTTGCCGAGCGTGTGCCCTGCGTGTGCTCTTATGTTTCTTTCTTCAAGATAATTTGAAAGACTGCCGTTTTCATCTAGCTCGGGAGCAAGGGTTACTATTTTTATTATATCTTCAAAGCCCTCCGTAAGGTTTTTAAAATTTTCTATGCACGGCCGCATAAAGACTCTTGCGTCTTGAATGCCCGGTTTTTGCGGGTTTAGAAATGTCCCTTCCAGGTGAAGCCCGATTATATAGGCTTCGTCATTTTTTAAATCCTGTTTTATTTTTTTAAAAAGCTTAAATCTTTCGCGCAATTTTGCCTCTTCATCTCCGACAAGGGTCGGGCATATTGCCGTGATATTTCTTTTTTTAAGCTCTTTTAAGAGGTTTTTTATCTCTTCGTAAGAAGATGTATTAAAATTTACCCCCAGACCGCCGTGTATATGTATGTCGATAATTTTCATAACAATATTATAACCTCTGATATGTTTTTTGACTTTTTAAAAATAATCCTTAATATACTCTCGTAAGGTCGATAAATGCAAGGTTTGCCATGTGTTGTTTTAATATTTTCTTTAAGGATTTTTCTAAATGTTAACAAAATGTAACAAAAAAGACAAAAAATTAAAGTTTGTATCCTCCCTTGCCGATATTCATTACATAAGAACAATGGAGGCATAGAAAACAATGGGAATGGCAGCAAGCCAAGCAAGATTTTTAGGTCTTACGGCAAGAAAAACCAACGTTGAATATGAAGGACAACAGGTTAACCAGCAAAGAACAGTGCTTTCAAATGAAAGCGCAGGTCTTTTTAACCAGATGTTAACTCTGCAGGTGCCAACGCCTCCGAGTGCAACAGACTATTATAACACGCGTTATACATTTGACTCTATGGGTGAAGACTTCTCTATCACCAAATATGACACTGCAACAGGCGGTGCGGCAGGTGCTTATAACATTGTTATTGAATACTCTGAAGTTGAACGCAGGGGTTATTCTTCAAGCCCTATTACCCAGGGTACGCCCGTGCAGTTTGATAATCAAACTCCTAAGAAAATATATATAGACGGTAAGGAATATGAAATTACCCTTGCTGATGCTACCGGAATAGACAAGGGTAATATTGAAACAATCAATGCCGCTATTATAAGTAATGACGGAACAAGACGTCCCGAAGACGACACTTATTATAAATACACTGTAAATAAAGGTGAAACAGGCGAGAGAACATATTATATATCTTCTTATGATATTGCAAATGCCCAATTGCCCGAAGATCCTTCCGAAATGTATACGGGCGGTCTTACGCAGTACTTTGCGGCTGACGCTACCGTTAAGAAAACAGCCAATGCTACAGCTTCATTTGATGCAACAACAGACGGCAGATTTGAATCCGTTAAAATCACAAGTGTTGACAATGAAGACCTTAGTGAAAAACTTGCAGGCAGAACTTATGAGCTTGATTTAACACAGGTAAATGACTCTGAAGGCTATGAAGCCGCAATGAAAGACTATGAATACCAAAAAATGGTATACGAAAGAGCAATTCAAGATATTAACGCAAGAACTGAAATCATTCAACAGCAAGACAGGACTCTTGAATTAAGATTGAAACAACTAGATACAGAACAGGAAGCTTTAAAAACCGAAATGGATGCGGTTAAGGAAGTTATCCAAAAGAACGTTGAGTCTACATTTAAAACGTTTGCATAATAAAATCAGCAATCTGCACCATGCCAAAGTTAAGGCATGGTGCAATAATAAAAGGAAAACACACGAGGGTTAGTATTAATGGTATCTTACAAAAACATGCATTCGCTTACAATTGCAAACAAATACGGTTCGGCAAGCTCTATTGCAAAAGCCGAGTTGTATGAAACCTATGACCGTCTGAGAGATTTAACCGTTTCAAGTTCGGCATCTTCAGGCAGCGGTTTTGGTACTGCAGGCGGATTTTTATGGCAATTAGCCAGCATGTTTTCGCCAAGCATTTTTATGCCGGTTATGGGTGGCACAAATATGATGAACATCCCCGGTACCTCTTACTGGTCACCGATTACAGGCTCCACTGCATCATATGATGGCGCTACATCGGCATTTGGTATTGGTGATTTGGGTTCATACCCCGGCTTCCCCTCGGGTGCGGCAGGAATTACCCTTGGTTTTGGCTCAGAAGGTGTACCGACAGGAGGTGCTGCGGGAACTGCAACAGGATATGCCGTGAGTTCCGCGGGAATTGCTGCGATGAACACCGCTTCTGCGGCTCTCGGGACGGCATCGGGCGGATTTAGTTTCGGACAGAATATAGTCCTTCCGCTTGCAGGCATGATATCCGGCTGGGGCGGTTTGCTGCAGGCAATGTCCCCTTATATGGGAGAGTGGGGCTTGGGTGCCATTGTTGCGGGTAACCTTATGCAGGGCACGGGTAACGCGGCAGTCAGCGCTTATCAAAACGTTACGGGCAGAATTACTTCAAACGCGGATGTTATACTCTCGGACAGGGTAAAAAACATTGAAACCGTATGTAAAATGCTTGATACCCAGGCTGACATAGTGAGAAAAACTCTTAAAAGCGATATTGAATCCGACCAGAAACTTGCTCAGGACTTATAAAGAGTATTTTAAATACTTTGTTAATTTTTGTAAATTTTATTGCTTAAAAATAAAGTTTTCACTCTTTAGTGTCGTTATAAAATACAGATATAGGTTGGTTTTTAAGGATATTAATCTCGATATTTACCAATGAGGGCAATTATTCTTAGGCAATTTTATCTCAAATTATGTTTTTATTAGTTTAGGGTTACCCCTAAAAAAGGAGTAAGCTCGTGCAACAAAGTATCCAGACAAATTTAAAAAGGATGAGAAATTTCTTAGGGTTCTCAAAAAGCTTCCTAATCAGGAAAAACCCTTTTAAACTACTCTCAAAAGAATTTGTATCGATGCTTAAGGGTTTCTTTTCAATGAATAAGAAACGCAAAATGGTAAAATACAGACTCAATTACCAGCTCTACAAGTTAAATCAGATGGAAAAACTTATTGCACAAAATAATGATCACGTATTCCTTAAAGGAAATAAGTTCAACGAAATGAGATAAAATGGGCTTAATCGTATCGACAATCAGATTAATACAGCTAAACAGCATGAGGCTTGACCTTGAGTACAAGTTGATGCTGATTAACTCGTCGCGTTTGCAGCTGACGGCTTCAACGGGTGATTTGGAAACTCTCGGCACCGACCTTGACCCTGATTCAGCCGAAGCAAAAGCACTGCAAAAACGACAGGAGCGCTTAAAAGTTGTAGAACAGCGTTTAGAAGAGCAGGCGCAAAGATATCAGGTTCAACTCAAGATGATAGAAAGCGAAATCCAGAGCGTCAATTCTTCAATCGATTCAAATATTCAAATGTCCTACGGCGGACGGTAATAAATATTTTAAAGGCGGGTTTAGACCCGCCTTTTGTATTTTATTTAACAACGAGGTTTATAAGCTTGTTTGGTACGACAATTGTTTTAACAAGCGTTTTGCCCTCCAGTGATTGTTTTATTTTTTCGTTTTCAAGAGCGAGTTTTTTGAGTTCTTCCCCGGGTGTATCAACGGCGATTTCAATCTTGTCGCGGATTTTGCCGTTAACCTGCAGAATAAATGTTATATCCGCCTGTTTTGCAAGATTTTCATCGTATTCAAGCCATTTTTCGTCGTGGATTGATTTCTTGGCGCCCAGACCTTCATATATGGCTTCGCTCATAAATACCGCAACGGGCGAGATGAGCCTTAAAAGCGCCAGAAGCGCAAAGCTCAAAACATTTTTCTCTATTTTTGACTCGTCGCGGATGTATTCATAAATAGCGTTTGTAAGCTCTCTGTAGCGCGAGGTTACGGTGTTAAATTGAAACTCGTTTTCAATGTCGTTTGTAATTTTTTTAATTGAAATATGAACTTCACGCAAGAGTTTTTCACTGTCTTTATCAAGGTTTTGAGGTATTTGATAGTTTAAATCTATAATGTTTTGGAACTTTGAATACAGCCTGTATGCGCGACAGAGGAACTTGTAGCAGCCCTCAACGCCAGCATCGGACCAGTCAAAATCCCTTGCCGGAGGCGAGTCGGAGATGATAAACAACCTTGCGGTGTCAGCTCCGTAGTTTGCAAATATTTCATCGGGGTCAACAGTGTTGCCCTTGGATTTTGACATTTTTGAACCGTCTTTTAGAACCATACCCTGTGTTAAAAGGTTTTTAAACGGCTCATCAAAGTCTAAAAGACCGATATCCCTGAGTGCCTTTGTAAAGAATCTCGAGTATAAAAGGTGCAAAATAGCATGCTCAATACCGCCCACATACTGGTCAACAGGCAGCCATTTGTTGACAAGCTCCTTATCAAAAGCCTCTTTATCGTTGCGCGCATCGGCATAGCGCATATAATACCAGCTTGAGCACATAAATGTATCCATGGTATCCGTTTCGCGTTTTGCAGGAGCGCCGCATATGGGGCATTTTGTATCAATGAAGGTTTTTGAAGTAAGAATCGGAGATTTTCCCTGTACGCTAAAGTCCACATCCTCGGGGAGTTTTACGGGTAAATCTTCATCGGGCACGGGAACAGTTCCGCATTTGTCGCAATATACAACAGGAATAGGTGCGCCCCAGTATCTTTGTCTTGAAATCAGCCAGTCGCGCAGTCTGTACTGGGTTTTAGCGTAACCGAATCCGCCCTTTTCGGCTATTTCGGTAACTTTTTTCTTTGCTTCCTCACTTGTAAGTCCGCTGCATTCCCCCGAGTTTATAAGCGTACCGTATTGCGGGTAGCATTTTTCAGGGTCGTCGCCTTCGCCTGTAATAACGCGGATTATCGGAAGGTTGTATTTTTTTGCAAAATCCCAGTCGCGTTCATCATGTGCAGGAACCGCCATAACCGCGCCCGTTCCGTAGTCAACAAGGGCATAATCCGCCGTGTATATCGGGCATTCTCGGCCCGTAAGCGGATTTATAATGTGTGTGCCAAGCGCTACGCCCGTTTTAATGCGCTCGGTTGAAAGCCTTTCTATTTCAGACATTTTTCTTGCATTTTCGCGGTATTTTTCAACCTCTTCTTTTTGTGAAGCTATTGTCAGTTTTTCAATATCGGGATATTCAGGCGCCACAACAAGGTATGTAATACCATATGCCGTGTCGGGGCGTGTCGTGTAAACAGGCACTTCAAGCCCTTCGATTTCTTTAACCTTAAATTTCAGGATTGTACCTGTCGATTTGCCTATCCAGTTTGCCTGCATGGTTTTGACGTTATCGCCCCAGCCGGTTAATTTATCAAGATCTTGAAGCAGAACTTCGGCATAATCTGTTATCTTTAAAAACCACTGCCAGAGATTCTTTTTGGTTACTTCGCTGTCACATCTCCAGCATTTGCCGTCGATTACCTGCTCATTTGCAAGAACGGTGGCGCAATGTTCACACCAGTTGACCGCTGCCTGTTTTTTATATGCCAGACCTTTTTTAAACAGTTGTAAAAACAGCCACTGCGTCCATTTGTAGTAATCTTCCTTGCAGGTTGTAACTTCTCTGTCCCAGTCTACACTAAGACCGAGTTTTTTTAACTGCATTTTCATATATGCAATGTTTTCGTCCGTCCATTTTGCAGGATTTGCACCATGTTGAATGGCGGCATTTTCGGCAGGCAGGCCAAAACTGTCCCAACCCATCGGGTGAAGGACATTATACCCCTGTGCCTTTTTAAACCTTGCGATTACATCGGTTATCGTATAGTTTCTAACGTGTCCCATGTGCAGTTTGCCGCTCGGATAAGGAAACATTGAAAGAGCATAATATTTTGGTTTGTCCGAGTTGTCATAAGTCTTGTGCGGGTTTGTTTTTTCCCATATTTCAAGACGCTCTTTTTCAATCTTCTGCGGGAAGTATTCTTTTTCTAACACGTTAAAATTCCTCTTTTATTTATTACCAGAGTATTATACAGCAAAAATAAAAAAAGAGGGCGCAAATTTTACCTGGAACGCGCCCCGATATAAAAAGATACGAAATCTTAGTGCAGAAAATTTCTTACGGAACTTGTGTTCCGTTGAAATTTTCAAAC
>DVFS01000037.1 GCA_018713115.1 Candidatus Galligastranaerophilus faecipullorum
AAAGAAAAACGCGGCTCTGGGGTTCGGCATTTGTTGCGTATTTGAGGCTTTTTGGGTTTTGTGTTTGTTGTGTGCATGGGGCTTTTTGGTTTTATGTTTGGCTGCGCGGCTGAGGCTTTTTGGGGTTGGGGTTTGTGTTGAAAAATTCAGATGTAATGTTATAATATATATAAAAGGGCGAGCGGTGGCGAGACCGCTCATTTAATGCCCCTTTTGATTATCGGAGAGCTAATATTATCAACAAGATAATTATTAGCTCTTTTTCGTTGATAATCAACATTATCACCCCCTTTCCGCCTTTTTATACCGGATTTTGTGACAGCGGGGGGATTAGGCACCCTTTTAAAAGCCCCTAGCCAGTGATTGCGCCGAGGTTTGCGCCCTGAACGGTTTTTGCGTATTTGGTCAAAAATCCTGCGGGGATTTCTTTTTTTACGGGTACAAAGTCTTTTCTTCTCTGTGCAAGTTCTTCTTCGGGCACAAGAAGGTCGATTGTTCTTTTGTTTATGTCAATTTTGATTTTATCGCCGTTTTTAATAAGACCGATAATACCGCCCTCGGGTGCTTCAGGGCAAATGTGCCCTATACACAGTCCTCTTGTACCGCCCGAGAATCTGCCGTCCGTAATAAGCGCACAGGACTTACCCAGACCCTTACCCACAAGAAGGGACGTAGGCGCGAGCATTTCTCTCATGCCGGGGCCGCCCTTGGGGCCTTCATTTCTTATTACAACAACATCGCCTGCGACCACTTCATCGGTTTCAATACCGTGCATAGCGTCCTCTTCACGCTCATAAACACGCGCCGTGCCTTCAAATTCAAATACACTTTCATCAACACCCGAAATTTTAACAACGGCGCCTAAAGGTGCTAAATTGCCGTGGAGTATTGCAAGACCGGGGTTTGAAGTAATGGGATTATCAAAAGGCTTGATAACGTTTGAATTTACCCATGCATTTTTAGCACGCTCCTCAACGCTCTGCCCTGCAAGGTTTATGGTGTTTTTAAGTTCGTCAGTGTGCCCCCAGATTGTTTTAAGTGCGCCAGAGATACCGCCTGCGTTGTCTAAATCGGTCATTGTAAGGGTCGATGAAGGGTCAAGTTTAATAATCTGGGGTATTTTGAAACTCAATTCTTCAAAATCATCCAGACTAAGGTCAATGCCCGCACTGTTTGAAATCGCAAGCAGGTGCAAAATGGAATTTGTCGAGCCGCCCAGTGCCAAATCGACAATTATGGCATTTCTCAACGATTCTCTTGTTACAATATCTTTAGGTCTGATATTTTCCCTTACAAGGTCTACGACCGTATAGCCCGAGTCAAAGGCTATGCGGCGTTTTTTGGAACTTACGGCGGACGCTGTCGCACAGCCCTCCAAACTCATACCCATAACCTCTGTAAGGCAGGCGAGGGTGTTTGCCGTGTATAATCCCTGACATGCGCCGATTGTAGGGCATGCAAAGTGTTCCATTTCACAGAGCTTTTCGGCAGTAATTTCACCTGCTCTGTAGCGTCCGACAGCTTCCGATGAGCCTCTTATAAACGTCAGGGTTTCACCCTTGCATTGACCTTCAAGCGAAGGGCCCGCGGTTACAACAATGCAGGGAATATTCAGCCTGAGTGCGGCAATAAGCATACCGGGTGTGATTTTATCGCAATTTGTCAAAAGCACAAGACCGTCAAGCTGGTGCGCTGCGGCAACGGCTTCCACGCAGTCGGCAATAAGGTCGCGGCTGGGCAGGGAATATCTCATTCCCGAGTGTCCCATTGCAATGCCGTCGCAGATGGCGGGAGTACCGAAAATGTAAGCCTGACCGCCGTTAGAGTGTATACCCTTTTCTATCTGACGCTCTAAATCGCGCATACCCGCATGTCCCGGGACTAAATCCGAAAAAGAGCTTGCAATGCCTATAAAAGGCTTTTTAATATTTTTATCGCTCAAACCTCCCGCGTAAAGCAGTGCTCTGTGGGGAGCATGCGCCATACCTTCTTTAATCGCATCAGATTTCATTTTGTTTCCTCCTCGCTTCCTGTGCTTATTTTTCTTAATTATACAATTAAATATACTTTTGTAAAAAAATGTTTATAAAGTTAATTTTAAATCTTTAAATTTACATAACTTCATGAGAAAATCCACGGTAAGGAAAGTATGAAATTATAAGGCACCCCGATGAGCTTTAAAAGCAAAACTAATATCAGAGCGGTTATTCTTGCGGCAGGCAAAGGAACAAGAATGAAATCGCAAAAACCCAAAGTTTTGCATGAAATTTTTTCTAAACCCCTTGTGGGAAGAGTTGTTGAGGCGATTGAGAATATATCAAAAGAAGACGAAATCAAAAGTGTTGTCGTTGTAGGCCACGGGGCTGATGAAGTCGAAAAATATTTATCAAAATACAAAAACGTCACCTGTGTGCTTCAAAAAGAACAATTAGGCACGGGACATGCCGTATCTATGGCGCTTGATGAGCTTAAAAACTTCAAGGGTACGGTAATTATCGCATGCGGCGACACCCCTCTTTTAAAATCGGCAACTTTAAAGAAAATGTGCGAATACCACGAAGAACATAATGCCGATGTTACGGTTATGAGCGCCGTGTTTGAAAATCCTTTCGGCTACGGCAGGATAGTCCGCGCACAGGACGGCTCGGTTGAGGCGATTGTCGAACAAAAAGACGCAAATGACGAACAAAAAACTATAAAAGAAGTAAATACGGGCGTGTATTGTTTAAAATGGGAATCGGTCAAAAATTCATTTAAAGAACTTAAAAACAACAACTCGCAGGGAGAGTATTATTTAACCGATATTATAAGCTGGGCGCGTCAAAAGAAGAAAAAAGCGCTCTCTTTTGTAATTGAGGACGCAAGTGAGACTCTGGGCATAAATTCAAGATATCAGCTTGCACAGGCAACGGAAATTTTAAAAACACAAAAACTCAAAGAACTTATGGATGAAGGCGTAACCATTATCGACCCGCAGAGTACTTCAATTTCTCCCGAAACAACAATCGGAGAAGATACGATAATTTACCCCAATACTTACATAAACGGCGAAAATAAAATCGGCAGAAACTGTAAAATAGGGCCCTTTTCGCACTTCAGGGGAAATGTTGAAGTCGGGGATTGCTCTAAAATCGGAAACTTTGTAGAGTTAAAAAACGCCGTAATCGGCTCTCACACAAATGTTTCGCACCTGAGCTACGTAGGCGATGCGTCTTTAGGGTCAAATGTCAATATAGGCGCGGGTACGATTTTTGCAAATTACAATTCAATCACAAAAGAAAAGAAAAAATCCACACTTGCAAACGGTGTTTCTGTCGGTTCAAACGCAGTTATAGTAGCGCCTGTGGAACTTGAAGAAAATGTCTTTGTCGGCGCGGGAAGCGTTATCACAAAAGACGCACGGAAAGATTCGCTGGTGCTCTCAAGGTCGGCACAGAAAGAATATCCCCAATGGGTTGAGAAGCAAAAAAATTTACTTAACAAAAAAGGAGAAGAATAAATGAAATTAGGGCTTGAAGTTATGGAACAACCGCAAAATGTGGTATTGCCCACACATGACATTAAACTTTTTTCGGGTCGTTCAAATCCAGTTCTTGCACGGGAAATCGCAGATTATCTGGGTACAACGGTTGAACCTATGATAATCAAAAACTTCTCCGACGGTGAAATTTATGTACAGATTCAAGATTCAATAAGAGGCGATGATGTTTTTGTCGTACAGCCAGTCTGCAACCCCGTAAACGAAAGCCTTATGGAGCTTTTAATAATAATCGATGCATTTAAACGCGCAAGCGCAAAAACAATAACAGCCGTTATTCCCTACTACGGATATGCGCGTCAGGACAGAAAAACCTCGGGCAGGGAAGCAATCACGGCAAAACTCGTTGCAGACCTTTTGACAACCGCAGGCGCAAACAGAGTCCTTGCAATGGACTTACACACCGGACAAATCCAGGGGTTCTTTAATATCCTTGTTGACCACATTTACTCTACTCCCGTTCTTGTAGATTACATTAAAAATTTAAATATTCCATCCGATGTGCTTATGGCGGTTTCTCCCGATACAGGCGGGGTTCAAAGAACGCGCTCCTTTGCAAAAGCACTTAACTGTCCGCTTTCAATCATTGACAAACGCCGCGACAAACACAACGTCGCAATTGCAGATCATGTCATAGGCGATGTTTCAGGTAAAGTCTGCGTTATGTTTGATGATATGATTGATACCGCAGGAACAATATGCGAAGCGGCAAAACTTCTTATAAGAGAAGGTGCAAAAGAAGTCTACGTCTGCGCATGCCACCCGGTGTTTTCGGGCCCCGCGCTTCAAAGGCTGGACGAAGCTCCCATTAAAGAGGTTATCGTTACAAATACAATTCCTCTGAAAAATGAATTTATACCCACAAAAATCACACAATTAAGCATTGCGCCGCTTTTAGGCGAAGCAATTTCAAGAATCCATGACGACCAGAGCGTATCATCGCTTTTCGGTTTTGAAAAGGAATACAAAAACTAATGCTTGAAAAACTTGAAAACGAAGCCAGAAACTGCAAAGCCTGCGGACTCTGCGCAACAAGAATAAATACCGTTTTCTCGGACGGCTCAAAAAATGCAAAAATAATGCTCATAGGAGAAGCGCCCGGAGCGGATGAAGACAAGCAGGGCAAACCTTTTGTGGGGCGCGCCGGAAAGCTTTTAAACGAGTTTTTAAAACAGGCGGGTATAGACAGGCATAAAGACCTCTATATTGCAAATACACTTAAATGCCGTCCGCCCGAGAACAGAAAACCGACAAAAGAAGAAAAAGCCGCCTGCGAAAGATTCTTAAAAGGCCAGATTGAAGCTCTCAAACCCTCTGTTATCGTACTTTGCGGCGCAACTGCGGCAGAGAGCTTTTTTGACAAAAAATTTCAAATAACAAAAATCCGCGGAGAGATTTTTGACAATGTCAAAGGTTTCGAGGGAATAAAATTCATCCCCATTCTGCACCCTTCATACCTTTTAAGGCAGCACTCAACACAGGAAGGCTCGCCCAGGGACTTAACGCTCAAAGATTTAATTATGATAAAAAAAGCGGCTCTTTAATTTGAGCCGCTTTTTATTTGGTTTTATTTTTATTTTACATATCCTGATGCGAGGGAATAGAATCGTCAACCTCCTGCGTTTCGTCTTCAACTTCAAATTCCCAGTAGTTTTCATTAGGAATAACCATATCACCCGTAAGCAAGATGTATACAATCTCATCACCCTTCATATCGTATTTAACCACGGGGGATAATTTATCCGTGTATTTAATGCGAAATTCCGCCTTTGTAATTTCTTTTGCACCTGCAAAGTAATTTTCTTTTACGGGATTTTTCTTATCAACGGTTTTTGTCGTGACAACAGAGCCTTTATCCGTTGTATAGGTGACACCTGCCATCTGGTGGCTCACACCGTTTGGAATGTAGAATTTTCTTAAAACAATAAGGTTTTTCTGTTTTTTGTGTCTGAAAGGCGTATATTTAATCTTTTGTACATCAGCAACGAATTTTGTTCCGGCAGGATAGAGGAACGTGCCTTCCTGTGTATAAACATCAGCGGGAGCGCTGAACACAAGCTGGTCGCCGACCTCAAGCTTTTTGCTTTCGATAGGCTGATCAGGTTTAACGAGTATAATATTTCCGGCTTCTATAACCGTTTTTGTATTATAGAGGTTAACAGTACTTCTGGGCGCGCCTTCAACAAGTTTAAGAGTATTTGTGCCCAAAAACTCCGTGGGTACTTTATTTGAAGTTTTTCTGAATTTATCTTCAACAAGGCTCAGCTGTTTTTCAACAGCTTCAAATAATACAGCCGCCTCTGCACGGGTTAAATAGTCGTTGGGTCTGAATTCATTAGGATTAGGGTAGTTGACATAAAGTTTGTTTACAACATTCTTAATGTATGAATAAAGCGCCCAGTTGGGGATTTTGTCGGCATCGTCAAAAGAATCCAGAACATTTATATCTCCGTAAAATCCTTTTGTAACGTTTGCAATAACCGCATTTGCTTCCGAGCGCAAAATGGACTGCTCGGGCTTAAAAGTATAATCGGGATAACCGAATATAAGCCTTAATTGCTCGGAGGTCAAAATGCTTTCATCATAAGGAGTCTGCGAGTCAACATCTTTAAATTTCGTTGCGGTGCCTGCAACAATATCTCCGCTTTTAATTACTTTTAAAAGCGAATGAATAAATTCCGCTCTCTGAAGGGTATCATCAGGCGCAAAGCTGTAACCGCTTTTAAAGCCCATAAATCCTTTATTCAGCGCATTTGCAATTGCCGCAGCCGCCCAGTGGTCATTTTTTACATCCGTCACCTCAAGCGCACGCGCAGCTTGCGCAAAAATCAGCAATAATCCTAAAGCCAGCAAACAAAATATCTTTTTCATATATTTTAAGCCTCATTCTACTCAAAACCTATGAAAATATTACAATAAATACACACTTAAAAGCAAATCACCGCTAAATTTTGCTTATAATTTCTTTATAATCAATCTTAAGACAATCGCTGTGTACGCAGTTAAAGGCTCTTTTGTGCCACAAGCACGGCCTGCAGGGAACGTTATTTTTTATTGCAATAAACTTTTCATTTTTAGGCAAAAGTTTTTCTTCATTTGTAGGGCCGAATATTGCAAAAGTTTTTACATTTGTGCCGACAGCCACATGCATAGGCGCCGAATCCGCACATATTACACATTTTGCCTTTGCAAACATATTTGCCATATCAAGCAGGCTCTTTGTCTTTTTAAAATAATTTATAAAATTTTCGTTATTTGTAATATTTTCGTTTTTGCAGATTTTTGAAATTAAATCTTCATCATCACCCGTACCGAAAAGCACCACTTTCTCGCCTTTTTCAAGCAATGATAAAATAAGTTCTTCCCAGAAAGTTAAATCGGGGCATTTAAGTATATTTTTTCTTATACTCATTTTGCTCACCCCCGGATGAATTGCCACAAACCCCTTTGCCTCAAGGGGTGAGGGCAGAGCATAATCATTATCGACAGCTATTTCGGGCAGAGAACACTCTATATCACAAACGGGAGAAATCAGGCTGTGATACATTTTTGAGGCATACTGATTTTCATTTAACTCAACGCTTTCTGTCAAAAGAAAAGAAGTTTTTGACTTAAATCCTATACGCTCCGCAATTCCCGTTAAAAACAATAAAATTGCAACCAGAGGCGACTTTCCGCTTGATATTACAATATCAAATTTTTTTTGCCGGACATTAAACAAAAACTTTAGCATATTAAAATATTTTTTAATACCAGGAGCTTTAATATCTGTTTTAATAACCTCATCTATAAGCGGGCAGAGCTGGGTTATACAGGCGCTTCTCGGTTCAAGCGCCAGAGTTATTTTTGCATTTTTATACTCTTTTTTAAGACTGTCAATAACAGGCATAAAAAGAATCTCGTCACCTATTCCGCCCCAGTTTATCAAAAGTATGTTTTTATAGTCTTTTCGCACTTTTTACCTCGTTTATAAATTTTACTTCTTTTTAATTTTATAATAAAATAAAATCTATGAGCGAGTTAACTTTAAATTACACAGGCATTGGCTCCCTGCCTCTTAAGGGCGAAGGTGCACCTGAAAAGTCACTGGATTTTATTTTTGAAAATTTTAAAAGCATGCCGTTTTGGCCCCAGCTTCCGCATTTTGCACGCGAAGAAGACATGGTTTTTCAGTTCACGCAAAACCTTGCAGGACTGACTTTTGAAGGGGATAAATATTTTCTTTTACCTGACGGAGAAGAGTTTTTTATAAAGCTTGAAGAACTGTTTTTTGACTATGAAACGGTCACAGCCGCCCAATCTCTTGAAGAATGTGAAGAAATCCTTGAAAAATATGCCATTTTACCGCCTAATTCAAACACGCTTATTCCTTTTTTAAAAAAACTGGAAAGTCAAAATCCGGACTTTGTAAAAGGTTCAATCACAGGGCCTTTCACATTTTCAACTTCATTAAACGACAACGAAGGCAAATGTGCCTACTATAACGACATCTTAAAAGATGTCTGCGTTAAAACCCTTTCACTTAAAGCACTCTGGCAGGTTATGAGATTCAAAAAGGCTGCAGCAAACGCCAGGGCTGTTATTTTTATGGACGAACCATCGATTTCTCAGGTCGGCTCCTGTGCGTTTTTGTCGGTCGAAAGTAAAGATGTCATCGAAATGCTCGGTATCATTGCCGCGGATTTAAAAAAATTCGGCGCAATCCCGGGCATCCACTGCTGCGGAAAGACAGACTGGGAAATTGCACTCTCCTGCGGGGTTGATATCGTCAACTTTGACGCTTATTTTTACGCGCAGAATGTTGCAAATTTTGCAAATGCCGCACAAAAGTTTATTCAAAACGGCGGATATCTCGCCTTTGGGATTGTTCCGACACTGGATAAGGAAGCACTTGCAGCGCTTGATATTGATAAACTGGAAGAAAAATTCAACGACGCTCTTAAATGTTTTTTAAACAAAGGGGTAGATAAAGACCTTCTTTTGGAACATACTTTCTTTACCCCGAGCTGCGGCTGCGGCTCGCTTGATGAAAAAGGCGCGCTTAAGGCGCTTGCACTTACAAAAGAACTTTCGCTCAGGCTTAAAGAAAAATGCGGGGTGAAAATATGACACACACCCTTGCACTTTTAGGAAAAGGCGGAAGCGGTAAAACCACCCTTACAAGGGCTTTTTGCTCGCTTATAAGAGAGTACTTCCCCGACTCTTCAATTCTTCTTGTAGATAATGACCTCTCCTGCGAGCTTGCGGGAAGTTTCGGACTGAAATCCAGAAATACGATTTACGGCATACGCTCGGGCAAACACGAATACAAAACAGGCATACCAAAAGGCATGACAAAACAGGAGTACATTGAATGGGCGCTTGAAGACATTCTTGAAGAAGTCGAAGAGAACACGGACATTATAGTTTCCTGGTTTGTAGCCTCTAAAGACTGCCGCTGCCCTATTACAAAGCAGATGAACGACGCTCTTGTAAAACTTATCGACAGGTATGATTTTGTAATTTTTGATTCGGAATTTGATTTAAAATATCTCAATCTGCTTGTCGACTACCCGGTAGATACGGCAATTATCGTTGCCAATCCCAATCAAAAATCAGTCCATCTTGCAGGCGAAATTTATGATTTTTCAAAAAAATACGCCGCAGACGGCCAGTTCGGCGTTATCTTAAATAAGGCAAAAAAAGAAAATTTAAATAAATACGTAGAACAAATTAACCTCAACAATCTCAATCTTTTAGGCATAATTGAGGATTTAGGCGAAGAGGCGGATTACAATAAAATCAAAGAAATGATAAAAGACTTCTACCCGAGGCTTAATCTGCCGCAGGAAGGAGCATTTTAATGGCTGTAATTCTGGATGGTAAAACCTGCTCTAAAGAGATTTTGGAAGACATTAAAAAGCGCGTTGCAAAAATGCCTCAAAAACCATCAATTGCGGTTATTCTTGCAGGTGAAGACCCTGCTTCAAAGATTTACGTTAAAAACAAAGAAAAAACAGCGCTGGAGCTGGGCTTCACCTCTAAAGTATACCGGCTTGAAGAAAACGTAAGCGCGGAAGAATTAAAGAATTTAATTTTAAACTTAAACCGTGACAAAGACACGCATGCAATACTTTTGCAGCTGCCTCTGCCAAAACACCTTAAAAGCAGGGATTTCATCGAGCTTATCGACCCCGGAAAAGACGTGGACGGTTTCCATCCGATAAACTGCGGCAAACTCCTGACAAATTCAAACCCTTATGCTGTATCCTGCACACCTAAAGGAGTTATCAGGCTTTTAAAAAAATATAATATTGAAATTCAAGGCAGACATGCAGTTGTAATAGGGCGCTCAAATATGGTAGGAAAGCCTTTATCGGTACTTTTGTTAAACGAAAATGCAACGGTTACCATGGCGCATTCAAAAACAAAAAATCTGAGTGAAATTGCGCGCGAAGCTGATATTTTAATCAGTGCCACAGGCATTTGCGGACTTGTTAAAAAAGATTTTGTCAAAGACGGCGCCGTTGTCGTGGATGTAGGCATTACACGGGATTTTGAAGGAAAAATCAAAGGCGATGTCGATTTTGAAGAAGTTTCAAAAACTGCATCATTCATCACTCCCGTACCCGGAGGCGTAGGCCCTATGACAATTGCCATGCTTATGGAAAATACTTTGGAGCTTTGTTTAAACAATGCAGAATTTTAGGGGAACTTTTATAAATAAACACCGCGACGCGTGGGTTGAAGTTAATCTGGGAAATCTTGAACATAATATTTTAGAGATTAAAAAACAAATTCTTAAAGACGGAAAAAATCCCAAACTCCTCGCCGTCATAAAAGCTGACGCATACGGGCATGGCAGTGTTATGTGCGCGCCTGTGCTTCTGGCATGCGGGATAAGCGCATTCGGTGTTGCAAGCGTGGATGAGGCGCTTGAACTCAGACAAAACAAAATAACCGCGCCCATTCTTGTCTTAGGCTCTGTCCCCATCTGGGCTTATGAAACGGCAATCAAAAACGATATAGCGGTGTCAATCTTCTCCGACGAGCACCTTGAAGCCGCACGGCTTATAAGCGAAAGGCTCGGGGGACAAAAGCTAAAAGCGCATATAAAAATCGACACGGGAATGAACCGCATAGGAATAAGCCCAAAACTTGCAATTGATTTCTTTAACAGGGCAAAATCAGCAAAATATCTGGATTTAGAGGGTATCTTTACCCACTTTGCAGATGTTGAATCGGACATTATTACAAAAAAACAAATCGAAAACTTTAAAAAAGCAATAAACTCTGTTGATACAAAAGACATAACGGTGCACTGCTCCAACTCCGCCGCTGCACTTTATCTTGATGATATGAAATTTGATATGGTGCGCCTGGGGATAATTTTATACGGACTTACACCATTAAGTTACGGCATTGAACCTAAATTTCAACTTCCTGATTTAAAACAGGTCATAGGTCTGAAAGGCAGAATTACTAATATTCATACGGTAAATGAGGGCGAAGGCGTAAGTTACGGGCATATTTTTATTGCGGATAAAAAAACAAGAGTCGCAACCATCCCGATAGGCTACGCAGACGGTGTTTCAAGATGTTTGTCGGGCAAAATAAAAGCCTCGCTGAACGGAAAAATAATCAAACAAATCGGCAGAATCACCATGGACCAGATGATGTTTGACATAGGCGATATCGAAGCCTCAAACGGAGATATTATAACACTTCTGGGGGATGATGAAGCAGGGAATTTCTTCTCTATCGATAAGTGGGCGCAGGAGTTAAATACAATAAACTACGAACTTACCTGCCGCTTGAAAGTCCGCCTGCCAAGAATATATGTAAGATAAGAGGTATCAAAATGAAGCAGACAACACTACATGATGAACACATCGCGCTTAATGCCAGAATGACGGAATTTGGCGGCTGGGATATGCCCGTGAGCTACAGTTCAATAATAGATGAGCACAAGGCAGTACGCACAAATGTCGGGATTTTCGATGTTTCGCATATGGGACAGGTTTTTGTGTCGGGAAAAGACGCACTTAAATACCTGCAAAAAATTGTTCCTCAGGATGTTTCAAAATTTACCCGAAACCATGCTCACTACTGCCAGCTGACCTGCCCGAGCGGCGGCATGGTTGATGATTTAATTACCTACCGTCTTGAAGATAAGTATTTAATAATTGTAAACGCATCAAGAATTGAAGCCGACCTTGACTGGTTTAATATGAATAAAAACGGTTTTGATGTAGAAATAAAAGACCGCTCTAACGATTTTTCAATGATTGCCCTTCAGGGACCTTGCGCACATAAAATCATTGAAAAATCA
The DNA here is from genome assembly GCA_018713115.1 of Candidatus Galligastranaerophilus faecipullorum. GTDB lineage: Bacteria > Cyanobacteriota > Vampirovibrionia > Gastranaerophilales > Gastranaerophilaceae > Galligastranaerophilus > Galligastranaerophilus faecipullorum. Next base: position 11,850 of record DVFS01000037.1, read on the forward strand.
GGCTTAAAAGAAGAGGAACAGCCCGGGTTTTTTACCATTAAAGAAACAAAGCTTTTAAACAAAGACGTATACCTCTGCCGCACAGGCTACACGGGCGAAGACGGATTTGAAATAATTACAAAAAACTCCGATGTAAAGTTTTTATGGAATGAGCTTTTAAAGCTCGGGGAAGAATTTTCAATTTTGCCCGTGGGTTTAGGTGCAAGAGATACATTAAGACTTGAAGCCGCTTTATGCCTTTACGGTTCGGATATTAACGAAGATATCACCCCTCTTGAAGCCGATTTAGGCTGGTCAATACCAAAAGACAAAAAAGAAGACTACAACGGCAGGGAAATTATTTTAAACCAAAAACTTAAAAACACACCCTTAAGACAGAAACTTTTTGCCTTTGAAATAAACGACAGGGTAATAGCGCGCCACGGGGCTAAAGTCTTTATTGAAGGCAGAGAGTGCGGGGTTGTAACATCAGGTTCAATTTCGCCGATACTCGGCAAATGCATAGGTTTTTGCCTGATTTCCTTTACGGGAGAAAATGCAAATTTAGCAACATCGCTTAACACAAAGGAAAAAAGTATTGGCACGGATATACAAATTATGGTAAGAAATAAATTGTACAATGCCAAAATTGTCAAAAAACCTTTTGTAGAGAAGAAATATGTTAAATAGGAGATAAAATGAGCACTCAAAGACCACCGGAAGGGATACTTTGTTCCAAAAGCCACGAATGGGTTTTAGATGACGGTAATTTATGCACTATAGGACTCACTGACTATGCTGTTGAACAATTAGGCGACATCGTATTTGTCGAACTTCCCGAAGTTGACAGCGAATTTGCCAAGGGTGAAGTTTTTGCCACCATTGAATCCGTTAAAGCCGCAAGCGAAATCTATATGCCCGTGAGCGGAAAAGTTGTGGAAATCAATGAAGAACTTATAAACGCACCCGAACTTATCAATGAAAATGTCTGGGAAAAAGGCTGGCTTATAAAAGTTAAAAGCGGCACTTTAAGTGAAGATACACTGGGTCTTATGGAATACGAAGACTACAGAGAAGAAGTGGCTTAGATGTATAACTTTGAAGCTCTGAGCGATAAAGACCGCACACAGATGTGCGAAGATATCGGCATTAAAACTCCCGATGAGCTTTTTGATGTCATACCTTCCCGTGCGCGCTTAAATAAACTCGACTTGCCCGAAGCACTCAGCGAGCTTGAAGCACAAAAAAAACTAAAAAAAGCAGCACAAAAAAATAAAACGGACTACATCTGCTTTTTAGGCGCGGGCGCCTATAAAAAATTCATTCCCGCAGCGCTTTTTGACACTGCTTCAAGATATGAGTTTTTATCCGCCTACACTCCCTATCAGCCTGAAATTTCACAGGGCTCATTGCAGATAATGTATGAATTTCAAACAATTATATGCTCGCTTTGTGCGCAGGACGCAGCAAACGCTTCTGTCTATGACGGTGCTTCCGCTGCAGCTGAAGCGATTTTAATGGCTTGCCGCATAAAACGCAAAAACAAAGCCTTTGTAAAAGAAGGTATTAACCCGAATTACCTTGAAGTAATTAAAACCTATCTTTTTGCGGCAGACATTGAGCTTGTAACCGGACAAGACTGCAAAGATACGGATTTAGCCTGCAAACTCTGCCAAACACCCGACTACACGGGTGAGATAGTTGATATACCCGAAAAAAATGCGGATGAACTTATTATTGCCTGCACGGATATTTCCTCTCTTTCTCTTCTTGAGCCGCCAAAAAGCGATATTACGGTCGGGGATTTTCAGACGCTGGGACTTTCGCTGAACTTCGGAGGACCTTACGGCGGATTTATCGCCTGCAAAGACGCCTATAAACGTCAGCTCCCGGGAAGAATCGCAGGAAAAACCGTTGACAGAGAAGGAAAAGACGCCTATGTTCTGACGCTTCAGGCAAGAGAACAGCATATAAGACGCGAAAAAGCAACGAGCAATATCTGTTCAAATCAGGCACACTGCGCACTGTGCGCGGTTTTGTACCTGAGCCTTCTTGGAGAAAAAGGATTCAGGGAGGTAAACTACCTTGCATACAAAAACGCCCATCTTCTTGCACAGGGTCTTAAAGACAAGGGCTATAAAATTTTAAATAACAATTTCTTTAGCGAATTTGTTTATGAAGTAAAAGACGGGCAAAATGCCCGCACTCACCTTGAAAACCTTAAAGAAAAAGGGATTCTTGGCGGAGTTGCACTGGATGATAAAAGAATCCTTACAACCGCCACCGAACTTAACGACACTGATGAAATAAATCTCTATTTAAGCCTATGACAAAAGATATAATCGCATTCTGGGGTTATCCTCATCCCGATTTAATAAACAAAACAAAAAAACTCTACCCTCGGGCAAAATGGGTGGATTTAGACATATGCTTTAACTATCCTCCCTCAAAATTCACACCTGACGCGTATTGCGGGATAATAAAAAACATCTTTGACAACTCTTTTTATCTTAAAGACAGGATAATAAAAATCCTTGCCGCAGCAGGAAAAGACAAATGCGACAGCGGTTTTTTTGCGGCAAACCTTTTGAAAAACGAAGGCTTTGAAGTTGAAATATCTTATTTTGAAGACACCCTGCCGCTAAATCAACTGCCCGATGTCCCCATATGCAAGAGTTCTCTGCCGCTTAAGAAAAAAATCGAACTTATAACCGCAAATATCGTGGAGCAAAAAGACTACTCGCACCTTGAACCCTCGCGTGCGCAGTTTGGCTTCTGGGGTGTTCCGCCTAATGATTTAAATATACTTGACCTTTTCCCCGACAACACCCACGTCTTTGGCTGGACAAGATGTGTGGAGGCTAAAAACCCCGCCAATATGGAACTTGAACTCTATGTTGAGCCTGATATTCCGACAGTCTTTTTTGCCCAGACTTTTTGCGCAAAAACAGCACTTGCAAAATACCTTGCGGATAAGTACAACGGTCTTTGCATAGATATAGACGCCGTGCCGTCCAATTCCGCTTATGCTAAAATAGAAGCATTTTTGAGGTTAAGATGAACAGGTCAAAATTTTACATAGATGCAGGCACAACCTGGTCAAAAATACTTGAAATAACACCCGCACAAGAAAGAAAATACAGCGTTTATCCGACATCCGAGGCAAGGAAATTTAACTTTGAATACGAAAAAATGACGGGACACACAACGGATAAAACCGCGAAAAACTACGAAAATGAAGTTGTAGCCCTTGCGCATGGTGCAAAAAAATACCTTGAAGATAATTTTATAGCGCTTGATTTAGGCTCAAGAGATATTAAATGGGTAAAATACAAAAATTCAAAATTCTGCGATATGGACTGGAACTCAAGCTGTGCTGCAGCAACGGGCGCTACTATTGAAATGCTTTTAAAGTTTTATGACGTAAGGGTTGAAGAATTGGAGTTTAACAAAGAAAAATACCCCGTCACCTGCGGTATTTTCGGGCTGGAGAAAATAATGGACGATGTATCGGGCGGACTTGAGCCTAAAATTGCCATTTCAAAATTCATCCACGGTATAGCATACAATGCATACAATTTTACCAAAAACCCTGATAAAATATGCATATCGGGCGGTTTTTGCGAAAATAAATGCTTTATAGACTCGCTTAAAAACTATTGCGAAGTCCTGCCCTTAGGGCGTTTTGTGCTTGTTGACGGTCTTGCCTTGCAAGGATAGTTTTTTGCATATACAATACAATTATGAATTTGAGGATTTTACTTACTTTCATATTTATATGTGTTCAGCTGTTCACCTATACCGCTCTTTGCAGCGACAATTTCCCGTGTTCGCAAGAGGGGCGTGCAGATACAAATTTTGTAATTAACAGCTCCCAAAACGGCATGCTTAACAAATCCCAGAATGACTCGCATTTTGTATGCCAGACTTTCTCGGCAAAACAAATATCAAACCAGAGAGAATCCAATAATCATTTTACGGCGCACCTATCCGGAGAATTCCGATACAGCCGCTTTCAGGCGCTTATAAAATACATTTATGACAGTTCATTTCTCAAAATAAATTGCACTAAACTCGCATACTCAACCGAAATCAACAGGCGGGCGCCGTAATGTGTTCTCTTTTATTTTTTGTTACAAAACATTAACTAAAGGAGAATAATAATGGAAAATATTTTGAAAGCCGTAACAGACGGCACAATTATAACCATTGTAGGCATGGTTGTGGTTTTTGCTTTCTTAATCATCATGGTTTATGCAATGGACTTAACTGCCGCAATTGTAAGATATTTAAATAAAAAATTCCCGCCTAAGGTTGTTGAAACAACAACGGTTAAAAAGAAAGCCCCCGCAGGTGAAGAAGAAGCAGTCGCAGTAGCAATTGCTGCTGTTTTAAACTTTCAGAGGACAGGGAGATAAACTATGCTTGAAACAATTCAAACATTTATAGCAAACAACGCCGTAATGCTGAGCGCTTCGGTTTTGATACTTGCTTATATTTTTATAGCACTTGAGAGAATTCCCAAAGTAACAATAGCGCTTATCGGCGCCGTGGCGGTAATTCTGCTCAACCTTGTAAGCCAGACAAAAACAGTAGACGGCGCGATAAACCCGCACTACTACATTAACTTTGTCGACTTTAACGTAATCTTTTTGCTTGTTTCTATGATGATTATTGTTGCAATAACCACAAGAAGCGGCATTTTCAACTGGCTGGCAAATGAACTTTTAAAATTCACTAAAGGCCGCCCGGTTAAAATTCTTTTTATGCTGGGTATATTCACGGCAGTTGTAAGTGCGCTCATAGATAACGTTACAACGGTTATTTTGATTCTGCCCATTACTTTTGCAATCGTTAAAAAACTTGATATCAACCCCATTCCTTATCTTATCGTTGAAGTTTTTGCTTCAAACATAGGCGGCACGGCAACGCTTATCGGCGACCCCCCGAATATTATCATCGGCTCGGCCGCAGGTTTTTCATTTATGGACTTTATAAATGAATTAACGGGCATTGTTGCAATAATTCTGCTTGCGGTAATTTTTGTCATGTATCTGCTTTTCAGGAAAAAACTCACCACAACTGAAGAAAAAATGAAATCCGTTATGGAAATTGACAATTCAAAAACAATTGAAGACAAACCGCTTATGATACGTTCGCTTCTGGTACTTGTGCTTGTTATAGCAGGTTTTGTACTGCATGATAAGCTGCACCTTGAAACAAGCACCGTTGCGATGATAGGCGCATGCGCACTTCTGCTTTTTGAAAAACCGACCGAAATCCTTCGCGATGTTGAGTGGAATGCAATATTTTTCTTTATAGGTTTATTTATAATAATCGGCGCACTTGAAGCTTCAGGCGGCATAAAACTTATGGCCCAGTGGCTCATTGACGTAACACAAGGTTCAAAAGCCATGACCTGCGGACTTGTCCTGTGGATTTCAGGCATCGCGTCAGGCATTATAGATAACATTCCCTACACTGCGACTATGGCGCCTTTAATTGCGGAAATACAGCGTGAACTCGGCGCTGCATACGCTTATCCTATCTGGTGGTGTCTGTCACTGGGCGCATGCCTTGGCGGAAACCTTACCATAATAGGTGCCGCAGCAAACGTATACGTATCTGAAAATGCGGCAAACAAAGGTTATCCCATAGGCTTCCTGTACTTTATGAAATACGGCGCAATCTGTGTCTTTATTTCACTTGTACTGAGCAGTGCATACATTTACCTGAGATTTTTAAGGTAGAAAGGCTTTAAAGAATAAATGAATGAATTTAAACACAACAATAAAGATGTGCTTATAGGCTGCGCTTTATTTGTCATAATGGTAATATTTATGGCTCTTCTGGCGCATTTCCTTGCCTGATAAGCATAAATGCATTTAAGTACTCATAATATCAACATATAATATTTAAAGGGGCTCAAGCCCCGTTTTTTTTGTATAATTTAACTATGAAAAATGCTCAAATTTTCATTACGAAAGACGGCTCTCAGGGGCTTTATAATCCGGAACTTGATGAAATATACCATTCAAGAGAAGGCGCCCAAAAAGAAAGCATTGAGAAATTCATAATCCCTTCCGATTTTGAAAAAAGAACCAAAGAATCAGACTTCATAAGGGTTTTAGATATATGCTACGGCATAGGTTACAACTCTAAAAACGCCCTTGCTTTTTATAAAAACTGCAATATCACAATTGACGCGCTTGAAATTGATAAAGAACTTGTCGACTACTCGCCGCGGGCGGATTTTTTCATGCCTGAAATCAATGATTTTATCGCAGGCAAAAAAGAACTTACGGGCGCAAAGATAAATTTTTACATAGACGATGCCAGAAAGGTTATTAAAACTCTTAATCATAAATATGATGTCATTTTCCTTGACGCCTTTGCACCAAATAAACTCCCCACGCTCTGGAGCGTGGAGTTTTTTAAACAGATAAGAAGAGTTATAAAAGAAACGGGCGTTCTTGTAACATACTGCTCGGCACAGCCCGTAAGAAAAGCCATGGACATCTCAGGCTTTAAACTGGGCAAGGCGGAAAATGAAAAAGGCCATTCCTTCGCAACCGTCGCGGCACTTGATGAGGCATTTATTAAAACCCCGCTCGATGATTATGAACTCGGACTCCTGAATACAAAAGCCGCCATCCCCTACAGGGACAAGGATTTAAACGCAAGCGCAGGTGAAATGTTTAAAACACGCGAAAAAGAAGTGCAAAATTCAGCCCTTGAGGGCGCAAGCGCCTATATAAGGCGGATGAAAGGAAAACCGTAAGCCCGGGCAAAATACTGCACTCACAACGGCGGTTATCGACAGTTGCGTTTTCGACCCGCTCGTCGCGGCTCTCAAACTCACTCAGAATTATATTTTTCCGCC
>DVFS01000038.1 GCA_018713115.1 Candidatus Galligastranaerophilus faecipullorum
TAAATCTTATAAGACAAAAAATGATGCTGCCAAAAATTGCATATCCCAAAAGAAAACTTGCAATCACGCCGGATCAGTTAATGGCCATAAAAAATCTTTACGAGCCTTTGCTGCCGCTGCCGCCTATCGGCTGCCATAAAATCCTTGCAGCACAGCTTAAAATGGATGAGTGGCGCGTGCATGTCGGCATAGGACTTGTCAGAAAACAAATGGGGTTAGAGCGCTGGAATCAGGAAAGAGAAGACGCACCCCAGGAATACAGGAAAAAATCCGAGTGATTTGTTTATAAAACTTAACAATATCTGCCGCATGTTGCAAAAAAAATTCTTGAACGGTTTTGTTATTTTTGAACGTGTGCACAGGGCTTATATATGAAACTTTCAAACATGCCGCCCGTATTTAATAATTTTAATATGGCGGGTGCAGAAACACAAACCGATAATAACAGCCGCAATAAAGATTCCGTCAAGCAAACGGATACTTCGGACAATACAAAAAACAAAGAACGCATTGAGGCTGAACTTAAAAAAGGTACAAAAAGCCATCCCGTACTCAAATGTATAGCGGGCATAGCTGCCGCAGGAATAGCCTTTTGCTATGCCGTTCCTTTTGTCAGACATAATGTTTTCCAAGGTGTAAACCCGAGCCTTGTAGATGTAAATAAAGGTCATGGTCTCTCCAAAAGAAATTTTATAGAGTTTTCAGACCAGCTTGAACTAAAACGTACAGAGGTAATAAATTTCATACAGGAAAGATTCGCCAAGCTAAAAGAAGGTATACGCAGAAACTTTTTCTCATACAACCAGGAAAAACCGGAAAAACTTTGCAAAGTGAGGAATATCCCCAAAAACTTTGTTAAAGGAATACTGAATGAAATAAATGAATTTACTTCTTTCACAAAGAAATTATCAAGAAAAATTGAAGCGGATTATGCGCAATTTGACAAAAAATAATTTCAGACAAAAAATAATTTCAGACAAAAAATAATTTCAAAATATGATATCATATATTTATGACGCAGATTAAAAGTACGGTTTTTTATGACAGTTCAAAATTAAAAAACGTTCTTAAGGATACCGGCTTTGAGTTTGAAAAGCAGGCATTCACACCGTCTGTCATTGCTTTTATCCACCATTTTCTGCCGCTCAGAATGAAATTTTTAAGCGAGTCTTATGTAGCTTATGAAAAAGATAAAATTCTCGGCCTAATTACACTTGAAAAAGATGAAAAAAGCAGAAAAAGACTCAAGATTACAAGAGTATTTCTCGAGCAAAATTCCCTCGATATAGGAAAACTCTTACTTGAATATGTAATAACAAGATATTGCGCAATGGGAGCGGTTTCATATCAGGTGGTAGTGGAAGATACAAGAGCCGACCTGCTCTCGCTTTTTATTGACGGCTGCGGCTTTAGAAAAAGCGCAGCAGAGTACCTGTACAGACTGCAAAAAGAAAATTTAAAATACAATGAAAACATAACACCTGAAGGTTTTAAATTTTACAAAAACATACGCGTAAGCGAAGTTTGCAAACTCTATAACGCTAATATCCATTCTTACCTGCGCCCGAATTTTATGAAAACAAGAGAACAATTTGAGCCGGATTTTGCATGCGGAATAAGTGATAAAACATCTTTTGCCTATACCCTTGAAGATGAGCAAAAAGGCAAAGTATACGGATACTTTAACATTACAACATACAACAACACGGACTACGTTTTGGATTTTGTACTGGACAGCGCTTTTGAAATATACTTTGAAGATGCCCTGTCTTTTGTGGCACGCAGTCTGGACAAAAGAACAAAAAAATGGAATCTTTACATAAAAATAAAAAGCTGTTTTTCAAACTATAAAACCTTTAAAGAGTATATGGAGTTTAAAAACTTCGCACTTGTTAAATCCAGCAGCATTTTAACAAAAGACTACTTAAGAGAAATCAGGGAAAAAAATCTGCTCAACAGCGCAAAAATCGTCTTTAACGACATAACACCGGCTTTTAAAACAAATTCCTGAAAATTTATTTCTTCTTTCTGAGTTTTAAATTAAACAACTCAAAATCTTCAAAATCATCAGGTTCAATAAAAAACCTCGATATTCCAAGCGGAATTATTTTAAATTTAGGGTTCTGTTTCTTTTCGTATTTTAATTTAAATGCCGAAGTGCAGATGATTTTATTTTTGTAATTAAAAGAATCCACTTTTTCAAGAAATTCCATTGCTTTAAAGACATTTGCACCCGATTTTATGGCATCCGTTGAAATTGAAAACTCGGTTGTTATATCTTTTTTTATATTAGATTCATTAAAAACTTTCAGCTCTTCAAGAAAATCTCCGATAAAATCGTCAAATCTTGAAAAATCCTCGCATACGAGAAAAAGCTTGTCAGACATAATTCCTTTTGAATTTCTGTATTTGGAGCTTACATTTTTAACAATATTTGAATAAAACTCTTTTTTCAAAAGGTCAAACTCGCCCTTGCGGCTCACGGAAAGATTGTATGCGGGTTTTAAAACAAGGCTGAATAAAATGGTAAAACGCACATATTTTTCAACTTCCTGTTCAAATTCTTTTTTAAGAATGGTATTAATACTGTTCACTTCTTTGCTTTTTTTGCGGAGCGTTCTCATTTCTTCAAAATTGTAAAGGTCTATAACCCGTTGCGCAAAAAAGTCAAAAATATAGTGAAAACCTATAAAAAGTCCCGAAGAAACAATATAAGACATATCAATGAGTCTGTCCTCATAGTCGATGTTAAAAGGGATGATATTCCTTGTAAACTCGGCAAAAGGCTCAAAGGGGATATTTAAAATGTCATAAACGGCAAGATTGAAAAAGCTTAAAAGCCATAAAAGCGCATAAAAAAACGAAATCACGGGGCATATGACTTTTAAAACTATAAAAAAGTTATAAAGCTGCGCATAAAATTTTTTCATCTATATTTCCATATTATCTATAAGTCTTGTATCCGTGGGTGCAATCTTTGCCGCAATGAGCATAAGAGCGGGCTCTTTTTCATCCTGCCAGTCTTCAAATGTTTCCGGATTAACAATTTCAATATAATCAACAAGCGTGCCTTCAAGAATTTTAAGTGCACTGTCGCAAAGAATCTGCCTGTCATTTATGCCCTTTTGACGAAGCTCTTTTGCATATTTAAGCGCCTTATAAAGTTTAAGTGCATCTTCTCTTGATTCCTCTTTAAGATAAGAATTTCTGCTTGAAAGTGCAAGACCGTCATTTTCTCTTACTATCGGACAGGGAACGATTTCAACGTTAAAATTTAAATCTTTTACCATTTTTTTAATTATAAAAAGCTGCTGGGCATCTTTTTGGCCAAAATATGCTTTTGTGCAGCCCGTTATATTAAAAAGCTTGGATACAACGGTTGCCACCCCGTCAAAGTGTCCGGGTCTGCTTTTTCCGCAGAGTTTATTTATGGCGGAATACGGAGGACAAACAAGGGTAAGTTCTTTTGTATCCTGATACATTTCATCAACCGCAGGGGCAAAAACAATGTCGGCGCCGAGGTTTTCACAGAGCTTTGCATCTTTTTCAAGAGTTCTGGGGTATTTGTCAAAATCCTCATTTATACCAAATTGAACAGGGTTTACAAAAACACTCACCACTGTAAAATCGTTTTGCTCCACACTTTTTTTAATCAGGCTCGCATGACCTTCATGAAGCGCTCCCATAGTCGGTACAAGACCGATTTCAAGAGTTCTCTTATCTTTTAGTATATTTTTAAGTTCTTCAATTTTGTGTATAATTTTCAAGTTTCCGCGCCTCTTCATTATCCAGTGTAAAACTTTCCGAGATGCTGGGGAAATTGCCCTTTTCCACATCATTACAGTATGCACGCGCAACGTTATAAATTATATCTTTAAGGCTGGAATACTGACGTGCAAACTTTGGACAGAAGTTATCGTATTTGCCCAGAATATCATCACTGACAAGTATCTGACCGTCGCAATACCTGCCGCCGCCTATACCTATTGTCGGTATATTAAGCCGCTCTGTAATAAACTTTGAACTCTCGGCAGGCACCATCTCCAAAACAACGCTAAATGCGCCCGCCTTCTCAAGCGCCTGAGCCATTTGAAGAATCTCAAGCGTTGCCCGGGTGTCTTTTCCGGATACAAAATGACCGCCTATTGTATTTATATATTGAGGAGTAAAACCTAAATGCCCCATAACCGGAATACCGTTTTGGGTCAGACGGCTTACTAGCTGGATTATATAAGGGCTTGCACCCTCGATTTTAACAGCCTGCGCTCCGTTTTGAATGAATCTGCCCGCGTTTTTAATACCCTCTTCAATAGATATATGATAAGACATAAAAGGCATATCAGCCGCAACAAGCGCGCTTTCAACCCCGCGCGCTACGGCTTTTGTAAATACAAGCATTTCATCCGTACTGACTTGTGTTGTGGAACCGTATCCCAGAGCCACCTGGGCAAGAGAGTCGCCGACAAGAATGATATCTACTCCCGCTTTATCAAAATATTTTGCCGTAGAGTAGTCATACGCAGTAAGCGCGGTTATTTTCTTCCCTTGTTTTTTAAAATCAATAATTTTTTTTGCAGTTTTTTTCATGAAACCCACTATTTTTTAACTGTCAGATGTCTCTTGGAACTTCTCTTATACCACCAGTATATGGACTTTGCCAATCTTGAGGGCGAGTGCCTTACAAGGCCCTCTTTATTATCCTCAATAAGCTTGTTCATAACTATTTCAAGACCCATTTTTTTAATTCTTGATGTATCAATCTCAACGGGCAGAGAATCTGCTTCTTCATATTTTTTCGCAAGGTTATGGGGCATAAAGTTATTTATCAAAATTGCATCAAAGAGCTTTTTATCAACAATTCCCGTTACAAGTTTTGCATGTTTAAATAACACTTCCGCATGGTCTGCAGCAGAATAGTTATCGGTTTCTCCCGGCTGGGTCATTATATTGCAGACATATATTTTCTTAGCCTTTGAATTTAATATCGCGGATGAAATTTCTTTGACAAGTAAATTAGGAGTAATTGAAGTATAGAGACTGCCCGGCCCAAGGACTATAAGGTCGGCGTTATTTATGGCTTCTATTACATCCTGAGAGGGTTTGCAGTTTTTAGGCTCACAGGAAAGTTCGATAATTTTTTTGCCCGCTTCGGGAATATGGCTCTCGCCCTTTACAATTGAACCATCCTCCATCTTTGCCACAAGGCGCATATCATCCGTTGTGGCAGGAAGCACACGGCCTCTTATTAAAAGAACTTTTGAAGACTCCTTAATAGCGCTTATCATATCACCGCAAATATTTGACATAGCGGTAATAAAAAGATTGCCGAAACTGTGTCCTTCAAGCCCTTCACCTGTTTTAAACCTGTACTGAAAGAGTTTTGTTACAATGTCCTCATCATCGGCGAGCGCCGCTATACAGTTTCTTATATCACCGGGAGGCAAAACGCCCATTTCTTCTCTTAAACGTCCTGACGAGCCGCCGTCATCCCCCACGGTTACGATTGCCGTTATATTGTTGGTAATTTTTTTAAGACCCTTGAGCATGGTAGAAAGCCCTGTACCGCCGCCGACTGCGACGATTTTTGGCCCATGGTCAAGTTTCATTTTGCGATAAACCACTTCCCCCAGAGATTTTTGCGTCCTTTCTCCTCTTAAGCCCAGAGTGGTAAAGTTTGTTTTTTTCCATGCCTGAATGAAAATGATTGCACCCAAAAGTATAAAAACAAACCCCACAGGCTCGGGAGGCACAATATGGACAATTTTTTTAGCGGTTTCAACAATAAAATATATAGGTTCCAGCTTAAATAAAAAAGTAAGCCCTAAAGCTGCAAGTACAGAGCCTATTATAATAAGTGCAAACCATCTTTTTATTTTTAAACCGGGCACAAGCCAGATGGCATCTTTTGGAATTTTGACTTTTCTTTTAAAAATCTTCATACCGGCTAAATCTGACCTCCGACGCGGTTATAGTTAACAGGAGCAGGCTTAAGCACCTCGCGCGCGCGTTTTGCACTTTCTAAATCTTTAAAGTGCAGCGTGTCAGGCTTAACTTCAAGTTCACGAATCTGCCTTATGGTTCCATAGTCCTCAAAATTAACTTCATAAGCACATTTTATGCCTGTTTCTTTTTCAAGAATTTCTTTTGTCTCAGGGTTATTTACAAACAAATTCAGCCAGGGGTTAAATTTCTTTACGGCACAGGCAACTTTTTTTGCAAAATCAATGTTTTCATTCAGTTCATTTTTCATAGCCCCATGCAGCCTTACATGTTCGATTTCAAGACCCATCGCCTGAGCAAATGAAGCAATGGCGCCGATTTGATATAAAACGGTTGTTTCAATTTCCTCATCCGTCAGCTCAACTTTTCTTGAGCCGAAACCCTGAATATCCTGATAACCGATATGCGCGCCTATTGAAACATTGTGTTCTTTGGCAAACTCCATAGCCTTTTTAATGCTTAAAGGGTCGCCCGCATGGAAACCTGCGGCAATGTTTACGGAACTCATAAACTCCGCCGTTTTCAGTTCCTGCTCATTTTTATATACCCCGTACTCCTGGGCGCAATCACAGTTGAAATCAAACACTAATTTATTCCTTATCAATCCTCTAACTGATTATGTAAAGATTATACAACAAAATGTTTAATTATGTTCATTGTTCAGGCAATTTTCATACATTTTACTTATGTATTAAAAATCCGATCTCCGGCATCTCCCAATCCTGGCACTATATAACCTCTGGCGTTCAATTCTTTATCAATCGAGCAGGTAATAATTTTAACCCCGTTAAACGTGCTGCTCAGGCGCTTAATGCCCTCGGGCGCGGCAAGCAGACATACAAAAGTGATGTTTTCCTGGGGAATACCTTTTTTTATAAAATTGCCCACCCCGTCAAGCGCGGAGTTTCCTGTTGCAAGCATAGGGTCAAGTACAAAAACATAAGTATTCTCAGGGTCTTTAGGCGCCTCGCTTATTTTGTTATAATACCAGACAGGCTGAAGCGTGCGCTCGTCACGGTACATGCCCAGATGATGAATATGCGCCTGCGGCATCATTTCCTGCGCCACTTCACAAAACATCATGCCGGCACGCAAAATAGGTGCTATTATTATATTTAAATCTTCTTTTATACTCTCACATTCGCACTTACAAACAGGTGTTTTGATATTTTTAACCTCCGTGGGCAGATTTTTTGAAGCTTCCAGAAAAACTGCATAAGAAATACGCTTCAATGCGGCGCGAAATTTCTCGCCGTCAGTTTTTTCATCCCTTAAAACACTGAGATTATGTTTTATTAAAGGGTGGTTAATAACACATATATTGCCGTTTGCAAGAGTTTTCATATATTTTTCCTTTTTACTTTTACAATATTCTACACTAAAAAACCCCGAAAAGAAAAAACTTTTCGGGGTTTAATAAAATATTTACATCCGCCTAGTCAACATACAGAGGCGCAAGTCTTTTTTCCTGCTGGGGAATAACGCCCTCTTCTATAGGAAGATATACTCTGTAGTCGATTTCAGGGAAGCAGTTGTCAATTGCTTCAATTGCAACGAGTTCATCGTTGTTGATTGAATTATTGTCAATCATATCGGCAATTTTTTCAAATCTTTCAACGTGCTCTCTGAACCTGTCAGTTGCATAGTCTTTTGCCTGCCATGTAGTAATCAAAAACGGCCAGTCCGAACTTTGCAGAAGAAGGTTTTCTTTTGCAAGCTGGTTAAGCGCTCTTAAAAGCAGTTTGTCCTCGGGCTGTTTTTCGTATCTTGATACGATATCGATTATTCTTTTTTCGCAGGCGTGGATAATCGGCCACATCCACTCTGTTAAGTGGTTTTGCCATACCCAGAAGTGTCCGCCCTGACCCCAGCTTGACTCGGGAATCTGGATAGCTTCCGTCGGCGGGTGTGCCTGCAGATACTCGCCTGCTGTCATTCTTTCAACTTCAGGCAGGTACTGATGGAATTTTTTGATTACCTGTTTGATAAATTCCACACCTTCAAACCACCAGTGACCGTATAATTCGGTATCAAAAGACACCATTACAAGTCCTTCTTTACCATTGTGCGCCATTTTGTAGTCATTTAACAAATGGTAAATAAGCGTCGTATAGTGGTCAGAGTTTGAATTTACCTGACTCATTGCAAGCACGGGGTCATAAAGCATTTTATCGCCAAGATCCGTCGTGGAAGAAGTAATCCTCCAGTAGTGCATGCCCGAGTTGGGGTCTTTTCTGTGGAATTCTCTGTAGCAGCCGTCTCCGGGATAGCCGTCCGCTGCCGACCATACCTGAAAACCTGCTCTGTCGTTTCTACCCATCACAGCCACCTGTGCATCAGGTAACCAGTATGCACTGTAGGTGTCGTATCCCGTTTTTTCTCTTTGAGGAAGCGGGATATATTCAATGTTTCCGTAAACTCCGATTGTTCTTCTGTTGCCTATTGAATTTCCGCCTTCAATAACGTGAGATTCGGTGAAAAAGTACTCAATTCCGTTATTTTGAAGCGTTACTTCAATAGCGGGACGCCATTTTTTCTTGCCGTCTTTTCCCGTAAATTCATAGCCCTGTCTGTATGCGCATTCAGGCAGCCAGCAGCCTTTTGCCTTTTTGCCGAATAAGCGTTTTGTGGTGTCGGAACCTACTTTAAACTGGGCATTTAAGTTTGTATCGGTTGCAAGGAGTGGTGAAAAACCATGTGTTGCACCCGATGTTGTTATTTCAATACATTCTAAATCCTGGTATTTTTTAAATCCTGCAATAAGGTCTTTGTTAAACTTATTGATAAACAGGTCTTTAATGTGGTTAAACCAGTCATAATAATACTTTGCAAGATATTTTAAATGCTGGGAGTGCGCAACCTCAGGATCGGGGTAGCGTTCCAAATCTCCCGATACGGCTTCAATTCGCGAGTCAAGGTATTTAATAAAGCCTTCTTTTAAGTGTTCGTCATTTAACTGTTCTGCCAGAATAGGCGTAATGCCTACGGTAAGCTTTGCCTTAATCCCCTCATCATAAAGTTCGGAGATTATGTTAAGCAAAGGAACATATGTTTCAGCCATACATTCATAAAGGTTTTCTTCCCCGAAAGGCCACATGCCGGCTTTTCTGTAATAGGGAAGGTGTGAGTGCAGCATAAATACAAATTGCCCCACTTTTTCTGATGCCATATCTATTGCCTCCAATTTTTCTAATATAACTTTTATATCATAAAATACAAAAAAATATAACCCACAAGAATTAGTTACATGGGTTATTATTTACCCCAAAACACTGCCCTGAAGGCTAGTATGAGGATATATAAATTTTTGTTAAATTCTGCGGCAATTTTTTGTATTCACATGTTTTGTATTTTATGCAACAAAAAGGAGACAAAATGAAAATACCCGGACTAAAAAATAAAGGTTTTATAAATAAAATCAGTACAAATGCACAGGACAGCGCAGCTGATATACTTAAAAATGCAGCAAAAAGCATTAGTTCAGGCACACCCGGAGATCTGCAAAAATCTCTCGACGCGCTGGGCGCTTACAATGCTCCTATGGTAAAAATAATAAAAGAGCAAAAAGATTCAACGGGAGAGCTGCTTGAAAGAGCATATATAAATTCAAACGGCGCACAGGTGCAGGAAAGCTTTATTCCGGGAATAGGATTATTTGAAAGGTCGGTAACAGACAGCAAAACAGGCACCGTTATATATGAAAACTTTAGCGGCGACAAAATAGTAAGCGATAAAATAACAGGAAACTACTATAAATTTGACAAAAACGGAACATTAAAAGAGTCAAAAGACGCTTCAACCGGTGCTTTCGCCTGCTATTACCCGGATGGCAAAACAAAAGCGAGCGAACTTTTTCAAAATTATTCAGAAACGGGTGAATTTATTTCTTCAAGGTTTATTGAATATCAAAAAGACGGCACAACAGCAAGGGAACTTGTAAGAAACAACAAGGGTGAAGTTGTTTTAAGAGAATTCCGCTCGGATGGAAAAGTAACACAAATAAACGGCCGGCCCGACGGAACGGTGATATAAACACATAAAACAAGCAGGTGTTATTGAACGTAATTATTTATTAATTTTTATAATACACCAGCCGGAAAATTATCTTTCCCACGGTTTTAGGTCGTATTTTGAATCCCTGCCGGTGTCATACTCATTTAGTCTTGATTCCGTGGGCAATGTATATCCTAAATAATTATTTTCAGTGTCAAACCATCTCATTGCTCCCGGCGTATACAGGGAAGCGTCATGATTGAGTTTTTCCCATTCATCACTTTTTTCAACTTTGCCTGTTTCGGGATTGTACGTCATCTCCCTGATTTCATTACCATCTTCATCGTAGAATATTTTCTCGCTTTTTCCAAGATGATCTACCCAGCCGACTTCACCCAAATACTCCTGCTGGCCGATTCTTTTGCTTTTATATGAAACATTTCCTTCTTCATCATAATAATATGTAACAGTATCCCTTGTATCTTTATGCTCAGGATTATTCGGGTCGCCGCTGTATTTATCCTCTATACTTTTAACCAGTTTATCGCCGTCATAAATATTAGTAATAACCGTACCGTCGTTATACTCTATGGTTTCACGATACATAGGGGTATTCCCGATTTCTCTGTCGGAATATTCAATAATTTCTTTTTTATACGATACCGCACCGTCTATGCTTTTTTTAGACACGCCATTTTCAGGAGGCTCGGGGATACTTTCGGGAATGTCCGTAACGGCCTCGCTGTTTTGTTTGCTTTGTTTTTCTTCTCCGATATCTTCTTCGGATATTTCCGCTTTTTGCAGGTTTTCTTCGGATGATTGCAAAGGCGCTGCGTTATTAGCGCTTGATATTTCCGTATTGTTACCCGTTTTTATAAAATTAGAATTACCGCCCGCTTTCACACCGGCGCTTGATGAATCATTTCCGATTTTAATAAATTTAAATTCCATTTTTTACACACTCCTGCAGCTTACTTACTTCCTATCGGCAGCAGGCAAACAAAAACTTAAATATAAAAACTGTTTTTTTACAAAATTTAACATTTAAGAAAATACAGGCTCGGGGTACTTTTTATCCCGTTAATAAAATAAAATTCCCCGCAAGGAGAACTTGCGGGGAATTTTATTTAAATTACTGTTATTGTTTATTTTGCACAAGCGCAGGTGTCATCGCAGCCCAGAGCTTTTTTAGCTTCTTCAAGGCGTACTTTGATACGACCGTCAACGGCGATTCCTTCGCCTGTTTTTTCAGAGATTAACAGCGGGTTGATATCAAGTTCGTCAATGAATTTATAATCGCTGACAAGCTGCGATAATCTTAAAAGTGTTTCCTGAATTTGTCCGATTTGCGCGGGAGTTGTGCCTCTTGCACCTTCAAGGAGTTTGTATGCTTTTACCGATTTAATCATATCCATAGCGTCGTTATCGGTTAAAGGCGCGATTCTGAATGTTACATCTTTCATAACTTCCACAAATACACCGCCTAAGCCGAACATCATCATCGGACCGTATTGAGGATCGGTTGCAATACCGCAGACCATCTCTCTTGAGCCTTTTACCATTTCCTGAATGATAACGCCTTCTAAGCCCTCTAAAAGACCTTTTGCTTCCAGTCTTTGAAGAAGTGCTTTGTATTCGCTCCTTAATTGTTCTTCATCTTTAATGTTTACAACTACACCGCCGACATCGGTTTTGTGCGAAGTTGTCTTTGAAGTCATTTTCATAACAACGGGATAGCCGATTTGATTACCGAGTTTTGCAACTTCTTCTTCATTTGTGGCTAAACCGTATTTGCAGGCGCGGATTCCGTATGCTTCCAAAACATCAATTGATTCAAGAGTTGTAAGCTGGTCGCGGCCTTCTTTAAGCGAGTTTTTAATAATGGCTTCCACTTTTGCCTTATCAACGCTGTAGGAGGGAACAGAGCCTTGCGGTTTTTCCATCCATTGACGCTGTTGATCAAGTCTTGTCATAGCTTCTGCAGCTTCTTCGGCATACATATAAAAAGGCATATTAACTTCCATATTTGAGATTTTTACAAAGAAGTCAGATGTTGTCATAAACACACCGATAATGGGTTTTTGAGGATTTTTAGCCTTAATTTCCATTAAAGCCCGAGCAACATCAATATCTTTTAAGCCGAGGAAAGGAAGATAGATAACCGCTATCATATCGACATTTTCATCCTGAAGCACAGTTTCAAGAGTTTGTTTATAATGCTCAATAGGAGCGGATGCTATCATATCAATAGGGTTTTTGACCGAAGCTGCGGAGGGCAGGAAGCTTCTTAGTTTTTCTTTTGTTTCATCGGTAATTTTTGCCATTTGCATGCCTGATTCACAAACAGCATCGGTTGCCATAATACCTGGACCTCCCGAGTTTGTAATGATAGCGACTCTGTTGCCTTTGGGAATAGGGCAGTTAGAGAATGCTTTTGCATTTGCAAAAAGGTTTTTAAGAGAAAATTCTCTTATAACGCCTGACTGGTGCAAAAGTGCTGCGGCAGCTTTATCCGCACCTGCTAAAGAACCCGTGTGCGAACTTGCGGCAGAAGCTCCCGCTGCGCTGCGTCCCGCTTTAAGCGCCAGAATGGGTTTTTTCTTTGTAATTCTGGAAGCCAGTTTTCTGAAGTTTTGCGGATTTTGGATGGATTCCATATACAGAAGAATTTGTTTTACATCATCGTCATTTTCCCAGTATTCAAGCATTGTTTCCGCGTTAATGTCAGCCTGATTGCCGATTGAAACAAACTGTGCAAAACCGAGGTTTAAGTCTTTTAAGATATTCAAAATACCGCCGCCTAAAGCGCCTGACTGTGAAACAAAGCCGATATCTCCTTTAACGGGCAGGGATTCGGCGAAAGTAGCGTCCATTCTGACAGAGTCATTTGTGTTTAAAACGCCGAGGCAGTTGGGACCTACACATCTCATACCGTAGTCGCGGACTTTTTGAAGCAGCTGCGCTTCAAGTTCGGCGCCTTCTTTGCCTGTTTCTTTAAAACCTGCGGTAATAATGCAAAGACCTTTAATACCTTTTCTGTGGCACTGGTCAATTGTATCGAGCACAAACTTTGCATTAACTACAATGACGGCTAAATCAACTTCGCCCGGAACTTCTTCAATTGAAGTATAGGCTTGAAATCCTTCTATCATACCGCCTTTAGGGTTTACTGGATAGATACTGCCGTTAAATTTATAATCTCTCAGTCTCTGCATAATTTCAGAGCCGATTGTTTTCGGTTTTGTTGAAGCGCCTATTACGGCTATGGACTTTGGTTTCATAATTTTGTCAAGTACGTTCATTTTTTGGCCTTTCCGTTTATTTTTTTAATATCCTTCTTTTATCCATTCTCTGTTTCTGAAGTTTGCCCCGATACTGTGCGCAATTTCTTCACATTTTTCAATGTCAAGAGGGTACTTATCTTCTTCAAATTTTGATACAACGCTCATCGTGGTATCTATACCGCACTTTACACACTCGCGCGCAAAGTCAAGCATAGCGGTATACGCACCTTCAAACTTGGGGCGCGAAAGTTCGTTGTAGAGTTTTTCATCCTGAGCGTTTAAGCTGATTGAAATCGTATCAACAAGCCCTTTTAGTTCGGGCGCTATATTTTTTTTATTTACAAAACTTCCATGTCCGTTTGTATTGATTCTGATTTTCAATCCGGGCATTTCTTTTCTTAAATATTGGCAGATTTTTTTAACTTCTTCAAACTTAATAAGAGGCTCGCCGTAGCCGCAGAATATAATTTCTCCGCCTTCAAGTATTTTTCGGGCGGAGTCTTTGATTTGCTCTATTACATCTTCGGCTTTTACATTTTGCACATCAAGCCACAGATTAGCACCCACGACATCGTCTTTAATGTCGCGCACGCAAAATCTGCAGGCATTTGTGCAGGCGTTTGTTATATTTATATATGCCTTTTGTCCTAAAAAATAGACCAGATTTGACATAAAAACCTCAAAAAACTTATACATAAATTTTTGCACAAAAAGTTTTTAAATCAAGAAATAACTTAAAAAATTTATATGTTGTTAATGTCAAACCCGCTCTTGTTGTTTTAAATAAAAAAGCAAATTAAAAGGCATATTTCTATGCCTTTAAAAAATATTTATTTCACCCCTGAAGCCTGTTTTGGAGGGTTTAGAAGAACATCCAGAGTATATGCCGTCATCTCGCGTGCACGATTGGGGTCAACACCTCTTTGAATGTAGCCCGACATAAGCTCCTGCGCAAATTCCTGCATAAGCTGATATGTAAATACATCGTCCTGAATGTTTTGAGGATTCAACTGCGGACGCTGCGAATTTTGCGCCTGATTTACCATGGCGCGTCCGTATTGATCCCCGGGAACATATTTAAGAGGGTCTTTATTTTGTGTTTCTTCACTCTTTGTTTCTTTTACTTCCGCACTTTCATTCTGCGAAGGAGCTTTATGGCCGTGCGGATTAAAACTCAGAGGATTCGCACCGTTTGTATTTGGTATATTATTCATTTTTCTCCTTAAAGAATTAATCTCGTGTTTTGGACTTTACTATATAAAACATGAAAATTATTTTTTTTGCTAGCAATATTTAAAATTTATATACTTTTTTGTTTTTTTATTTATAAAATAACCTTAAAAAGCTTGTACCACAACAGTCTTTCGGGTATATAATCTTTCTTAATATTTCTTAATAAAAAAAAGCCAAGTTATAAAAACAATGGCTTAACAAGGATGACAATAAAGTTAATATATGGTG
>DVFS01000039.1 GCA_018713115.1 Candidatus Galligastranaerophilus faecipullorum
AAAAACGAAAACAAAGGTTTTGATTTAACTTTCTCACTTGCAACCCTTATACCCAAGGCGCACACGCCTTTTGAGGATATTATAAAGGAAGATTCAAAGTCGCTCGAGAAAAAAATCGCTTACCTAAAAAAACAAATGCATAAAATCGGCGTGACGCTACGCGTTTCAAGTGTCGAGTGGGACGCCGTTCAGGCTGTGCTCTCGCGCTATGGCGCTTCGCTTGCGGACTACATCATTGAAGTCTGCGAAAAAGGCGGCAATTTAGGCGCATTTAAACAGGTATGGAGGGAGTTTCACAAGCGCGGAGAGTTCAAAAGTCTTGAGGACACGGCACAAATGCCCTATGATAATACTCAAAACGAACTGCCGTGGGCTTTTATAAATGCAGCCCCGCAAAATACCCTTAAAGCCAGAAAGCAAGAGTATCTTGCACTTATTTAAGCCCTTTTTGAATTGTGCAGTTCAAAAGTTAAATTTTCATATGCGTTATTTATTTTTCGGGATTTTTTAATAACCATGTCAACTATGGTTACAATCCCCGCATGGTGCTCGTTTTCACCATATTCAAGTGCAAGTTTGACAATGCTTAAAAGCCATAAATTTTCATAGAGTGCGTATTCAATTTCATCAAGTTTTTGTGTAAAATTATCGTCTGTAATTTTAATGTATGCCATTTTTAGTCCATTTCATTAAATAACATGATGATTTTATTGGATTGTTATATAATTGTCAAGCAAGTAAAATTAAACAATGAGGAACAAAAAGACTAAATTGACCAGAAAGTTTGGAATGAAGGTGCGCTTAGAGCGCGCAAAAAGGCGGCTTTCGCAGGAAGCACTGGCTGAAATGGCGGATTTAAACAAGAAAACCATCTGTGCAATTGAAGCAGGAACAACAACCCCCTCGCTTGAGACGGCAAACGACATTGCAAATGCCTTTCAAATCCCGCTGCATGAGTTTTTAAACAACATTGAAAAGATTGAAATTTGAGGAAAAAATGACACAGGAATTAAAAATCGAACAAAAATTTATCGAACAGGCGCAAACCCTCTGCCGCGGTGCGGAAGTTTTGCCTGACGGATATATGGCGCTTGCCGCAAAACTTCAAAAAGCACACAATGAAAACCGCCCGCTGCGCGTAAAACTGGGTCTTGACCCCACCCGTCCCGACCTGCACCTCGGACACAGTGTTGTTATGCGCAAACTCAGGCAATTTCAGGACTTAGGGCATCAGGTTGTACTAATCGTAGGCGGCGCAACGGCTATGGTCGGCGACCCCTCGGGCAAGTCAGAAACCCGCCCCGCACTTTCAAAAGAGCAGGTAGCCGAAAACGCAAAAAGCTATTTTGAACAGATGTCAAACGTTGTGGATATTGAACGCGCCGAAGTTACAAACAATGCCGGCTGGCTGCATTCAATGAGTTTTGTAGAAATGCTTAAACTCGCAACTTCAACAACCGTGGCTAAAATGCTCACCCGCGACGACTTTGCAAAAAGATACGCAGACGGGCGCCCCATAAGCGTTGTAGAGTTTTTCTATCCGCTTATGCAGGCATATGACTCGGTTGCGGTTAAAGCAGATATTGAACTCGGCGGAACGGATCAGCGCTTCAATCTCTTAATGGGGCGCGATGTGCAGGCGCACTACGGGTTTGAGGACTTCCAGCTTGCAATGCTCCTGCCTCTCATTGAAGGTACGGACGGTCAGGTAAAAATGTCTAAAACCTATCCCGAGCACTGCATTTCATTTACGGACAGCGCAAAAGATATGTACGGCAAGCTTATGAGCATACCCGATGAGCTTATGCCCAAGTATTATCTGCTTTTAACCGATTTAGATTATAACAAAGACAACAACCCGCGCGATGAAAAAATGCGACTTGCATATGAAATCACACGCATGTACAAAGGCGAGAAAGCCGCACAGGAAGCGCAAAACGAGTTTATTAACGTTGTTCAGAAAAAAGGCGTGCCCGATGACATACAGGAATTTAAAGCGGATAAAGGCGAGAATATCCTTGATGTGCTTTTGAAACTCGGTTTTGTACAGAGCAAAGGCGAGGCAAAGCGTCTTATAGCGGGCGGCGGCGTGAAATTTGACGGTGAAAAGGTTGCAGGAATTGACTTTGCCCTTGATAAAGAAGGCATTTTGCAGGGAGGCAAAAGGAAATATGCCAAAATTATATTCTAACATACTTGATTTAATCGGAAATACGCCGATAGTCAGAGTTAACGGGACTTATAACGGTTATAAGCCTAAAAATCTCTATGCTAAGCTGGAATATTTTAACCCCGGAGGGTCGATAAAAGACCGCGTTGCCTGCAATATGATTAAATCCGCGCTTGATGACCTTGAAATAGGCTCCGATACGGTAATAGTAGAGCCTACATCTGGTAATACGGGTGTCGGAATTGCGCTGTGTGCAAGCGTTTTGGGATTAGAATTTATTGCCGTCATGCCTGAAAATATGTCGGACGAAAGAAAAAAACTCATCGCCGCATACGGTGCAAAAATCGTACTCACGCCAAAAAACCTCGGAATGCAGGGTGCAGTTGACAAAGCGGCGCAAATTGCACAAAAATTGCGCACAGAGGGAAAGAATATTTTTGAAACAAAACAGTTTGAAAACCCCGACAATCCGCTCACACACATAAAAACAGCCGATGAAATCTGGGAAGCAACAGAGGGCAGAGTAGATGCAATAATTGCGGGAATAGGTACAGGGGGCACAATTTCAGGCTGTGCAAAAAGACTTAAAGAACTGAATCCTAAAATTAAAGCCTATGGCGTTGAAGCAGCCGAAAGTCCGCTCTTAACCAAAGGAGTTGCGGCAGCACATGCCATTCAGGGCATAAGTTCAAACTTTGTGCCCAAAACCCTTGATATGAGTGTAATCGACAAAGTTATCGACATAAAAGGCGACGAAGCCATAGAAATCACAAGAGAAGCCGCCAAAAAAGAAGGTCTGCTTGTGGGAATCTCGTCAGGCGCGGTTTTAAAAGCGGGAATCGAGCTGGATAAAAAATATTCTTTCGAGGGCAAAGAAAAAATCATAGTCTGCATTCTGGCTGACAACGGCGAAAGATACCTCTCGGGAGGCGTTTTTTAATGCAGGAAGAAAA
>DVFS01000040.1 GCA_018713115.1 Candidatus Galligastranaerophilus faecipullorum
TCATCAATTTTTGGTGCAATTACCACTTTGCCGCTTTTTGCATTTTTTAAAGCCTCGTCAAAATCAAGCCCTTGCTGCATCATTACTCTAAAGTTGTTTTGGACAACAAAACCTGCGCGCGAGGCTTCTTTTATAAGTTTTTCATCGGTAATGCCGAAAGGCTTAACTGCCTGTTTTAAAAATTCATATAATCCGAGATTTTTTTCCGATTTATCAAGGGTTGCTTCAATTATTTCAAAATCGCCCTTGACAACATTTCTTATAAGGTCGGGCAGTCCGCGGATTTTAGAGCAGTTGTAAATTTTGGGCGCAATCGACTGAATTGAAGGTACAAAAATCTTTTTCACACCTTTGTTTACAAGCTCCACAATATGGCCTACATAAACTTTTACGGGCAGGCAGGTTTCTGTTACCACGAGCGCCGAACCGTCCGAGAGAGTTTTTTTTGTGGTCGGCGAACTTAATATTATATCTATGCCCAGATGGTTAAAAAATCCCCAGTAGTAGGGAAAATAATTATAGTATGAAAGTGCTCTGGGTATGCCTATTTGCTTGTTTTGTGCCATTAAATTGCTCCAACTTTTATCATTTATATAATACTTGAAACAATTTTTTTTTGCACGGCTCTTTGTAACATTAGATTAATTTTCTTCACACTTTGTCACTGGTAATGGCAATAAATTTGTATTATTGTTTTTTAAAAAAACATAGGAATTCTTATGCAGCCAAATATAAACAGCAACTATGACAGATTTATAGGGAACGGGTATTATAATAATACCGTTATTAACGGGCGTTCGCAAAATGTCAGCGTCAGCTATCCTGCTGCCTCTAATGCCGCAAGTGCGTCTTTGTACCAGACGAGTCCGATTAATCCCGTGCTCGTTAATCCTAAAATTTCGGGCGGCTATACATATCTTGGGGTGCTAAAAACTCCTTTTGGCGAGGATATTTATACCTATATGCTTAAAAGCGGCCAGAGGGTTGCAATTTTACCGAGAGAAGGTACAACTATTCTGAAAACTTTTGTTGATTCCGGTTCAATGAATGAAAATGACAGAATAAGAGGTATAAGTCACTTCATAGAACACAACCTTTTTAACGGCAGCGACAAACTTGCACCGGGACAGTTCTTTAAAGAAGTAACCGGAATGGGTGCAAGTACAAACGCGTCAACTGATTATGCTCAAACTGATTACTATATTTCTTCGGGTATCATGGGTGCAGATGATTTTAAAAAAGCTGTGCAAATGCATGCTGATATGATTTTACATCCGAAATTTTATCAGCATATGCTTGATAAAGAAAAAGGCCCCGTTACATCCGAAATCAGCATGATTAATGACGATGTGACTACAAAAGCCGCAAATGAAGTTGTCCGCAATCTTTTTCAAATAAAGTCCGATTCCGATAACCTTGTTGCGGGCTCAATTGAAACCGTTAATAACCTGAAAAGAGAAGATGTTATTGATTACTGGTCAAGACACTATACTCCGGATTCCCTTTATACTGTCGTAGTGGGCGATGTTAATCCTGACAGTGCGATTGAAACAATTGCAAAAGAGTTTAGTCAGCCCGCCCGCGTGCGCGGAAATAATGTCACAAAAGAAAAGCTTACCCCTATAGAAAAATCAGTAAGAGTGGATTTTAAATCTCCGGTTACAAATTCTACAAGTGTTATTATGGGTTTTGCCGCTCCTCCTGCAAATAATTTAAAGGATACAATTGCTCTTGAAGCTCTGGATTTTCTTCTGGAGGGCACAAGTACTTCACGTCTTACAAATGCACTTTCATCACTTAATTCATACAGTTATTTAAGCATGCAAAAAGTCGGACTCAAAAAGGATGACCCGCAGGCTTTATTTGTTCAGTTAAATACTCCTCCTAATGGTGAACAGGCTGCAATTGACGCATTTTATGAACAAATCGCAAATCTTGTGCAAAATCCGCCGAGTGCGTATGAAATGCTCAGTATCAAAAATTCTCTTTTAAAAATGCTTTCCATGAACTTTGAAAGTTCAGAAGCTGTATGCGAAACAATAGGCTCCGGGTATCTGGACGGCAACCTTGCCGATATTTCTCAAATGCGCGATATAATAAATTCGCTCACCCCGTCTGATATTGTGACAGCGGCGCAGAAGTATGTTGATTTGAACAAGGTTTCAATGGCTGTTGTTCATCCTCAGAATATCAGTGACGAAGATATAATGAACAATTATTCAAAAAGCAAATTTGTTGCAAAGCCTCAAAACTCCGCGGCAGCTGCGATAAGTTTCGGCTCAAGGAAAATAGATACAAGCGATATTGAAGAGTACAGACTGCAAAATAATACCCATCTTGCACTTAATAATTCCGACAAGTCTGATGTCTGCTACCTCAGCTGGAGGCTGAGTGCAATGAGTGCATTGCCCAAAAATCTCGCCGTACCCTATGTATTAACCGAACTCTTAAATGCCGGTTCCGCTAAAAGAACAAAAGAACAGATGTCGCAGGCAGCAAATGCAAAGGCAATAGAGTTTGATTTTGACTCCAACGGTTTTCAAATTCTTGTAAATGCAAACTGTATGTCAAAAGATTTAAACGAAACCATAAATATGCTCTCTGAAGTTCTTTATAGCCCTAATTTCTCACAGAAAGAGTTTGAAAAAGCAAAGACAAAAATCAAAAATTATTTTGAATCCATTGACAAAGACGGTTCCAATAATATGCTGGTACAGTTGTATCCGGGTTATTTCGGCTCGCCCAAGGAGATTTTAAAAGGGCTTGAGAATATGACAATTAACGATGTCATAAAGCATTATAACGATATGATTACAAAGTCGTCTTCAAACTTTGTTGCAACCGCTCCTTTTGATAAAAATCCGGGCATGAAACAGGCTGTTATTAACGGCGCTTCTTTTTCGCCTGTTGTATTTAAAGACTTTACGCCCAAATTTTCAAATGTGTATAAACCTAATGAAAAATCAAAGGTTGTGGTCGATACTGCAGAGTTAAATCAGGCGCAGATTTATAAAACGTATTCTTTTAAAATGTCCGGTAATATCAAAGACGAAGTCAAATTTGAACTTTTGAACGAAATTTTGGGCGGCTCTCCGGCTTCAAGGCTTTTTCAGGAGCTTCGCGAAAATCAAAAACTTGCCTACAGAGTGTCTTCGCAGGTTCAATCTTTTGAAGATACGGGGATTTTGACCATGTTTATTATGACTACAACCGATGATAAGGCTCAAAATGATATAAAATATGACAATTTGCAAAAATCTCTGGATGGTTTTGATGAACAGATACAAAAGATTTTAAACGAGCCGGTAAGCGAAGAAGAACTTGAGTCGGCAAAGATGCAGCTTAAACAGAGAATTGCAATACAAACGGAACTGCCCGCGTCGGAAACAGACCTTTTGTCAACGAATATGACGCTGCCTTACGGCATTAAGAGAATTGATGAGTATGTAAAAGCAATAGACACAATTACCGCCAAAGATATTCAGAAGGCCGCTAAACACGTCTTTAAAAATAAACCTACGGTGTCAATCCTTGCAAGTCCCGATACCGTAAATAACCAGAAAACATATATCGAGTCACTCGGTGAAGTTGTCCGGGCTGCCTAGTTTGTGCCGGCTGCGGGCGGTGTTTCCTTGTTTGCCCATTTAAAAGACTTGACGGATGTAGTCTTTGCAATAGGGCCGTTTATTAAAACCTGAAAATCTTTAGATTCTGTATTATTAGAAACAACACTGAGCGGCGGGATATCGGCAAGGTCTTTTGAATTAATATCCGCAAATAAAGGATTCTGCGGCGCTATTGCTTTTATTGTATTTAAAATGGCAACACCGGTCTGCGGCAGTTTATTCACAATTTTGTCCAGAGAAAATGTTCCCAGCGGGCCAAGTACATTTACAACTACCGATGAAATTCTGCCCAGAATTTTTAGATTACTGTTGCCTGTAAGAAGATTGTACTTGCCTGTTATATAAAGGCTCATATTTGGGCCCGAGGATTCAAGACTTGTTATATTTGCCCATCCGTTGGAAAGAGATATCTTGCCTTCGATTTTTTTAAACTCTCCGGTGTTTTTGCTTGTTACCGCAGAAATTGTCTGGTTTAAATTAAGGTTAAAGAGGCTTTGTGTCAGAAGGTTTCCGGCATGAAGAAAACGTTCAAATCTCGCGGCTTCGCCGTACTGGCCGTTAGATATGTCAAATATTACCTGACCGTTCAGAGTGCGCATTTGCTGATCGTACGTATTTCCTCTGAGGCTGAGTTTGACTATGCCGTTCATTGTGCCGCCAAGCAAAATTGAACTTCCGCCCGCAAAGCAAGAAGCGGCTTTCCGTGCATTTATTGCTTTTCCCGTGCCGTCTATATTAACTTTTGTGGTTGCAATGTTGTAGTCCGCATCTGCGGTAATTTTCCCGTCGGCAAATACTGCGGTAATATTTGACAATTTTACAAGATTATTATGTATATTAAAATCAAAAGCAATATTTTGTGCGATTATATTACCGGATTTCAATTTGGCAATTTTACCGGTGCCGTTTTTTACACTCAGAGGGATGCTTGGCCCGGCTGTTGTCTGAGTGTTGGGCATAGAGGAGATGAGTTTTAGCAATGCGTCTGTATCAATATATGAGGATGTAAAATTAAGTGAATCAACGGTTATGTTTTTAGAAAAGTTCGAAGATATTTCGGCATTTCCCGAAAAGTCTGAGCCCGCGGTTTTAATTCCATCTGCTCTTATGCTGATAATTGATTTTTTAAATTCCAGGTATGCATTTGACATAGCGGTTTTAAACTCTTGCCAGTTAAGGTTTGAGATATTGGCGCTGCCGGTTATCTGCGGGTTTAAAATACCGCCTGAAAGTGCAATGTTTGCATCGGCGTCAAAACTTATTCTGCCAAGGGCGGGTGCGTATATTGAAAGTTTTTGGCCCGTAAGTATATTTAAGGGCGAAAACTGCGGAGTTTTAGAGTAAATGTTATTTATTTTTCCGTTAACAGAGGCCATGTTTGTGCCGTTTGAAGTTAATGCGGCTGAATTTATTACGAGTAAATCCTGCTTAAGATTAATATCTGCGTGAAGCCTGTTTTGTTTTCCGGCTATATTTTTTATTTCTGCAATGCTGACGTAGTTTTTAGAGTCAGAAGTCAAATTTGCAAGGATTTTTAAATTTTCAATTCCGCCTGAAAGCGACACGTCAAAAGGTATTTGACCTGCATATGAAATATATTTTTTATTCTGCGCCGGTACAAAAGCGAGGATGGTACCGGGGGTTATTTTTCCGTCAGCCCTGATATTTATATCGGGTTTTTCCGTGTAGTTTTTAATATCTCCTGAAATTTTTGCTATGCTGCCGTTAAATAAAAGATTAAACGGCGTGAGGCTTATGTCCTTAGAATCTGCCGAAATAAGGCATTGTTGTGCACTTATGTTTAAATCGGGATTTTTGGATGATGCTTTAAAATTATGCGCCTCAAGCTGCGCGGCAAAATTTTTCTTATCTTTTTTGTCAGGTTTTGCATTAAGGACTATTTTATCAAGACTTACCGGCATATTCAGGCTTTTTATAAGCAGTGAAATACTGTTTAGTTCAATGTCTGCCTGCGGTATGATGTTTTTTAAATCACCCTTAATATCAACAGAGGTAACAACTGTGCCGTTTTTGATATCAAAATCCTTAATATCCTCGGGTTTTATCAGTGAAAGCCCCTGTGCAAGCTTTAGTATATCAGAAATCTTCAGAGGGTCGGATTTTATTTTGATATCGAGATTTGTTTTTGTATCGATTGTGCCTGATACTTTGAACTTTGAACCGTTAAGGCTTGCCCCGGTATCTTTGATTGTAATTTTATTGCCGCCAAAGTCAAGTGTTGAGGCTATTGTATCAAGTACAACAGCGGCTTTGGGATATTTTATAACTCCTTCTTTTAATTCAAGCAGCCCTGAGGATTTTACGGTTTTAAAGTCGCTTATCAGATTAAAATTGCATTTTAGAACACCAAGTGCTGTAATCTGATTTAAACCGTTTTTTATTCCAAACATATTAAACACCGACATGGCGAGAGTTTTTATGTTTGAAACATTAAGATATTCAGTTTTTATATTCAGATTGATTTTTGGCCTTTTGCCGGTTGTTATTGAATTATTTGCCAGGATATATTCATTCTTTGAGATATAAATACGGGATTGTGTTTTAATCGTGTTTCTTTCAAATTTTGTATTTATATACCCTTCGGGCAGCTGTATTCCGCCTGCCTTAAGGCTGATTTTTTCAATGTTTGCATAGCCTTTTGCGCTAAAATTTTCACCCGGGTCAGTTATTTTTAAATCAACATCAAGCTTTGATCTTAGTGAAAATTTATCAAGCCCTGCTATAGGGTTGAAATTCAACTTAAAGTTTTCAAAAGCAGAAGTGTTTTTATCTTGAGACTCTTTAAATTCAGGCAGCTTTGTCTGAAGATTGATATTAAAATCGGTAAAATTCTCGGCGCTGCCGGATTTTTTTAAGTATCCGCCTGTTTTTATTTTTAGCGGCCCGCTCAAGCCCGCAAGGGAAATCTTCGAATTGTTTGCTTCAAGAATGTATTTTTCGGATATATTTTCATCCTTAAGAGTAAACTTTATAAGCGGTATATCAATATTTATATTTCCGGGCTTTATAGCTGCAGGCGCAGTATTTTGCTGCGTTTTTGTATTTTGTGTTGAATTTATGATGTTAGAAATGTGGTTTTCAAGTGTGTATTTTTTATCTTTTGTAAAAGTAAGCGCCAGATTAGCTTCCGAGGCGTATATTTTATCAAGATTCACGCGTCCGAAAATAAGCGGCACTAAATTGATTTCAAGCGACGGCGAGATAAGGTTTGTAAAATCTTCGCCGTTTTCGTATTTAAGTGATATCCTATCCGAACTTAATTTTATGCCTAATTTCCACGTTGTTTTAAATTTCGGATTTATAAGTTCAAATTTAAAACCGCTCATTTCTTCGACAGTTTTATTTATCATGGGTGTAAACCTGTTTATATCTATCACATTCGGCAGAATAAACAGGAAAGCGGCGTAAACAATCGCAAAAAGCAAAATAAACGTGCCTGACAGCCATTTGACATATGTGTAAGCTTTAGGATTGTTTTTGATTTTTTTAAAAATCATTTCCACCCTCCCTATATCAAAACTTAAATTTCAGTAAGTGAAATGCTGTGCATGCCTGCATTTCTTGCCGTATCCATTAGTTTTACCACGCATCCGTGCTGGCTGTCGCCTTCCGCTTCTATCATAAGTCCGTCAGTAAGTACTGCAGATTTTTCCTTTATCATATTAAAAAGTTCTGACTCTGCAATTTCTTCGCCGTCAACATAATATTTGTTGTCGGCACTTACCGTGACTGTAAGAATTTTAGAGTCTTTTGGGGTGTTGTCTGTTTTTTCGACATAATCAGGTATGGCAAGATTTAAACCCTGCTGGTCAAGCATGGGTGCTATAACCATCATAATGATTAAAAGAACAAGAAAAATATCCGTGAGCGGCGTGATGTTTATTTCGTTAAATGTTTGTCTTCTCATTGTTCTTCACCGTTTCTTTTTAATTCTCTCTGTTCTTTTTTGCTTAGGGGCTCGCCGGCCACGACCAATTTTTCAAAACCGGCATTTTGGGCGGAGCGCATAATCTTCATTATGTCGGAACTTTTTGCCTTTTCGTCAGCTTTTACAACAACTTCTTTTTTCTCCAGATTGCCAATGAGTGCGGCAAGGTCGGCTTCAAGCGAGTTTTCGTCGGTTCTTTCGCCGTTAAGGAACATCTCGCCCTCTTTTGTAAGAGATACAGTGGCATTTTTTTCTTCAATGCTGACGCCCGAGTTGATTTCGGGAATGGTGATATTCTTATCAAGAGTTTGAAAACTGGGTGCTATAACCATCATTATGATGAGCAGCACAAGAAAAATATCCGTCAGCGGCGTGATATTTATTTCATTAAATACGGGCTTTTTGCCGTCAGCATTAAGTTTTATTGCCATATATTACCTCAATTTACAGAGCGATTGAACCCGATTCGTCTACTTTAACCTCTTCATCGGAATCAATAAAGCTTAAAAATACAAGTTTAATGAGTTTAAAGTCGCTTTCAAAGCGGGAAACAACCGTTTGGAAGTAGTTGTACAGTACAACTGCAACGATAGCGACGCCAAGACCGAAGGCTGTTGCAATAAGCGCGGAGGCGATACCCGTTGCAACAGCAGCAGATTGGTTACCCTGTACGGCTAAGTCCTGAAATGTATAGAGTATACGAACAACTGTGCCGAACAAACCCAGAAACGGAGCAACACCGCCGACAGTCCCGAGAATTGTCAGGCCTTTTTCAAGTTTTCTTGTGGCAAGGCTGGATGAAATATCATATGCTCTTGAAAACCCCGAGCGCTGTTCCGTGTAGATTCTCAAACCTTCGTCCACCATCTCGCTTATAATGCCGCCTAATTGCACCGAAGCTCTTTGTGCGGCGCCTATGTTATTTTTAACAAGTGCTTTTTGCAGTGTCTGAATAAATTCGCCTATGTTGCGGTCATTCTTTTTGTAGTAGCAAAACCTATTGATTGCAACTGCAATTGTAAGAATTGAGCAAATGAATATGGGCGTTAATACGGGCCAATCCATTTTAATTGATTCTAAAAAAAGTTCCATAGTTATATCCTCATTTTTCTGATTTTATCTGTAACTTGCTCCGAGTACGTTATAATCAAACGTAAACTCAATATCTATGCTGTTTCCTTTATACTCGGGAGGCAGGGGCTTGAACGGTGCGGTTAATTCAACCGCGGCCTTTGCTGCAGCATCAGACAAGGGCTGCCCCGAGCTTTTTACGGTTTTAATGGATAAGAGCCTTCCGTCGCGTCCTATTGTAAACAGAAGCACTACGCGTTTGCTCTGGTCGCCTTTGGGGGGGTTCCAGTTTCTTTTGATTCTTGCTTCAAGGTCGCGCATATAAGGTCCCCAGTTGGGCTGCCTTATTGCATCTATTCCCGGGGGGCCGGAAGGGTTGCCCGGGCCGGGGTTGCCTATGTTTCCGCCCGAATAGCTTGAGCCTCTTGAACCTGAAGAGCCTCTGGAGGCGCTTGAGCCTGATGAGGAGCCCCTTGAGGCTGAGAATTGCGGTGATGGCATAGAGCTTCCGCGCGATGCAGACCCTGATGAGCCGCCGGAAACTTTTGAGCCCGAACCCGAGCCGTATGTCGGTGCAGGGCCAATCGGAGCAGTGCTTTTGGGTACAGCAACCGAGAACGGACTTTTGGGCACCTGAGATAACTTGGGCGCTTGTGTCCTTGGAGGTGTCAGTGACGGTTTAAATGCGGGTTTGAAGCCCGGTGCCGGAGCCTTGGCGGGCCGCGGTTTGCTTGGAGCTTTTTGCATAGGTGTTTTAGCCGGCTGTTTCACGGGTTGTTTTGTAATATTTTTTGGAGCCGCAGGCTGTTTTTTGGGCTGCAGCACTTTTTTTGGCGCTGACGAGGGTGAGGAAACCGCTTTTTTTACCGCTTTTGAAGGTGCGGAAGGCAGAGATACTTTCCTTTTGGGGTCATGTTTGCCGCCCGCTCTGGAATTTCTGTCAGAGCGGTATTTTGTATTTTTATTTATCGGAGTTGCTTCATTCTGTGTGATTACAAATTCAATATCTCTGGGTTTTAAGGGCGGTTTTTGAAAGAAGTTTAAGCTTATTGCATAAGCAATTAACACCCATATAATAAAAAATACAACAGGGTGCAGGATTGCCGAAATCAGAATCGAGCTTCCTATTGACATCTCGTCTTTGTCGTCTTTAAACGAGTTTGGAAGCGTTTTTATTTCGCCTTCAAGCATATCGTCCGGATCATCTATATTGAATCTGTCTCTTAGTTTTGTCATATTTTCCTGTTTTTGCTTTTGCGATAATTGTTATTTAAATTGACTTAATTTAAATCAGCCGGTTTACTATTTTTATTAATACCCGTTAGGAGCGCTTATTGTAATCGGCTGGTCAAAATAAATCCCTACGACTGCGTTTGCAGGTATTACAACATCTTCACCCGACTGCCTTGCGGCATTGAGCAGCCCGAGTCCGCCGCCTACTGCAGTTCCGTATACAGCACCTCTGCCAACTTCACCTCCGGAAAGCGGGCCCATTGCAGTACCGAGAATTGCGCCCCCTGCTGCCCCGATTGCCGCATTTTTGCCATAGTCTTTGGCGCTGTCAAGTTTGCTCCCGCCTTTTAGCACCCCGGTTCCATCTGTTGTAGCTATCATTGCGCTTACGGGGATATTGTAACCCTGCGGGGTGCGGATGTTTGTGAAACGTACCTGAATTTGTCCGTTTCTGTTCCCTATGCCTGCTTTTTTGCATTTAACCACGGTGCCGTTGATTGTGGAGCCGGCAGGTGCAATGTTTATTGAATTGTAAGAAAAATCTTTGTTAAGGGTTGCATATACGCTTGTACCTTCGCTCAGGGTTTTTGAATCAAGTGTCTGCGATAGTATTGCGCTTGTCTTTGTTCCGACCGGAACATAAGTTACGCTGCCCTGAAGGGAGCTGTATTGTTTTGTCGAAATGTCGTATGAGTAGTTGGAAGCACTGAAAACCGTGTTTGCACACAAGATACATAAGGCGGTTAAAATAAGGCCTGTGCCTTTTGTGAATAATTTCTTCATGTCTCCTCCTTTAATTAATATACAATATAATTTTTGATAGTAAAGTTTAATAAGTATTGTAAATGTTGTTTAAAATCTTTCCGGACAGTAATATGGCTCGTCAAGAACTATAAAGAGTTTTTGTCCGGGTGTAATCCCTCTGTGACGGCCGTATTCGTATTCGCCGCTGGGCACCCATTGGGTTGTGCCCGACCAGTGCCATCTGGATTGATACGGATGAGCCATTTTATTGTATGACGCAGGAGGCGCAAGCTCTCCGCCCAGTATATCGCTTTTCCCGTTGCTGATTCTGCCTGAGAAGTTTTTTGTTTCGCCGTCAGGCAGTATAATGTGGGTGATTTTTATGCTGAACGCTGCATTTATTCCCTTTATGGGCATTTTTAACATGCTGACATATCCGACAAATACGGAGTTTTCAGGAACAATATTTGTTTCGTTTACCCATACATCCGCAGGCGAGATGAAATAAACCCTGTCGCCTTCCTGCATTGTTTCACTGGAGAGAGTTTTTTTTGAATAGACAAGTACAAATGTGCCTTTGTCAAGTTTTACGGTATTTTGTGAATACACGGGCAATATTAACATTGATATCAATATGGTAAGAAGAGCAGTTGTCCCGATGAATATTTTTTTCATAATTATAATATTAAGCGATTTTTTTCTTTTTGCCAAAAGAAATTAATAAATATGAAGAATTTTTACCGTAACATATTAACGTTATATAATTAATACCATGCGCATGATTCAAAATATATTTGCCGATAAAATATTTCTGCGTTTGATGCTTGCAGCAGCTCTGGCGGGAATTTTTTTGTTTGCGTTTTATTTGTCGCTCGGTTTTTTTGTAACATATTTTTTAAACGCACAGAGTATTGAAAAATATGTTAAATCCGAAACAGGCCTTGATATTATACTTGAAAACCTGACAGTAAGAACCATGCCGGATCTTTCATTTGTGCTTTGTTCAAAGCGTCTTGAGGCGGGTGTAAAAGCACAAAACAAGGTCTTTTTCTCTGCAATAAATCCGAATTTAAGAGTCCGCATTTTGCCGCTGTTTTTAAAAAAACTCTCAGTTGTTTCTTTTGACTCTGCTGATTTAGCGGTAAATGTTTCAAGAGATAAAAACTCGGTATTTGATTTTGAAAAATACATTCCCGGCGGAGACAAACTCCCTCTCAGGGCAGATTTTAAACGAACGCGGCTGAATATTGCAAAAGCGGGCATTAATTTTACGGACTTTAAATACGAAAAGAAAATCACACTAAACTCGGATAAATTCAAGGTTTATGATTTTACCGCAGGAAAACTGCTGCATGCTGACATTAACGTCAATTCAAAAATTTGTTCCGTTGATGGCAAAAACTGTGTTTCAACAGACCTGGACGCACTTTTTCATCTCAGGATTCCCATTATAAAGTATCTTGACTCAAAGACAGCAACTGCGAATGTTTCTTTAAAGAATTTTGATTCACGGCTGATTCTGCCTTATGTGAATGAATTAAGCAAATTAAAATTTGATAAACTCTCCGGGATTTATAATCTGGATATTTCAACAAAAAAAAATAAATCAGGAAATGTTTTTTTGCTGAATATCAGTACTAAAGATGTCGGTGCAAATTTTCTTCTAAATAATAAAAACAGTTCCGTTACACTTAAAGACCCTGCTCTTTTGAGGCTCAAATTTAAAGCGTCGGACAATGAAATCCGGCTTTTTGATTCGTTATTTTCAAGCAGGGATACAAATGTCGCCCTTGATGGACGGGTCAACAGATTCAAAAGTGAAAAGCCGGTGCCTGATATAAATTTAAAAATAGCCGAGAGTGATTTTATGAAATTTATACATCTTATACCCGCAGGTTTTGTTGTGTATAAAACCGACGTGATAAATGAGCTAATAAGGGTTAACCCGCATGCAAAGGTGCAGGGTAGTCTTAATATTTCAGGCGATTACAAAAAACCTGATGTTAAAGGCTTGCTTGATGTATCGGATATTTACCTTTTTGGACGTCCCCGGGGGTTTAAAAGCGCAAATGCAGAGTGTGAGTTTGTTGGTGACAAAGTAAATGTTGATGTTGAGGTGTACGCTCCAAATTCCCAGTATGTGAAAGTTAAGGGGGTGTCGGAACTTTACGGCAGACAATCCGGCGATTATAATATAGTTTCTTCTGACAATGTAAATCTTGCTTTTGCTCATAAACACTTAATTCCTGTTCAAAGAGTTGTCGGTTTTAAGCTGGGCCCCCTTCCCTGTATGAAAATCGACGGCACGGGAAAAATACATATAAGAGCAAAGGGTACTATTTACGATGCGCTCGTGGATGGAAAGTTTTTCGGTAAAAATATTAAAACCTCGCTAAACGGTCTTAATACCGAGCTTTATGACGGTGTAACCGAAATTGATTTTAACGGCAAAGTGGTAAATATCGTAAATACAAGCGCAAAAACAAAAGACGGAACCTTTATGCTCTCCGGCTTTGCAGATGATTACGGCAATATTGATATTAAATCGGAAATTAAAAATATATCGGCACTTCATGCGCTGAATATTGCAAAAACAAGTGAAATAATTAAACCGATTACAGGGGATTTAAGCTTTATTAAGGCAGCTTCAGGCAAGTGCGACCTGACGGTTATTTTTAAAGGAAAGGCGAAAAGTCTTGAGGGGCTGGATTTTTTAAATGATATTTCTCCGGCAGGTTCGGTTGTGTTTAAAAATACAGGTGCTGTACTGGCGCCGCATTTGAGTGTCAGCGGGACAAAGGGAAAAATTGTTTTTGCAAAAGACTACATGCTTGATTTAAGCACAATGTTTAAAAGTTCAAAAATTACATTAAAGGGTATAATTACTCCTGATTCAAAAAATCTTATGAATAAGGATACAAAATTAAAATTGAATATCGACTCAACACTCTCCGGCATGCGCTTTTCCGATATTCTGGAAATTATAAAAGAGCAAAACTGCTTTAATGATAAAAAACTTAAATTTTTAGTGAATAACACTCCTCTCGGTGAGGTCGATTTTGCATTTGATTCAAAAGTTAAAATTACAGGCGCCATGCCGGTAAATTTTGCACCTAAGGATTTATCGGGAATTGCACTAAACGGTGTTTTTAGGCCTTTAAACACACAGGCTTCTAAAAATATTAAATTTAAAAGAGGTGCATATACGCTTGAAGGGCATAAAATAAAGCTGACAGATTCAAATATAACGGTCTTTGGGGCTGATGTATTCTCTGACGGCGAGATAAGGGATATATTTTCAAAACCCCGTATTGATATGAAAATAAAGGCTGATTCTATTGCGCTTTCAAACCTTGAAAATCTTGCAAATTATACTAATATTGCACTTTTTAAAGAAATGCTTGCGGATTTTGGCAGCTACAAAGGAAGCATGGATTTAAATTTAAATATCAGGAAAAACTCTCCCCGCGGTAGTGTTTCTTTTAGCAACGCAAGTGCCTATAATTCAAAACAAGGAATGGAGCTTGCTTTAAAAAGCGGCGGAATCAGGCTGCTTAAAAATAAGCTCATTCTGGATTCGCTCAATTTTACATATGGTACAACACCGCTGTATTTTAATGCAACAGTTGCTGACTATCTTACTGAAAAGCCTGTGTTTAGTGCCTTTTTTACTACTAATATTGATGAAAACGCGACTGACAGGCTTGTTAATCCCTACCTTGCCTATCCTTTTAAGGTAAGAGGCGAGATTTTATTAAGCGGCAGGATTAAGGGTGATTTAAATAACTATTCTGTTTTTTCGCGCCTGGTGCTTCCCAGGGATACCGATATCTCATATATGGGGGCTAATGTCGGCGACAGTGAATATGAAAGGGAGTTTGAATCTTCCGCTGACTTTACAAAAAACACTGCAAAAATTAATAGTGCCAGATACATTAAGTATATCCCTTCGCAAAACAATAAACCCACACCTGTTACCATGCTGAAAGTTAACGGCAGGGTGGTTTCTAAAAACGACAGGCTGAGTTTTGATAATCTGCGCGTTGTGAGCGAAAATCCGGTTACAGCTAAGATATTTAATGTTATATTTAAGAAATCTGTTTTAAAACAGGGGCTTTTTACATGCAATCTTAATTTGAACGGCAATGTTGAGCTTCCTGTTGCGACAGGCAAAATTAATTTTCAAAACATTAATATTCCTCTGTACAATACCAAAATCAGCGATATGGATTTTGTAATTACCAAAAAATCAATAAACGGGCTTCTGCGGGGAAAGAGTTTTGATTCGGATGTTCAAATAACTGCAGATATCCAAAACAAGCAGTCTTTCCCCATTGTCTTAAACGAATTAAACATTAAATCAAAAAAAGCAAGTCTTTCAAGCCTTCTTGAGGGAATTTCGCAGATTCCGCGCGGATCTTCCGATATTGTACCCGGGCAGCCGATTGTTTTTAAACCGCAGGATCTTGTTATTTTAAAGGGCAGTGCCAGTGTGGATGAAGTAGAATTATATGATATTAAGGCTCATAATCTTAAGGCCGACTTTTCAAATCCTACGGGTTTTATTTTCAACATTGATGATATGCACTTTGATATAGCGGGCGGAAGTATTGCTTCCCGGGGTAATTTTGATGTTGTTTCTCTTGTTTTTGACATTGATTCGGTTGTGTCTGACTGCGATGCAAATACGCTCAGTGAAAATTTCCTCGGTCTTGAAAATCAGATATACGGGCGCACAAATGCCAAAATTAACCTGAAGGGAAAAGTCCCGCAGAATGCAGAGGATATAAAGTCTGTTAACGGACGGGTGGACTTTAGTGTCAATAACGGTAAAATGCCTAAACTCGGTTCTCTGGAGTATCTTCTGAGGGCGGGTAATCTGATTAAAAGCGGACTTTTTGGTCTTACTTTAAACAATCTGATAGAAGTGCTTACTCCTTATAAAACAGGTGAGTTTTCCGCCATCAGGGGTAATTTTGAAGTAAATAACGCAATGATTCATTCTCTTGAGATTTTTTCAAAGGGTAAAAATTTGAGCCTCTTTATTTACGGTGATTATAATATAATTAACGACAATGCCGAGATTGAAATTTTAGGGAGATTATCTAAAAACGTCAGCAACCTGCTCGGTTCGTTCGGCAA
Organism: Candidatus Galligastranaerophilus faecipullorum; assembly: GCA_018713115.1. Classification (GTDB taxonomy): domain Bacteria; phylum Cyanobacteriota; class Vampirovibrionia; order Gastranaerophilales; family Gastranaerophilaceae; genus Galligastranaerophilus; species Galligastranaerophilus faecipullorum. The sequence goes on from DVFS01000040.1 coordinate 15,766, forward strand.
TACTTCACTTAATTCAATTTTTAATGCTCTGACGGGTAATAAAATTAGAGAAGGCGCAAAGGAACAGATAATTAAAAATGTTAATAAGATACCGCTGATTGAGATTTCGGGCGATGACTACAGGCTTTTTCTTGCAAAAATCAAGGGACGGCTTAACTCGGATGACTATGTAAAGAGTTTTAACTGGCTGAATTAGCCCTATATGGCAATTTAAGAATAAAACTTTACATACTTGATTGAATTGCAATTTGATTATAGAATCAAACACAAAAGGGACAGAACATGAGAAAACTTACGTTATTTTTGGCAATCTTATTTGTTAGTGTGCTTTGCAGCGCATGTATAAACAATATTGCCATTCAGGAATTAAATAATAAGGCTCAGGAGTATATGCAAAAAGGCGATATTCAAAGCGCAATTTGCAGACTTGAGTCCAGTGTCGACCTTGACGGCACTGTATTTGAAACGCGTTACAATCTCGGTGTTGCATACATAAGCGCCCAGGACTTTAAAAAGGCGCAGGAACAACTGAAAGAGGCGGTTAAAATTAAGCCAGACTTTGCGGATTCATATTATTCTCTTGCCGTAGCTCAGGAAAGCGAAGGCATGGCGCTGCTTGAAGAAGATGAAGATGATACGTCGGATGTAGTTGTTAACGTAGTAAATGAGGACGACGAGTTTTCCGGTTTAAAAAATATTGCAAAAGATGAAGCAATTGTTCTTGTAACCCTTTTGAACAGTGCCGTTGATTCTTATAAAAAATATTTAGAGCTTAAACCTCAGACACAGGACAGGGCTGATGTGGAAGCCCAGATAAGTTATCTGGAAGAAACGGCGCTTAAATACGCGCGTAAGTATGAACTTGCGGAATCTCCGGATATCGAAGGCGAAAATTGATGTTTGCATCGCCATGTGTAAACGCATTCAGTGTCCTTGGTTTTGATGTAAAAATGTACGGGGTTATGATATTTCTTGCAATTATCTGCGGGGTATTTGTGTCGGAATATATTGCCAAAAAGTATTATAAAGATATTAATTTGGATGTATTGCTTGATTTTTACCCTGTTATGATAATCTCGGGTGTTATATGTGCAAGGCTTTATTATGTACTTTTAAACCTTACGTATTATATGAAATTTCCGCAGGAAATAATCGCACTGTGGCATGGCGGTATTTCAATTCACGGCGCGATTTTAGGCGGATTTTTGGCGGGTATTATTTATTTTGGTATAAAAAAACTCAGTGTCTTAAGTTATGCTGATGTTGTCTCTTACGGTCTTGTTATTGGCCAGATGATAGGCCGCTGGGGCAATTTTTTTAATTCCGAAGCATTCGGTTCGCCTTGCACTTTGCCCTGGAAACTCTATATTGCTCCGGAGTTTCGTCCTCTGCAGTACAAGTCCTATGAATATTTCCACCCGACATTTTTATATGAGTCAATCTGGTGTTTTATAGTATTTTGTATATTATTTTTCTTTGTGAGAAAAAACAAAACCGCAAAACCCGGGCTTATTTTCTTTTCTTATCTTGCGCTTTATTCTCTCGGAAGATTTGTAATTGAAGGTATAAGAATAGACAGTGTATTTAATGTGGGAAATATTCCCGTTGCCCGCATTGCAAGCGTTATTATTTTTGCCGCTGCACTTTATGGGATTTTTTACTGTACGCGAAATACAAAAAATGCCCCGTAAACCTTAAGAGCAGGTGTATGGAGGCATTTTTTGCTTTTAAAATATTTTATTTTTTCTCAATCAGGCTTTCACCCGTCATTTCCGAGGGTTTTTTGATGTCGAGCAAATCAAGCACCGTAGGAGCTATGTCGCATAATGCGCCTGTTGGTTTTAATTTTGCATCCTTAAGGTCGTTTGTCACCAGAATAAACGGAACAGGGTTTGTTGTGTGTGCCGTCTGCGGAGCATGTGTTTGTTCGTTGTACATCCATTCGGCATTGCCGTGATCTGCGGTAATAATCATTTCCACATTGTTTTCAAGTGCTTTTTCGGCAATTTTGCCTACACATTCATCAACCGCTTCAACTGCTTTAACTGCCGCTTCCATTACTCCTGTATGACCTACCATATCGGGGTTTGCAAAGTTTACGAGTATAAAACCGTATTCTTTGTTTGAGAGTGCTTCAAGGACGTTATCACAAACTTCATAGGCACTCATCTCGGGTTTTAAGTCGTATGTTGCAACCTTGGGAGAGGCAACAAGTTTCCTTGTTTCCAGTTTGAAAGGCACTTCTTCGCCGCCGTTGAAGAAAAATGTTATGTGCGCATATTTTTCGGTTTCGGCAGTTCTGAATTCTTTTACATTATTGTCATCCAGAACCTGTCCTAAAATATTTGAGAGTTTTTCGGGTTTAAAGGCAACTGGCAGCGGGAATGTTTCGTCGTACTGCGTCATACAGACATAGTAAATATTATCTCTTACCGCTTTTCTTTCAAAACCCTTAAAATCTTTAAGGGCTATTGCGCTTGTGATTTCACGCGCCCTGTCCGGACGGTAGTTAAAGAATATAACCGCGTCGTTGTTTTCTATTCTTTTTCCGCCAACTACAACAGGTTCTACAAATTCGTCGTTTTTACCGTTTTTGTAAGATTCTTCAAGTCCTTCAACGGCTGTTTTTGCGCTGTTTCCTTCGCCGAGAAGAAGCGCATTATACGCGCGCTCTACCCTTTCCCAGCGTTTATCTCTGTCCATAACCCAGTATCTTCCGATAACCGAGGCTATAGGGGGCAGATTGTATTTTTTTAATGTATTTTCGATTTCTTCCAGAAATTCTTTTGCACTTTGCGGCGGAGTGTCGCGTCCGTCAAGAAAAGCGTGGACATAAACATCTTTTAAGCCGTTATCCGCAGCCATTTTAATAAGTGCCTTAAGGTGTTCTATAGAACTGTGCACGCCTCCTGTTGATACAAGACCGTATATATGAAGCGAAGAGTTGTTCTTTTTAACATGGTTAATTGCGTTTAAAAATTCTTCATTTTTAAAGAATGTTTCTTCTTTTATTGCTTTATTTATTCTTGTAAGTTCCTGATAAACAATTCTTCCTGCTCCGATATTGAGATGTCCGACTTCGGAGTTGCCCATTTGACCTTCGGGAAGCCCTACATTATTGCCGTCGGCATGAATTTGTGTGTGCGGCATGGTTTTTAAAAAATTGTCGTAGTTTGGCGTGCTGCCGACTGCCACGGCGTTATATTTTGTGTCGTTTGAAATGCCCCATCCGTCAAGGATGCAAAGTAATACGCGTTTTTGATTTTCCATAGTTATTATCCTCTCTTATGTTTTAACTATATCACAAAAATATTTCTTTAATATTCTTAACAACATCTCAAAAATAATTAAGTTTTTTGCTTTTTCTCCCGATATTGTATAATGTGAAGAATAAGGAAAATTTTTATGCCCGAAATACCCGAGATAAATCAAACATTGCCCGTAGCACAGACTTCTGCCGTCGCGCCTTCCAATACCTCTTTGGCAGCTTCTTCAAACGGCACAAGTTTAAGCACTGCGGCGCAAAGTGAGGATGATATGCAGGCTTTAGAAATTGATACTTCCGATCCCGTTAGTATTATTGAAAGCCAGAGTGCATTGACACAGCAAATGTATCAGCTGCAAATTGAACAATGTAAAAAAGAGATTGCAAATGTTCAAAGAGAAATGCAGGAACTTGAAAGCGACAGGCGCAGTCTGCTTACACAGATGTGCGATGATGATGTTGATACATCGCAAATAGTAAGCGAGTTTAATAAGCTCGGCAACTCAAAGATAAAACTGTATTCGCAGCTTCGCTCAATTACCGCCGAAATTTCTTCAATACAGCTTAAAATGCAGCAGGACATACTCTCGGCCCGGTCGTCAATAGCGGAAATTAACGCGCTTGCACAACAGTCCGCTTCCCTTAACAGTTCCTATCAGAGCGGTCTTGCAAATGTACAGAGTATTAATACCTCATCCGGCGTGGGTGATGTTGCGGTACAGATGGGGCTGTCTTTTGTCGGAGTTATTAATTCAGACGCACAGGGCAATGCCGAGTTTTCCCCGGGCGGTGCTTCACAGCACTGGTGTGCTGATTTTGTGACTTCCATTACAAAACGCGCATACGAGGCAAAAGGTCTTGAAATTCCCTCAGGCTTTGGCTCTTCAGCTGTTAGCGGTTTGCAGTCATGGGGTAAGAGTAAGGGTGTGTATCTTGACACTGCCTCTGATTCAAATAAGGCTTCCGCAATTGCAGCTTCCGTTAAGCCGGGGGATATTATGATACAGAAAAGAAACGGTGCTTCGCATACAGGTATTGTAACAAAAGTATATGAAGACGGCAGTTTTGATACTGTTGAAGGCAACTCCTCCGATGCCGTAAAAACACGCCATTACGATGCTTCAAGCAGTGTACTCTCGGGCTTTGTGCTTATGAGCAGGCTGTAGATGTAATTTATGAAAAAGCATGTGATAATGTTGAGGAGATTAAAAAAATAGACCTTTAGATTGATACAATTTTATTCTAAATATTGGATACTATACATGTGAATGAATAAGGACTTGTGAAATGTTGGATAGAATTTCTAACGACCACAGTGAGGCGGTTTCAAACAGCAGTATAAGTAAAATATCTTCTCTCGGTGTTTCAAATGCATACAGCACACAGGATGAGGGGTTGTTTGTAGATGAGTCAAGCATTTCAGATACTGCGCTCAGGCTGTATGAAAGAGAACGCGATGTTCAGAAGTTTACAAAACTTGCCCTGAGTGATGCGGATGATACAAGCGCGGATGCTCTTGTTATTTCAAAAGCACTGAGCGGTGAAATTTCTATAGATGACGATGATGCGATTTTTTCGCTTCTTTCAAACGAAGACTTTTTAAATGAACTTGCTTCATAAACTGTTTGGCGCGCTAAAGAGATTTTATTATCTTAAAATTTTAAGACGCAAATATTATCGCAGCGGTAAATGCAACTGCTGCGGCTGTTGTTGTGAAAAAATCTATGTTAAGCATGGCAAAAATATTATTTATGATGAAGAGCTTTTTAATAAACTGAAAACCATGCACAGTTTTTACGATGACCTTGAGGTTATAGATAAGGATGAAACAGGTCTTGTTTTTCGCTGTAACAATCTTGACCCGATTACAAGGAAATGCAAAATCCATAGGCGCCGTGCAAAAATTTGCAGAAATTACCCGCAGGAAGAAATTTTTATGATGGGCGCGCAGCTGAGTGATGACTGCGGATATAAATTTACCCCAATAGTACCCTTTAGCGAGGTTTTTGAAAAAGTCTTAAAATCAAAAAGCAAAGACAGCGGCTGCAGGTTTTTTATTGAGTAAAAATGTTGCCGAAACGAAGTGCCTCTGCGGTTTTGGCGACGTTGTGCACCCTTACAATGTCTATTCCTTTAGAGGCAAAGTATGCGCTTGTGAATGCGGTTATATTATCCGCTTCTTTAGGGTTTTGTGTATTTGAGAGCTGCTGCAAAAATCTTTTTCTTGAAACCCCGGCCAGAACCCTTGCGCCAAGGCTTTTGAATTCTTCTATGCGCAGGAGCAGTTCTATATTCTGCTCGTAATTTTTTGGTAAGCCAAAACCGGGGTCAATAATGATGTTTTGCGCTCTCACGCCTTCATTGACGGCATATTTATATTGTCTTTCGAGCTCTATATAAACTTCGTCAACGAGATTTTTATACTCACACATTTTGTCCATATCTTCAGGGGTTGAGCGGGAGTGCATAATGACAAGATGTGCGCCAAATTCCGCAACTGTTTTTGCCATTTCGGAATCATATCTGAGACCTGATACGTCATTAATAATATCAGCACCCGCATTAAGTGTCTCGCGTGCGGTTTTTGAATTTCTTGTATCAATGCTGACAAGTATTTGCGGGTGATTTTCTTTTACATATTTTACTACAGGCAGGAGTTTTTCGATTTCTTTTTGAATCTCCTGCGTTTTAGCTCCCGGACGTGTGCTTTCTGCGCCCGCATCTATTATTTGTGCACCGTCTTTTATCATTTCTTCAATGTGCCTTACGGCTTTATCAAAATTATAAAATTCTCCGCCGTCCGAGAAAGAGTCTTGCGTAAGGTTTAATATGCCCATAATCTGTGTTTTTGCCGTTTTTTTTGAGTTTATTATCATATTTAAGATTTCATCGCTCAAATCAGGCAATGTAAGCGGTTGTTTGCGGAGTTTTTTTGAAACTTCTATCAGCTGGCTTATTGTGCCGCTTAAAACACAGTCTGTCTTTTCAACTTTACAGTCTATGCTTCTTCTGTGCACCGCGCAGTCGCAATCACAGGAGAGTGCCGTTTGTTTGAGTATATTTGCTTCAAGCGCCCTTAATGCGAAGATTTTAATATTTAAAAACTTATGTTTGTTTGCGCCTATACTTACATAATCCGGGCTGAATCCCGTGTTTTGAATTTCTTTTTCTATAAAGTTTTTTGAAATAATTCTCATACTAAATTGCTTTTTTGTATTTACTACATATAATAGAATAACATCAAAGTAATAAAATTAGGAGATAATAAAATGGCAGAAACTACCATCATCAAATTAAACGCTCAGGAGCGTGAAGCAGATAAAAACCCCCGCCAGCTGCGCTCGGCAGGTTTTGTCCCCGCAACCGTATACGGCAAAGGCATGGAATCAAAAAATATCATGGTCTGCGCCCATGAGTTTGAAATGGCTACCAGAAACAATCGTGACGCCGTAATCGAGCTTCAGGCAGGCAAAGACAAATTCAAAGTTGTAATTCAGGAGCTTCAAATAAATTATTCAACAAATCAAGTTCTTAACATCGAATTTAAACTTGTATAGAAATTTCCGAAATAAAAAACCGCCCGTTATATGGGCGGTTTTTGTTTAGTCGTCTTCGTTAAACGTGGTTGTAAAGTTTGTGCTCTGGGAGTTTAGCGAATCGATAAAATGAGTATATCTTTCCATTCTGAGTTTTAACCAGCCCAGCATAGAGTTTGAACCTATGATTTTTACAATGCGGACAGAACCGAAGCATTTCATTTTCGGATTATAGCTTTCTTCAAAAAATGTCTGGCACTTGCAATTTAATTCATCAACAAGGTCATAGAGTGTTTTTAGCCATGCACTCTGCACGTTGAGTTCGTCGATTTTGTATTCAAGTATCATTAATGCCTCCTTGGCGTTTTGTATGCCGTATTTCCTTGCTTTGTGAAGAAAGTTAATGTATGCGATTGATTTTTACTACTTTTATAGTATTATATATTTATTATATCAGATGTTTTTAAAATTTCTAGTGTCTATGTCAAAAAAAGTTTCGATTTATTTGAATAACATTTTGGTGTCTGACGATGCCAAGCTGCAAAGCACTTTTTTTGAACGCCTTTTTGGTTTAATGTTCTCTAAAAAACCGGCGGGTGAAAAAATTCTGGTTTTTAAAAATGCACCATGGATTCATTCGTTTTTTTGTTTTTTCAGATTTGATGCCGTTTTTTTGGATGACAATTTTTGTGTTACAGCTTACAAAAGTAATATTCCACCTTTTTTAATTTTAAAACCTGTATTAAATTCTGTCTATACGCTTGAACTTGTAAATACTTCCTTTGATATCAAAATTGGTGATAAAATGTATATTAATGAACACTGATATTAAACAACAGATTAAACTTATGCCTAAACTCCCCGGGTGTTATCAGTATTTTGATAAAAACGGAGAGATAATATATATCGGCAAGGCAAAAAATCTCTACAACCGCGTAAACAGTTACTTTGTCGGCAAAAAAGACTCGCCCAAGCTGCAGGTTATGGTGCCGCAGATAGTCCGTGTCGAGTGTATTGTAGTAAACAGCGAGATAGAAGCACTCATACTTGAATCGGAACTTATTAAAAAGTATAAGCCCAAATACAATATTTTACTCAAAGACGACAAGAAATTCCCTTATTTCCTTATTACTGACGAGGAATACCCGAGAATTACCGTTGTAAGAAAAGCAAATAAAAATATGCAAAAGGGCAGGTATTTCGGCCCGTATACCGATTCACGCGCGATGTACTGCACGCTTGAGACTCTGGGCAAAATCTTTCCACTGAAAAAATGCAAAACTCCAAAATTTAACTCCCGTCCCTGCCTGTACTATGACATAGGTCAGTGCTGTGCGCCGTGCCAAAAGCTTATTTCAAGTGAAGATTATAAAAAAATACTTAAAGATGTTGAGCTTTTTCTCTCGGGCAGGCAGAGCGAACTTTTGAAAATAATTGAAAAAGAGATGAAAAAGGCTTCGAATAACCTTGAGTTTGAAAAAGCGGCAAGGTATCGCGACAGCTATAATGACATTAAAAAAACAATGGAAAAACAAAAGGTGGTGAGTGAAAACACCCGCCTGAACCAGGATTTTGTCGGTATAGTGAAGTCTGATTCTCTATATTGTGCAAGTATTTTGCAGGTTCGTCAGGGCAGGCTTATTAATAAAAAGGATTTTACATTCTCTCATCTTGCAAATTCAGCTGAAAATGACCTGTCGGAAATTGCCCGTGCCGTATTAAGGGAATATTATGCAATCATCACGGATAATGAAATACCTTCAAAGATAACTCTTGCCGCTCTGCCCGATGATGCTGCCGTGTATGAAAAATGGCTGTCTTTGCGGCTTGGTAAGAATGTTGCCCTGAATGAGGCAAAATCACTGCGCGATAAAGAAATGCTTACAATGGCTCAAAATACCGCGGCATTTAATCTTGAGCAGGCAAAGCTCAAGGAACTTACCCTTATTCAAAACGAGTACAATGAAATCGGTACATACCTTATGGAGAAACTTGCGCTTAAGAAATTTCCGCATACTATCGAGTGCTATGATATTTCACATATTCAGGGTACAAACACGGTAGCTTCGGGAGTTTACTTTGAAAACGGAATGCCAAAAAAATCAAAATACAGAAAATATAAACTGCGCACACTCCAAAAAGGCGAGGTTGATGATTTTAAAAGCATGAGGGAGATTTTGAGAAGAAGGTTTAAAAGAATTAAAAAAGGCGAGATTGTGCCTGCGGATTTAATAATAATCGATGGAGGAAAGGGGCAGCTTTCAAGCGTTATAGACGTAATGAAAGAAATGGAGCTTGATTTAAATATTGTTTCTCTTGCAAAGCGCGAGGAGGAAGTGTTTTTGCCAAACCAATCAAGACCCGTGATTTTTCCGCTAAATTCTCCCGCCCTGCACTTATTTCAAAGAATCAGAGATGAAGCACACAGATTTGCCATAACATACCACAGACAGTTAAGGTCAAAGAATATGACCAAATAATTTCTTGCACAAAGGCGCATTTATGGTATTATTCATTTATGAATGTTATGGATGTCTGTCTTTCTACGGATGATAATTACGCCAAATTTGCACAGTGCGTAATTATAAGTATACTGGAGAACAAAGCGCCGGATGACGAGCTTGTGTTTCATATCTTGCATGCCGGTCTAAGTGATAATTCCTTTAAGGCGCTTTCAAAGTATAATGTTGTTTTTCACAGTGTAGACAGTGCTGATTTTGAGCCTTACTTTAATAACGGCGGCCCCTGCAAGCACATTACTCTTCCCACGCTTTACAGACTTGCCCTGCCTTCGATTTTACCTGAGACTAAAAGGGTTTTGTATCTGGATTGTGATCTTATTGTCCTGAAAAGTCTGGGTGCCCTTTATAATACCGAATTGAGCGATAATCAGTATGCGGCTTGTGTTCCGGACTGCGGCTGCGAATATCACATGCAGCGGCTTAATATAGAAGATGACGGCGGGAATTTTTATTTCAATGCCGGCGTCTGTCTTATGGATTTAGATAAAATTAGACGCGATAATATAGAAGAAAAATCTTTTAACTACCTTAGAGAAAACTATGAAAAACTTATGTTCTCGGATCAGGATGTTTTAAATATTGTTTTAAAGGGGCATTTGAAAAGACTTGATGAACGTTATAATTTTATCAGTCCCAATTTTTATTTTTCAAATGAAAAAGATGTCACAATCGCCCATTTTGCAGGCATTAAACCTTGGAAAACCGGATTTTACAACAAATACCGCGAGCTTTTCTGGTATTATTTTTCTAAAACAGATGAGGGCAAAACACTAAAATGGAAAGTGCAAAAGTCTAAAACATTGTTTATGCATAAACAATTATGCCAGATTTTCTGGTACATTAAAATGTATCCTCTTTTTATGTCAAAAGGCAAGAGGAGAGATAATTTTATGAAAATCATAAATAAGTCTGCGCTTTAAATTCTCAGTATTTAATATTGAAAAGTTTTGACATCCAATATTTAAAAGGCGTTATTTTCTTGTCTGTGATTCCGCGTAAATACGCATGCCCTCCGTACTTCCAGTGTTTTTTATCAAGGAGAATACCTTTTCTGTTTTTTATATAGCCTTTTATTCTCCAGTTTTCGGGTATTGCATACTCAGGGGGGATAATGAGCGGATTTTTATCCAGAAGGTATTTATTTATGTGGCTTTCATCATGCCAGAGTGCTATAATGCCGTTGTTAAAGTCTTTTCTTAAATTATCTTCGAGGTTTTTACACATCGCAAGATATTCTTTTGTGCGCCCGCCGTGCACTCCGCCCATAAAGTAATGTTTACCCTCCCCGTAGGGAATGTATGCAAGCGACTGCGGGTTTCTGTCATAAGGAAAATTATCTGGATTTCCTTTTAATTTATGGTGAAGCCATTCTGTTGCACTTATATACCCGTTTTCCTTTTTAGGAAAGAGCTCTTCGCCGACGGGGGCAATAAATTTCATGTTTGCATTGAAGTGAAAGAGATAATCGCACTCTGTGTAGTATTTTTTTCCGCTTAAAAGTACTGCATATTTATCACAGACGCTTATCGGCCATTTTGAGGACTGCGCAAATATTTTTGTAACATCGTCATTGCATTCGTATGGCATATTTTCAGAATCGGTAAAAACAAAAAACTTAAGTTCGCAGGATGGAAATAAAAACTCTTTTGCGCTTTTGTAAAATTCATCCCAAAAGCAAATATATCTGCCTGTTGCGTAGTATAAAATTCCGACTTTTATCTTTTGCATATTCTTCCTTTTTTCTTATTTTACCCTATTTGTGGCGGTTTGTAAAAATATTTTTTTGTTGTTATTTAAAAAAAATAAATAAGTGTTATAATAGTAGTAATAAAACATGATGGTTGAAGCTTTAAAAAATCGTTTATATTGCGTGTTGTCATGTGCTCTTGTGGGGTTGTTTTGTGTATTATCCTGCGGCTGCAGCAATAATCCGCGTGTAATTAACACGCACTCCATGCCCGGACACAAGGTAGGCGATATACTGAGAGGTTCAGCCGCTCAAAAAGTACAGAAGGATTCACCTCTTACAAGAACAAAATCCGGTGTTTATATTTACAAAGATACTTCCGTTGTAAATACTGCCGGTTATAATTTTCAGTTTAAAGAAAAAACACAGGTCGGGCCTTCTGATGTCAGATTTGATGCAGAGCATTTTAGGACAAGATACTAAACAGGAAAAGGATAAAAAATGAACTTTAAACACGGATCACTTGAAAGTATAATTTTAAACGCAATGTGGGAACTTGAAAAATCGGGCGTTTATAAAAATTCGGTAAAAGATGTTTATGAATTTTTATCAAGAACCGACTCAACAAAGCGTGCATATACTACTATTAAAACTGTTATGGACAGACTTTTTGAAAAAGAAGTCCTTCTGCGTATTAAACACGGCAAAAAGTTTTTTTACCGTACGGCATATTCAAATTCGGATATTATAATCACTTCGCTTAAAAAAATTGCAACTCAGTACTGTAACGGCGATATGACGCGACTTATGCATATTACAAAGTCCATGTGTGAAAAAGATGCTGCGGCAGCAATGGTTTAAGGGATGAATAATTCAAATAGCGACGCCTTATACATAAAAGACAGAAAAAAAGTTTCCGCACTCATTATTAATGTTCTTACCGGGAAAATGAGCGTGCTTGATGCGCTTAAAGAATACCCTAAAAGCCTGAGTGACCCTACTTTAAATGCCGCTTTTCATGCTCTTGTGCATTTTGAAGCGGATGAAGATTTACGGAATAAAGATTCGCTTTATCGTGATGAGCAGGATGAATATCTTGAAGATATTGCAAATATACTTTCGCGCGGAGAGTCTTTACCTTTTAATATAATTGATGAGTATGATAAGTACCACAAAGAGTCTTTAATTTATCCAAACATGGATAAAAAGACTGTGTTTGAGCGATTAAAGAAAATTATTAACTTATGATGCATTTAAAATCAAAAGCGCAGAATGTTATTGAGTTCAGCTTTGTTTTTCTGGTAATTATGTCAATTTTTCTTTCAATTATTGAACTTGCACTTTTCTGGCGTGCGCGCTTTTCTGTTGCAAACATTGCTAATGAAATAGTTGCAAATACTCAAATTGCAGCACAAAACGCAGATAGTGAGAGTGATGTGGTTTTATGCGCTCTAAATTCTTTGAAAAAAAGCGCCGGCCTTGTCAACCTCTCGGATTCCGCTTTTTCAAGCAGCGGTTCTAACGGAAGTTACAGAATATCAAGCAATTTCACAAAAGCAGGCTCGCCCGCACTTGTTGCATTGTTGAATATCAATAACCTTGAGCGCGGCGATATCAGTGCAGGGGTTGTATACATGTATACCGGAATTTTTCTTTTCAGAGAGGGCAGGGCTGTTTCTTCCGGAGCGGTTCAATCTGTGCAGAAATATTAATCGTTTAACTTTTATGCAATTATCTGATACTATCTTTATATGTACAAAACTCTTGATATTATAATACCTGTTTACAACGAAGAAAAGACTCTTGAAAAAGTACTCTCCGCAATAGAAGAAACAGATTTTTGCGGCCTTGAAAAGAGAATAATTCTTGTAGATGACGCGTCATCAGATTCTTCGCGTAATATTTTACTGTCTGACAGATGTAAAAACCACATTGTTTTACTGCATGATAAAAACCGCGGCAAAGGTGCTGCAATTGCTACCGCACTCAAAAATTCAACTGCTGAAATAGTGGTGATTCAGGATGCGGACTTAGAGTACAATCCTGCCGATTATAATAAACTCTTGCCGCATATCATTAATTCAAATGCGCTTGTAGTTTACGGTTCAAGATTAAAAGAAAAGCCTTCGCGCAAGTCGTTTTTACTGTTAAGCTACCTTGCAAATACTTTTTTGACGGTTCTTACCAACATTCTATACGGCATAAAAATTACAGATATGGAAACCTGTTATAAAGCTTTTTCAAAAGATGCACTCGACGGGATTGAGATTAAATCTTCAAGGTTTGAGTTTGAGCCGGAAATAACGGCAAAAATTTCAAAAAAAGGTATAAAAATCAAAGAAGTCCCAATAAGCTACAGAGGAAGAGCTTATCATGAAGGTAAAAAAGTAACCGCATATGACGCACTGCATGCGATTTTTACACTTTTTTACTACAGATTTTTTGATTAGTGTATAATTTTTCTATGCAGACTTTTAATCACTATACCGTAATGCGAAACGAAGCTGTTGAGGCCCTGGAGTGCGATAATTCCGACAAAATATTTGTTGACGCCACTCTTGGCGGCGGTGGACACAGTGAGCTGATTTTAAGAAAAATTTCCAATGAGGGCAGGCTCATTTCTTTTGATGTAGACCCCGACGCTATTGAGGCCTCAAAAAAGCGTCTTTCGTCTTACAAAAACATTACTATCATAAATGACAGTTATGTGAATATTAAAGAAAATCTTCTGCGGCTTGGTATTGAAAAAATTACCGGCGGAATAATTTTTGACCTGGGTGCCTCCTATCATCAGCTTACAAGTGCGCAGAGAGGCTTTAGTTTTATGAATGACGCTCCTCTTGACATGCGCTTTGATAAAACTTCAAAGTTTAGCGCATGGGATGTTGTAAACAAATATAAAGAACAGGAGCTTGTGAATATTTTTTCAAAATACGGCGAAGAGCACTTCTCTAAAAGAATTGCGCACGCAATAGTTAACTCGCGTCCCGTTAATACAACTTTAGAGCTGGTTGATATAATAAAGAAATCAACACCCCGTTTAAACTCGAAAACCCACTGTGCCACAAGGGTTTTTCAGGCAATAAGAATAGAAGTAAATAACGAGTTGTTAAATTTTGAAAATACATTGAAAGAAGTGGTTACATTATTGGACTCGGGTGCTATAATAAGTGTAATAACTTTCCACTCTCTTGAGGACAGGGTGGCAAAGTCAGTATTAAAAAGCTTTTCTTTGAATTGCAGATGTGACAGAAGTGTTCCCGTTTGCAAATGCGGAGGAAAATTGATAGAGCTGGTTAATAAAAAACCAATCTGTGCAAGTGAGGCTGAGATTAAAGAAAATCCGCCCTCAAGAAGCGCAAAGCTCAGAATTGCAAGAAGAGTTTAAGAGAATTATCAGGAGAGAAAACTTGAGTTCGCTTTCTTTTAACAGAAACAATAAAAATAATAAAAATAAAAAACATAATAATTCCCCGCTGCACAAAGTTCAAAAGAGAACAGCACCCCCTATTGAATCAGGTATAAATTTAAGCAGAGGTGCATACATAAAAGGCGGCAACCAGATTATAAGCGGTTATTTTGTAAAGGAAAAGTCTTACAAAGAGATGGCTATTGCAAGAGTTAATGCATGTCTGTGCGCTATTTTGGGTTTTCTGGTTTTGGTCTGTCTTGTCAGTTATTATTTTGTAACCATGGGCGAAGTTTCGCTTAATCAAATCAGAAAAGAAACTCTTGCCCTGAATTATGAAAATGAAGATTTACAAAACAAATTGGATAATTTACAGTCTTATTACAATGTTGATATGGCCGTAGCCAAATCTAACATTCTGCAGCGTGCAACAAAAGTTGTCGAACTTTCAGCCGCACAGATTCCGAGCGTTAATTTTGACAAACAGGAAAACAATCAGAAAAAAGCCTGGTCTATGGGTTATTAGGCCGTATGAGTAAAGACAGGTATAAAAAATTTGACAAACGAATCGGATGTCTGCAGTTTGCTTTCAGTGCTTTCATTGCAATTCTTTTGATTTATCTTTTTCTTATACAGGTTTTTGATATCCGCCACTACAGAGACAGGGCAAAAAAACAGCGTTCGTCAAAACTTTTCGTCTTAAGAGGCGAGATTCTTGACAGAAACGGATTTAAACTGGCTTCTGATAATACATCTTTTAATCTTTATGCGCACCCGATGTATTACGACCATACCCCGGAAGAACTTGCTGAAATTCTCTCTCCTCTTGTAAATATTCCCGCCGCCTCTCTTTCAAAAACTCTTGCAGCCGATGATGCAGTTATATTGATAAAAAAGGGGCTGGATAGAAAGACTGCCGAAGCAATTAAGGCCAAAAGACTGCGCGAGCTTTCACTGGAGGTTAAAAATAAGCGTGTTTATCCTCAAGGCTCGCTTGCTTCGCACATACTCGGCTACTATAACCCGGATGCTGATGTTGCAGGCGGTATAGAGTATGTAGCTAAGGATTATCTGGAGTATTTTGATAAAAATATTTCTTATGAAAAAACTCCAAACGGCGATATTATCTATAATTTTAATACTAATCCGGAGGATATAGCCGCGCCGATTAAAGGAAAAACTCTTAATTTAACAATAGATTCCGCAGCCCAGCATATATGTGAAAAGTATCTGAATAAAACAATTCAAAAGACAAAGGCCTTAAGAGGCGCTGTCATTGTTCTGGACCCTAAAACGGGTGAAGTGCTTGCCCTTGCCGCATATCCGTATTATGACCCAAATAATTACCAGAAGTATTCCATGCTTGAGATGAAAAACTGGGCCATAACCGATGTTTACCCTCCGGGTTCAACTTTTAAGGTTATAACCGTGGCATGTGCCATGATTAACGGAAAAGTAGACAAGAATACAAGAATTCTTGACACCGGTAAAATGAAAATAGGCTGGTGGGAGATTAAGAACTATGACTATGACAGAAATAAAAATCCCGGCTTGATAGATCTTGTCTATCTTTTTGAACACTCAAGCAATGTAGCAAGTGCCAAGGTATCACAAATGATGTCTTCGCAGGAGTTTTACGATACTCTTAAAACGTTTAATTTTGGTGAAATAACAGGTATTGATTTACCCGGTGAGTCATCAGGTATTCTTCCTCCTCCTAAAAACTGGGATGTTGCAACACATGGTGCAATGGGTTACGGATACGGTGCTTCGGTTACGGCAATTCAAATGGCTTCTGCCGTTGCTGCTATTGCAAATAACGGTGTATGGATAACGCCTCATGTAATAAAATATTCACCCGAGATTCTGCCGCAAAAGGTTATACAAAGGCGTGTTATGAGCGAGCAGTCAGCACAAGACTTAACCGGACTTCTTGTTCAGGCAATGGAGAACGGAAAATCGCCTGCAAAAATGGATGAATACTATATTGCCGCAAAAACCGGTACTTCAAAACGCCCTCTGGATAACGGCGCCGGCTATTCAAATAAATTGTATACTTCAATGGTTGGCTTCCTTCCTGCAACCGATCCCAAAATTCTTGTATATGTCGTAGTAGACAGCCCGGGCGGGGAGGCTATCTGGGGCTCTACCGTAGCAGGCCCGATATTCAAAGATATTACAACCGAGCTTGTGAAAATTATGAATCTTAATCCTGATAAGAAAAAAGTTGTTAACAAATCGGGCATTTAAGAGTAGAATAGTTTTGCATCACCATATACGGGGAATTAAAAATGGAATTAAATAAAATTATAAAAGAAGTGGAACCGATAGAGGTATTAAATTTTAAAGATGTTGATATACTCGGTATTTCTTACAATTCAAATACCATAAACTCGCATGAGATATTCGTGTGCCTCAAAGGTGAGCATGCGGATGGCCATGATTATGCCCAGATGGCTTTTGAAAAGGGTGCCGTAGCTCTGATGTGCGAGAAACCGTTAAATATTGAAATACCCCAGCTTATCGTAAAATCTACACAGGAGAAAATCGCAGACCTTTCTGCCTGTTTTTATCATAACCCTTCGCGAGAACTTAATTTAATCGGTGTAACGGGTACAAACGGCAAAACTACCGTGACTCATCTTATTCAAAAGATATTTGAGCAAAATTCCAAAAAATGTGCATTAATAGGCACACTCGGATACAAACTGTCCTCCTCAAGCGAATACTTTGAGGCTAAACATACGACCCCGCAGGCTCCCGAACTGCAGAATACATTGCAAAAAATGCTTAAATCCGACATTTTAAATGTTGTTACCGAAGTAAGTTCGCATTCTCTTGAGCAGCACAGGGTGAGAAAATGTAAATTTTCGGGTGCGGTTTTTACAAACCTTACTCAGGATCATCTTGATTTTCACATCACAATGGATAATTACTTTAATGCCAAAGCCAAGCTTTTTGAAGGACTTGAAGCAGGTTCTTATGCCGTTATAAACAATGACGATAAATATGCGTCAAAACTAATTGAAAGAGTGCCCGGAGGGGTTGAGGTTATTACTTACGGCGTGAAAAATAAATCTGACCTGACGGCGCAAAATATTGAATTTACTTCATCAGGTGTAAGCTTCACCTGTGTCTATAAGGATAAAAAGACCGATGTTAAACTCATGCTGAACGGTATGTTCAGTGTTTACAATGCCCTTGCCGCAATCGGCTGCGCGCTTGCAAACGGTATAGCGCTAGACATATCAAAAGCTGCGCTTGAAGGTACAAGGAGTGTTGCGGGCAGATTTGAGATTGTCTGCACCTCGCCGCTTGTAATTGTAGATTATGCACATACTCCCGACGGGCTTGAAAATATACTTCGCGCAGCACGGGAACTTACCCCGAAAGACGGCAGCCTTATCTGTCTTTTTGGCTGCGGAGGTGACAGGGATGCTACAAAGCGTCCTAAAATGGGGAAAATTGCCCAGTCTTTAAGCGACAAGATAATTGTAACTTCGGATAATCCGCGCTCGGAAGACCCGCAGCAGATAATAACAGATATTTTATCGGGGCTTAAATTGATTAACCCTAAAACAGTATTTGTCGAGCCTGACAGAGCATGTGCAATTAAAATGCTTAAAACACTAGCGTGCGATAAGGATGTTGTGATTGTTGCAGGCAAAGGGCATGAAGATTACCAGATTTTAAAAGACAGAACAATTCACTTTGATGACAGAGAAGAAGTTGCCCGTGTTTTTGGTGCAAATTAGCTTTCCCGTGTTAATTTGTAAAGAGTATTTTCAAACTATTATTCTTGTATTAGAATAATAGTTGAAATGGAGGCAGCTTGAGCGAAAAATTAATAATAAGCGGTTCGCGCCCTCTTGAGGGTGAAGTAAGCATCAGCGGTGCAAAAAACGCTGTACTGAAGCTTATGGCTGCAGCACTTCTTGCAAAAGATGTATCAAAAATTCATAATGTGCCCGAGCTTACCGATGTAGAGATAATGCTTGATGTACTTGAATGCCTCGGGGCTAAATGCATATATGACAAAGAAGAAAAAACCGTAGAAATAGACGCCACAAATATTACAAGTATTGTTGCATCGGATAGGTTTGTAAGTAAAATGCGCGCCTCTTTTGTGGTTCTGGGCTCTCTTGTGGGTCGCATGAAAGAAGCAAGAGTGGCACTTCCGGGCGGATGTAAAATCGGTGAAAGGCGTGTAAATTTTCACATTAAGGGTCTTGAAGCGCTCGGTGCCAAGTGTAAAATTGAGCAGGGTTATGTCCATGCAAAAGCACTGGAACTTAACGGAGCGGATATTTGCCTTGATATTCCTTCTGTCGGTGCTACCGAAAATATTATGCTTGCAGCTATACTTGCTCAGGGTACAACCCGCATTCAAAATGCCGCTCAGGAGCCTGAGATTGTAGATTTGGCAAACTTTTTAAAAGCAATGGGTGCGCAGATTGAAGGTGCAGGTACAAATGAAATTTGCATTTACGGTGTTAAGTTAGAAGACCTGCATGGCGTGGAATACACTACAATATCAGACAGAATCGAAGCAGGCACCTATATGAGCGCCATAATTGCTTCAAGAGGACATGGTATTATTAAAAACGTATTTCCCAATCACCTCACGATATTTACGGGAAAACTTCTTGAAATGGGTGCAAAAATTAAACTGCTTGAGCCCAATGTCATGGAAGTGTCTTCAAATTCAAGACTTTTACCCATGAACTTTATTACCCAGCCTTACCCCGGCTTCCCGACAGATTTACAGGCACTTGCCATGGCGCTTTTATCTACTTCAAACGGTATAAGCGTTGTAACGGAAAGCCTTTATGAAAACAGATTTATGCACATAAGTGAACTGTGGAAAATGGGTGCAAATATCAAACAAAGCAAAAATCATGCGATTATAAAAGGCGTGGACTGCCTTGCCGGAACCTCGGTCACCGCTCCTGATTTGCGTGCGGGCGCAGCGCTTGTTGTGGCAGCCATAATGGCTCGCGGCGAAAGCGAAATAAGGGGGCTTCACCATATTGACCGCGGTTATGAAAAATTTACCGAAAAACTTAAAGGACTGGGGGTATGTGTTTCAAGAGTAAAAGATGAAAACGATTTCCCTAATGCCCTGAATGCGGCAGGAGGTAAACTTGACACATAAATACAAACGCTGGTATGACTACGACCCGCTTTTAATAGAGGTTATAAACCTTTTAAAAAATTATCAAACCGAGCTTCGTTCACAGGCAGAGGTTTTCTTGCAGAAGGTGGAAGAACAGGTGTCAAAAGAAGCTCTCGACAGATTTTATGAAATGGTAAAACCATTCAACGGGAACCGCTGGTATGATAAAGATCCTGTTATTTCAAAAACGGTAGAGCTTTTGAGAGTCGTTCCCCAACAGATACAAAAACAGGCGGCTGACAGTTTTATTGAAGCACTCAGAGCAAACGGGGTTGTGGTAGAGATTACCGAAAAATCCCAAGACAGGAATTAAGCCCGTTTTTTATTCTGTTAATAAAACTTTCGTTTTTGAGTCTTTCCATGACCTTTTTTTCAAGTCCGGGGTTAAAGTCGGAGAATTTTCTTTCAAAAGTATAGTTGAGTATTTTTTTAAGTGCGTTAATTTTGAGAGTTCTATGAACTAAATCACATGAAAGAGCAAGCGAGGCTTCAATATTTTCCCTTGTACTTTTTGAAACTTCATTATCGCAGTAGGCGCTCAGCAGCCTGTATTGTTGAAATTTTTTTGCCCTTTGTATATTTTTTTGTTTGATTGTGTCAAACAGAGATTTAATTATTCTGTATTTTTCCATGCAAAAAGGACAGTTTCTGAGGTGCATTGCCACCCTGTTTCGTTTGCCCTGTCCCAGTTTGTCATCTATGTAGGGCAAAATTAACCTTGAAATATCTTCACATGTGAGGTTTCCCTTGAGCATTTTCTCTCCTTTAGCTTATATAAGGTTTTAAATATTCCTGCAACTTTAGTCTTGCGCGCGCAATTCTTGATTTCACGGTGCCTATATTGCAATTTGTTGCTCGTGCAATTTCCTCATAGCTTAATCCCTGAAGTTCGCGCATAATTATTGCCGCCTTAAAAGGGTCGGGCAGTTTGTGTATTGAACTTTTTATTGCGCGCTCCAGTTCCTTGTCCACGACTTTTTGATAAGGGTTTGAAGCAAAGTCCGGTATCTCGGAATTTGTTTGATTATTCTCATCCTGATTATCAAGGCAAACTTTTTTTACGGATTTTTGTTTTTTCCTTAGCGTGTCATAAAATTGGTTGATTATTATTTGATTGAGCCATGACTTAAAGGTTCTGGGGTTTTTCAGTTTTCTTATATTTTTTGCCACCTTAAAAAGTACTTCCTGTGTTAAGTCCATAATCTCGTCAGGTTTGGCGTTGAGATAGTATAGCGTGGCAAATACCGTTTTTTGCTGTCTTTTTATAATTTCCTCAAGTGCCTCCATGTCGCCTTTTTGTGCCAGTTCTATGAGTTCATCAAGATTATTGTTCTTCAGTGTGTATTTCATATACAAAAGTTAAAACTAAATCCCTTAATAAACCATAATCTTTGTTATATAATCACATAGGCAGTATTTTTCAGGAGGTCTTTTGGAGAGAATAATTGATGCTAATCTTAACCGTGCAACAGAGGCGCTGCGTGTTCTTGAAGAAATTGCTAGATTTTATTTTAATGATGAAGAAATTTCCGGCAGTCTTAAGATGATAAGGCACAGTATTTGCAAACTTTTTGACAGCAGTTATGATAAACTCCTTTTTGCAAGAGATACTCAAAATGATGTCGGGGTGCATATTGAAAATCCTACAAAAGCATGCGGATACAAGCCAAATGTGGAATCTGTTTTTCGTGCTAATTTTAAACGCCTGGAGCAGGCTTTAAGAGTGCTGGGCGAATACGGCGGATTGAGCGATGATTTCAGATACAAGACTTATGTTTTAGAAAAGAAAATGAATGCGAGATTAAAAATGGATATAAAGAAGTATTTGCTCAAAGATAAGAAACTGTATCTTGTTACTAATTCGGATAACTTTAAAACAGATGAAGAGTTTCTGGATACAGTAGCGCTCGCCGTTAAGTCAGGTGTTGACATTGTGCAGTTGAGGGAAAAAACAAAGCCTGCGGCAAAAATTATTGAATACGGCAGAGTAATAAGGCAGCTATGCAGTGAGTACGGCGCATTGTTCATTGTTAATGACAGAATAGATATAGCGCAAATTCTAAATGCCGATGGTGTCCACCTCGGACAGGATGATGTGGATATAAAATATGCGCGTGAAATTTTAGGGGACAAACCGATAATCGGTATATCTACACACAAACCTGACGATGCTATAAGGGCGATTCAAAATGGTGCGGACTATATCGGCGTCGGGCCGGTTTACAGGACTCCCACCAAGCCGGGGCGCGATGCTGCGGGTCTGGAGTATGTAAAGTGGGCGGCGCAAAATGTCGACATTCCCTTTTATGCAATAGGCTCAATTGATGAAACCACAATAGATGAGGTTATCTCCTGCGGGGCTAAACGAGTTGCTCTTGTAAGGGCAATTATGAATTCGCGAGATATTTGCCGGACTGTTAAAAGACTTAAAGATAAACTTGTTTAATTTGGCAACTTTTTTTCTTCAGATGTTTTATAGTTCTGTGTGAAATTCGCATACGAACTTTTTCTGAAAGGTAAAAATTTGAACATAAGCCCCGTTAATATTAAAAATAAGCTTTGTGCATTTAAAAATGAGCTCAAAGAATACTACAGTCCTGACAATGTTATGCCCGATGAAAAAACAAAAACAAAAGTCAGAATTCTTCAAGGGTCGCTGCTGTGTCTTGCAGCACTTGCCGTTGGGGCGGTTGCACTTAAAAAGAGCGGAAAATTTGATCTTGATGTCCTTACTTTTAAACAGTTTAAAAAAGACGGCTTTACAAGAGGCGGTATTACTTATTATGAAAATAAGCCCTTTAACGGGAAAATCAGAAAATATATGGACGATAAAACACTGTCCGTTATTTCTTACTACAACGGAAAACTTGAGAGCGTGTGCCATTATGACCCCAGTACCGCAAAAGTGCTCAAGCGCAAAAAGTATATCTATGACAAGGAATACAATTTAAGGCGCGTTTGCACAAATGGCCCCAAGTTTAGCAGTGTGCTCTCCATTGAAGAATCGGGCAGAATCGTAAACGAGAGAAACGGAAAAATTACAAGGGTAATACAGCCGCTCAGCGGTTCAAGGCTCAGAATCACAGACTATAGTAATTGCAGTACAGGAAAAGAGACTATAGTAAATATATAAAATAAAGATTATATAAAATTTGAGATTTTTTTCTTTTTTTGTGTTTTAATTAATAGTCGTGATTTTTGTCATCAGCTGATTGTATTATTATTTTAAAGCCATGAAAACACAGTCGATTAAACAACAAAACGTACATATAAACAATACACAAAATTTTAAAGGCTCGGGAGTTCTGGATATTGCCACAAAAGGGCTTGAGCTTTGCAATAAATACCCTATGGTCGGTGTTTCTTTTACAGATACCGTTGCAACCAATATACCGCGTACAATTGTGGATTTAAAAACAGGCATCCCTGCCGCCATGGAAACTTTCAGGCGTGAGAACTCGGGCCTTTTTGTAAACTGTCTGATGCCTTCTTTTATAGTGCTCGGCGTATCTAAACTCCTTAATAGACCCGTTATGGGTCAGGATTTTAGAGGCGTCAATATGTCATCCTCCTGGGCTAACGGCGAAAGTCTTGAAAAATTTGCGGATATATTTAAAAACGTAAAAAACCCTGATTTAAAAAGTACTTCACGGGAAGAAATTACTTCATTCTTTAAAACCACACTCTCTTCCCTTGAGGGGCTGGATGGCAGCGAGTGGGTTAAATTCTCCGACAAACTGTCTCCCGAAAAACTCAATGAAGCGGCTGATGTCTTAACAAGCGCTGTTTATGGCTCGACGAAGGGGAAAAAGTACACAAAAGAGCTTTTAAGAAAAGCCTCGGGAATTATATCTGATTCAACGCATGCTACAAATACTTTAAGATTCAGCGGCGATAGTAAAATATTTGGCTCTAATCTCTCTGAAATTTTAAGAGATTCGACGGATATTGCGCGAAAATTTTGCGATGATTCAGTAAGGGCTAATCTTGACGGTTTTAAAAAACAGGCAACCAAGCTTGTAAATTCCAAAAGTATTCTGGGGCTTGCAATAATCTTACCCATAGCTATGTCTATGCAGTATATTAACAGAGCACTTACCCGCCATAAATATAAACAAAAGGGCGCCCCTATATATAAAGACTTTGAAAAAGGCGGTACATACAAGGAAATGAATGCTGCCGAGAAGTCGAAATTTTTTGCGCAAAAGCTCCTTGCAACGGGTGCTTCTGTCGGTCTTGCACTTTTGTCCATGATGAAAAAGCCAACCATGTCTATGTTTCAGTTTAAAGGAATGTTTCCGACTGTTGATCAGTGCAGATGGATTGCGACTGCTACTTTTGTAAGCCGGATTTTTGCAGCAGAAGATTCTAACGAACTTCGTGAAACCACCGTACGTGATATGGCTTCGTTTGCCGGTTTGTATTTCCTTGGCGATTATGCGGCAAAAATAGCGGCTTCAGTTATTGAAAAAGTTAAGCCCGATGTAAAACTTTTAAACAGGCTTGAAGTGACAAAGCCCGGAGATTCTTTCTTTAAAAAAGCCGGCAACTGGATTAAGAAAACATCTTTAAAATCATTTGATGAAGTCCTTCCTAATGCAAAGAATATGCGCTCAATATGCGAAATTGCAAGTCTTGGTTTCTCAATTGTTTCTCTCGGACTTATTTTGCCTGCTTATAACAGAAAAGTTACGGAGAAAAAAGTTGCAAAAGCAAAAGAGCTCGAGAAAGCAAATGCTCAAAATTTGACTAAAAACACTGACTCTTCAAGACTTATTGTTGAGCTCAGGGCGGATAAAGCTCTTGGTGAAGACGGTGTGTACAGAGTGATTGCAAACGACTGTTTTAAATAATTAATTCGTCTGTAATAACAAAACCGCCCGTTGTATAACGGACGGTTTTAATTTGTCTTTATTGCAAATTATATGACGCCTTGAGCCATCATAGCCCCTGCTACACGTTTAAATGCGGCAATATTTGCGCCTGCAACGTAATTGGTGCCGAGATTATACTCATCAGCCGTTTCTTTGCATGCATTAAATATATTTGTCATAATGCCGTCGAGTTTTTTGTCTACCTCGTCAAAGCTCCAGGATAATCTCATACTGTTCTGGCTCATTTCAAGGGCAGATGTTGCGACCCCGCCTGCATTTGCAGCTTTTGCGGGTGCAAGTAAAACGCCGTTTTTAAGGAAGTAATTTATTGCGTCGATGTCGGTAGGCATATTAGCACCTTCGCCGACAGCAATTACACCGTTTTTAACCATAATTTCTGCGGTTTTTTCATTGATATCATTTTGTGTTGCACAGGGAAGGGCGATATCTGCTTTAATTGTATAAACAGCCGGTGTTTCACCTTCTTTGTTTTCCATATACTCTGCGGAAGGGTATTTTTTAAGATATTCTTTGATTCTTAAACGCTCAACTTCTTTTAAGCGTTTAATTTCATCTAAATCTATACCGTTTTTGTCGTATATGCAGCCGTTAGAATCGCTCATGGCAACTACTTTTGCTCCGTATTGTGCTGCTTTTTCGGCCGCATAAATAGCAACGTTGCCCGAGCCGGAGATTGTTACAACTTTGCCGTCAAAGCTCAGGTTATTTGCCTTTAGCATTTCTCTCATGTAATATATAAGGCCGTATCCGGTTGCTTCTTTTCTTGCAAGGGAGCCGCCGTAATCAAGACCTTTTCCCGTGAGAACTCCCGCTTCAAAAGTGTTTCTGATTTTTCTGTATTGACCGAAAAGATAGCCTATTTCTCTTGCGCCGACGCCGATATCACCTGCGGGCACATCAAGGTCGTGGCCGATGTGTTTTTGAAGTTCGTTCATAAAGCTCTGGCAAAAGCTCATAATTTCATTATCCGATTTGCCTTTGGGATCAAAGTCTGAGCCGCCTTTACCGCCGCCTATAGGAAGGCCTGTCAGGGCATTTTTAAATATTTGTTCAAAGGCTAAAAATTTCATAATGCTCTGATTTACACTCGGGTGAAATCTTAAACCGCCTTTGTAAGGCCCGATGCTTCCGTTGAACTGAACGCGAAAACCTCTGTTAACCTGTACCTTGCCGTTATCGTCAATCCAGGGAACGCGGAAGGAAATAATTCTTTCAGGCTCGACAAGTCTTTCAAGAAGAGCTGTTTTTTCATACTCGCTATGGCGCTCTATAACGGGCTTAAGTGTTTCAAGCACTTCGCTCACAGCTTGAATAAATTCTTTTTCGCATGCGTTTTTTTTCTTCGTAACATCCAGTACGCTTTCAATGTAGTTGCTCATATTTACTCCTATTTAATTGTCGCAACAATAATATCACCTTTTAATGCGCTTCACAATTTTTTTGTTAAGTTTTTTGTATAAAAATTTTATAAATATGCTATAATTAACTTCTGTATCAGGTTATCAGGATTTGTTGAAAAGTGAATTTTAAAGAGCAAAACGATAATGCACGCGCTTTTTTTAAAAAAGATTTTACACCCGTAAAAAATCTTTTGAATGCCGTTAGAAATGCCCTCGTGAACGGCGGAAATATTGACTTTGACTTTAAGAGTTTAGGGGATATTATAAATTTCTCTCCCGAAATTAGTTTTATGTACATCTCTCTTTTTGAAGAGGGAAATAATATGATTCGCTTTGGCTCAAAAAGACAGACTCTTGAAGAAACTCTTAACCGTATTGTAGCTATGCTCAAAAAAAACAAAAATTTTCACGCATTTCATATATCCGATTCAAAAAAATGCAGAATACTTTTTGAGTATGTGACAAACAGGCGCGAACTTCCTTTTGACAAGATACATTCCAAAAAATTCAACTCGCTGCGCTTTGAAATCGGCATTGACGGTATTGAGATAAACGATAGTGAAAGGTCTTATTATTTTATGCCGACAGACGCCATTGTTGAGTCGCATATGGGATATCGAAGCGCGCTTAACTCGGTATTAAAGAAAACTCCCATAGGCAAGGCGACAAACAGAATCTCCGAGCGTATAAAGCTCTTTGGTGAGCAAAAAGGCTGGAAGTTTTACCTTTTTAACACACGTGCTTTTGTTACATACACAGATGAGTGCATACCGCTTTATCGCGCAAATGTAATGTATAATAACTTTGACTTTGACATTCTGTTAAATCAGTTTAAACGCTCAGCGGATTGGCTTATTAAAAATATGCAGGCTGATGGCAGATTTTTATATTACTATGATTGCTGCAGCGACTCTACAAAAGACCACGAACATCCCTCGCGCCCCGAACATGACCGCTATTACAATGACCTCAGGCACTGCGGCGGCGCTATTACCTTGATTCGTGCTTACAGTCTGACGGGTGATAAAAAATATATCGAAGCGGCAAAGCGCGCCCTTGATTTTACGGTAACAACGGCAAAAGAGCACATTGTAGACGGTAAAAAAGCTTATCATGCCTATTATAATCAAAAAAGTAAACTGGGCGGCAGCGCAATGGCACTTGTCGCAATGATGCAATACAGAAGAGTTACGGGTGATAAGACTTATGACGATTATATAAAAGGTTTCACACGCCACATCCTATCCCGTATGACGCCTGAAGGAGAGTTTTTGGGCTACTATATCCACCCCTCATACAATAACGGTGAGCCGCTTTTAAATATGTCCGATAAAGAACGTATGGAAACATTTTCTTTCTATTACCCGGGTGAAGCGCTTCTTGGGCTGGGGCTTTTTGCAAACCACTTTAAAGACGATGAGGAGCTTAAAAATCTTGTTGTCGAAAAAACAAGAGTCGCCATGGACTGGATTGTCGACGAGCGTCCCAAACGTTATTCGCACCTTTTTACCGCGCTTCCCTCTGATGCGTGGTTAATGCAGTCGATTGAGGAATGGGCTGATTATCCGGGATTTGTAAAGCAAAATCACTTGAATTTTGTCTACAACGACGCAAAAGAAATGATGAAAAGAATGTACAAACGCGATGACAGCCCCTATATTGACTATGAGGGCGGAATGTATTATGAGTACGGCGACCATTATTACCCCGACGGCGCACGCTGCGAGGGGCTTATTGCCTCATATTATCTTGCCGATAAAATGGGTGAAAAAGAGCTTGCCGCTCAAATTCTTGAAGCCTGTAAAAAAGCGGCAGTCTGCCAGTTTCATCTCTTTAACTGCGAGCGGGCAAATTTTTCACACAAAGCACCCTCAAAATCCCTTGATTCAATCCGCTTCAAAGCTACCCGCCAATGGGTTCGCGTAGACTCCATCCAGCACGTTGCCTGCTTCTTTATAAGACTGTACTGGACATCCCATGAGATGTTGATTAAGGATGTATGAGCAGTTTGACTGCTTAATAAAATATGTGGCTGTTAATTAGGACTTAGTGCTATTCTCCGTCAAGGCAGTTTTTTAAGTTATCAAGACTTTCCGAATAGATTTTATCTGAAAGATGTTTTAAACTTTCACACATATTTGTATATTCCGTATTATTCATATTTATTGCCGAAGCCATTGCATCTGCAAGATTGTTTTGTGTGTATAAAACTGAATTAGTGCAGTCAAATCCGTTAATTTTTGCAAATTCCTTGTGAATCAGGCAGGGAATGTTAAACCCATAGACTAATTGATATGTGCCCGATGTACCATCTTTAAGGTATCTTGAGTGCTCGGGCAATTTCGGGTCTAACAGTGTTAATATAAAATCAGCCTTTTCGATTTCATTATACATTTCATTAAATGGCAACTTGCCTTTTATATCGAAATAAGAGAGCATTTCGTCAGAGAGATTTTGCATACTCCCCTTGCCTACAACGGTAATTTTAAAATCGGTGATTTTATTTGCTAAAAGTCTTTTTACCGACTGTATTAATAAATCCATATTTTTTCTTTTGGACTCAAGTGCCCCGATGACTATAAAGTTTGTTAAATTGTTTTTGCATTGCCCCCGCTTTGTTTCTCCGAAGTAATGAGGATTCACCACAAGGCTTTTCAGGTCATCTTTGTTTTGCGGATTGGCAAGTATAAGTTGTTTTTTACAGCCGCCCTCATGTAGTTTTTCTAAATGATGTTGTATATATATGTTTTCTTTTCTGCCCTTTAAAATATTTTTGAAGTATGTATCAATATTTATGCACTTTTTTCGATAAATTCCTCTTGAATTATAAATAACTCTTTCGTATTTTTGGGCATTATAGTGTTTAAATATATAATATAGCTCCTTTTTATTGAATATCCAAACTTTTATATTGTCAGAAAATCTGCAAAAAACACTATTATCATGATTTGTTATTATAATCCTGACATTGTATCCTAAATCCTTTAAGTATTTACAGTAGCCGGGGAGTGTTTCATTATGGGATTTATTTAACTCAATCAGTAATATTGTTTTTGGGGGTATATCTTGATTTAAAAAGTCTTGAATAAGTTGCTGATTTACGGGCTTGCTTATTCGCAATTTAATACCTAAAAATGATACAACTGTGTGCTCATCTTCCTCTTTTATACTAAAAATGCCCGATATCATCCGTAAAGTCCTTTGTATATGTGTTCATAGTATTGTTTTAATATGACATTGAAAGTCAAAATTTTATCTTTATATTCTAGTATAAGTATGTATAAAATACAAATTATATATTAATTTAACAAAACTACTGCAGGGCAATTCAAAATAAGTATATTAAATAAAAAATGTCGAAGGAGGGACTTGAACCCTCACGGATTGCTCCACACGCTCCTGAAACGTGCGCGTCTACCATTTCGCCACTCCGACAGGCTGTTATAATTTTAATACAAGGGGGCTTAAAAAAGCAAGCCCCCTTGTATCTTTAACTAAAATACCCTTATTGCGGCTTTTTCTATTTCTCCATAGCTTCATAATTTGCTATTATTTTCTCTAATTTTTGCGCACTTACTGTGTCCGGCGCCTGTGCTTTTTTCTCTAATCCTCTGGATAAAAGCTCCACCTCTTTGCCTTTAAGCCCATCAGAGGCTTTTATAATATCCCTTCCGATATGCCGGCTGATAATTGTTATTGTACTTTCCGTGGGCGAGCCTTTTTCGCCCTGTTTTTTCTGCACGTCATAGCTTGCCCAGTTATCGGGAAGCTTGTCTATTGTTGTATAGCCCATCTTTTCACTTCCGTCCATTCTTTTGTCAATTTCTTCAATCAACACCTTTGCCACATATTCTTTCTGGCTTTTAAATCTGCACGGGAGAATTATCTTCTCACCCGTAACTTCCTGTGCATCACGTTTTTCATGTTTTTCAAACAATTTCTTTGCGCATTGCAAATGTGCAATTTCAAACTGCAAAAACATTTCCCATATCTTTTTAAGCTCATCATTTATTTCATCTTCATAACAGTTATAGTAGTTGCAAACTTCGCAATACTCGTGTAATAGAAGTTTTTCATAAATTGACTCGTTCGGGTCAATTAAGGACTCATACATGCTTACATGTTCTTCTTCCACATCCTTAATTTCCGCATAAGTTTTCCTTAAAACATTATTGCCGTAGGCAAAGCCGTGTTCTGCGTAGTAATTATGTGTCTGCTGTTCGCCTGCCACAAGAGTTAAAATATTTATTTTAGTCTGTGCTGATGCCTTATCTTTATCATAAGGTTTTCTAAGGCGCATAGCATTGTCGTTATGGTGGTTTTGCGTGGGTCTGCTCAGCATGATGTCTGTCTGTCCCTGTACAATGTAGTCGGGGTCAATCCCTTCTTCCATATATGCCCATTGAGAGTATCTGTAAAGATGATCAAAGTCCTCAAGCAGTCCGAAATCAAAAGTTTCTTTTACGTACGGGTCGGGCTCATTTTGTGCAAGCCAAGCAGTAAGGTCAACCGCCACCTGCTCATAGCCCAGAGTTGTTTCTAAAACAGACTGGTCTTTTGGTGCAAGCCAGTTAATAGTTGTCTGCTGTGCGTCTTCTATTCTTCTTGTGTGTGCTATTAACTTGCAGGCGTCACTGTCGGGGCAGAATCTGCCGAATGCATGTTTAAAGTTCCACGCCTCAACCTCGATTCCGTTCATAAGAATCTGCCTTGTTCTGCTGTAGCAATCAACATCATATTTATTATATGGGCTGCGCACGACATCTTCCCAGTTTCTAATCTGTTTTTCTATCGCGATTCCCTTTTCTTCGTATGGATTAAAAGTCATTTACTACCCTTTCTTTTTGTATACGGGGTAATATTAACAAAATAGTATGCGTTTGTTATTCCGCTCCGGTTTAATCTTTTTATCCGCTTATTATCTGGGCTGGTAATCAAGCGCTTTGATAATCCGCCACAGTGCTCTTTTTTTCTCGGTATCAAGCGTGTCTACCGCGCTGTAAATATCTTCTTCTATTGTTTTTATATCATTTAAATATTCGATATCAAAAATCTCCTCGGGACTTACATCAAACTGCTGCTGTATTTGAATTATTGTTAATGTCGAGGGGAAGCTTTTTCCGTTTTCAATGTTGCTGAGACTGGAGGGTTCAATACCGATTTTTTCACTGAATGTATCCTGTGTAAGGTTTTTCTTTTTTCTTATTCTTCTTATATTTTCACCGAGCGCAGCTCTGTACTTTGCTTCATCCATGTTGCTTTTACCGTTGTTTAGTTACAAATATAAGAATAATCTATATACGTGTCATATAACATAATCTTTACATAAAATATTTGCTTGATTTTTATTGTATACATTATTATAATATTTGGTAAAGATTAAAAAATACTGGAGAAAATGTTGTTTAGATTAAATTTTAAGCGTAAAACACGCTCAACTTGTCGTGCTTTAAACACAAATTATTATGCCTTCACTCTGGCAGAACTCTTAACGGCCGTACTTGTAATCTCAGTAATTATGGTGGCCCTGGCCCCCGTAATTACAAAAAGGATGAAAGATAATGTATCGGTAACTACCGACAACAAAAAAGGTCTTGAGGTCTACACCAACCCGGGGACTTACACCTTTGACGTTCCAATCGGTATAAACACCCTCTTCATTCAAGGCTCGGGCGGCGGAGGAGGCGGAGCGGGCTCAACATATGTAGAGAAAGAAAAATCTTTTACTTCTTCAACCACATGGACAATCCCGACAGGAGTTAATGAAGTAACTCTTAAAATTACAGGCTCGGGCGGCGGAGGCGGAGGGGCAAACGGAGCAGGCACAGGTAAATCATCCTGTCCTGATGCTTCAAATGAGTTTCTTGCCATACGCGGCGCGTCTGATGAGAGTGACTTATGTTACATGCGCGGATATCTTAATCCCGATGTTTCTTCTTGTGGTAAGTGCTATGTAAAAGTATTAAATCCCGGTGATACTTGTACTACAAATTCATGCGCCTGGAGGTACAAGAGTACTTCGGGCTCTTCAGTGGCATATGTTGCCCAAACATCACCCAGCTCTAATGGTGCATTGCCATCTACGGACAGAGGGATATATACTTTAAATGCCGCAAACTCTGCCTGTTCGTGGTATAGACAGTCACCCTGCACTTGTAATACTAATTATGGTGTGTCAAGAGGTATATATAGACTGCCAAACCAGGTTGAGTTGCAAAAGGTTATAAAATATAAAGACAATTGGTCAATAACGGCAGGCTCTTCAGGTTTGAATCTCTGTTCTCGCGACTACCCAAATTACAATACCAATGCAGACAAGCGTGTAACATATTGTTCCGAGGGTAGCAGCTGTAACGGCTGTCAAAATGGCTGGTGCTTTTCATATGCCGTTGCTGGCTCCTCGGGTTCTCGACTTTATTATGACGCTCTTGGCCCGAGTGGTATATCTGTACAATCTGGATTAGATATTCACACCCAAACTGCAACTGTAAAATGTGTAACTGCTCTAAAATACTACAACAACTACTCCGCCTCCGGCGGCTCTTCAGGCG
>DVFS01000041.1 GCA_018713115.1 Candidatus Galligastranaerophilus faecipullorum
GCAAATGTCAGACTTGACATTTTGTTCAACTCCCGCGAGGTTTTAGGATGGAAATTTTAATGGTGGAGACGGCGGGAGTTGAACCCGCGTCCAAAATGATAACAAGCGCGAATCTACAAGCTTAGAATCTTTTCATCTCGGCTGTAAATCGGAAAGATGTCTTTAACCAAATTAACGGCCAGAGTCTTTTTTATAAGGAAAGACAACCCCTTAAGGCTGAATACTTAAACGACTGCGCCTCAAGCTGCAGGCGTCAAGGCTTGCATAATTGACCCTAAATTGCGGCAAGCTGGCAAGATAGAGTGGCTGTCGCGCAAACTATGCAGCGATTGCTCTGGGAGCAAAGTCAGCTTTTACAACGTTATTAGCGTTTATTTTTTTGATTATTGGTAACGCGCAATATCCGCGCGGCCTGCATCACGGTTGATAAAGCACCCTGTCAAAACCACAACGTCCCCGTATTAAAATTTCAAAGTTCCGTATATATGATTATACCACTGTTTTAAGCAATTTCAAGATGCCTGTTAATACGCAATTAATACTAAATCAGCCATTGGCAGCACAGCTTCACTTCTTCTTATCATAAATTTATACCCGGGATTCAGTTCTTTTAATTTTGCTTTTAAATCAAAAAAATCTTCGGGGGTATGATAAATCGCCGCGGCGATTACGGGTTTATCTCTTTTAATAATGTTTTCTCCGCCTTTTATAATCAAACTTTCAAAACCTTCGGTGTCAAGTTTTATAAGCCCTATAGGACCTGACTCCCGGTAAAAATTATCAAGAGTTGTTATTTGAGCCATTTCCGTATCGTTAAATTTTATTTCGATTGTTTCTTCTTTTATACCCAGACCCTTTTTAACAGGTACTATTTTCCCGTTGCAATTATCCTTTTCAAGAAATGTTTTTATAACATTATAATTTATGCTGAGCGGTTCAAAAGCATTAATTGTACTATCCGGAAAAAAGTGGTGAAACATAAGCGCCGTATCACCGTTTAGCGCGCCGCCGTCCGCTATTATTTTCCCGTTGATATTTTTAAGTACTTCATCCGGCAGGTCTTTTAAGCCGTACATATTTGAATAAAAATAAGGATTTATTTGAAGAATTTCCTCAAAAGGCTGTTTAAATGTCTTTTTAAATTTTTCACATTCTTTGTTTAATTTGTTGTCGTATTTTGTCCACATATTTCCTAAATAGATTTTACCGATACTGGGAAACAATTTCATAAAATGATTAATATATTCCTGCGAAATTTCATCCAGACCTTCTTTTAAATTTGAAATTTTGCTTTGCATATCGTTTTCTTTAAAATATTTTGCAAAGACGTCTTTCCAATAGAAACTGAGGTTCAGCTTCATCCATTTTAATTTATGTGATATTTTGAGAAAATAAATCCTCGGGATTTTATATCCGTTTTTTTCTATTAATTCAATACCAAAAAGTTTATTCATATTCATTGTCCTTACATAATCGGATAACTGCCTAAAATCCTGTAATACTGTGTAACTGTAGAAAGTTCGTTTAGCGTTTCGTCAAGTTTGTTTATGTCTTTGTCCAGGTCGACAAAAAAGTTGTATTCCCCGAGCACTTTTTTGGACGGGCGGGATTCTATGTAGATTAAGTTTATATTGTGTTTTTTAAAAACTTCAAGGGCGCAGGCGAGGGCGCCGGGTTTTTGAAGGGTTGAAAAGACAAGCGAAGTGCGGGTTTTGTTTTCTATTTTAAAATCGTTTATTGATGTCAGTATAAAGCGGGTTTGATTATCTTTGTTGTCGTTTATATTTTTTTCAATAACAGGAATACCGTACATTTTGGCGCAAAGTTCATTTCCTATGCTTGCAAAACCCCTGCCGCGCTCTCTTAATGACGCAGTTGCTGCTGCCGTTGAGGAGGCGCCTTCAAGAATGATGTCCTTGCCGAAATTTGCGCTTATATATTTCTGGCATTGTGAAAGCGGCTGCGGATGGGAAATTATATGCGTTATTTCTTCTTTTTTGGAAAAAGAAATAAGGCAGTTTTCGATGTTTATTTGCGTCTGTGCCTGAATTTTTATATCGTTTTCAGCGCTAAAAAGCCCGTCCAGCGTTGCTCTTACAATACCTTCAATCGAGTTTTCGATAGGCAGGATGGCTGCAAGCGAGGAGTCGGCGTCAATTGTTTCAATAATTTTTGTAATGGTTGAAACAGGCTCAAATTCTTGTTTTAAGCCTAATTTTTCCCTGAATTTTTCAGCTGCAAATTCGCTGTATGTTCCTTTAGGACCTAAGAAAAGTATTTTTTTGATAGAATTATTCATATAAATATTTTATTATGATTGGAATTAATATGGCAACAAAAAAAATAGAATTCGGCACGGACGGTTTTAGAGGCATTATAGCCCGTGATTTTACGTTTGAAAATGTGCAGAAAATTTCACATGGGATAATTAAATATTTAAGGGACAATCTGCCTGACAGAAAGTCGATTCTTATAGGTTATGACCCGAGGTTTATGGCAGATGAGTTTGCGCGTTTCTGTGCGGATATCTTTGTAGCTGCGGGGTATGATGCCATGCTCTCAAACTGTGTCTGTCCGACACCTGTTCTGGCTTATGCCGCAACGGTTGCCAAAAACTCTGCCGGAGCTGTTATGTTCACTGCTTCGCATAATCCGAAGAATTATCTCGGGATGAAGTTTATTCCTAACTACGGAGGGCCCGCGACAAAACAGATAACCGATATTATTGTTAAAAACATAGAGGAAGGATACACAGCGCCTTTTTGCGGGGGCGGAAAAATAATAAATTCGGATTTTCGCGAAGTTTATTTCTCACACCTTGAAAGCCTTATAGACTTTAATGCAATAAAGAAAGCAAATATAAAATTTATTTACGACGGTCTTTTTAGTGCTTCTATAGGTACATTTGACGAGATTTTAAACAGGCACGGGATAAATTACGAAATCGTAAATAATCACTACGACCCTAATTTCGGCGGTTTTTTGCCCGAGCCTAAAGAGAAGTTTATGCACCATAAGAAAAACGGTTTTTTAACTTTTGCAAATGACGGGGATGCTGACCGCTACGGCGTGATTGATGAAAACGGGCAGTGGGTTTCGCCCAATGAAATTCTTGCGATTTTACTTAAATACCTTGTCGAGAACAAAAATGCGCAGGGCAAAATGATTAAAACCGTAGGTGTAAGCGCGCTTGTGGATGTTGTTTCGCAGAAATTAAACATTGAAACCGAAACTACACCCGTAGGTTTTAAATGGCTGAGCGAAAAAATGCGCGAATGTCCCGCAATCCTTGCGGGAGAGGACTCGGGCGGACTTTCGACAGGCAGCCACATTCCTGAAAAAGACGGTATTTATGCCAATCTTTTAATTTTAGAAATGATTTCAACTCTGCAAAAACCACTATGCGCGTTGAGAAGTGAGCTTTTAGAGTTTGCGGGTGTTAATTTTTACTGTGACAGGGTGGATGTAAAACTGGAAGATAAAGAGCAAATGTGCAGTCTGCAGCAAAAGTTTCTGCAGATGTTTGATATTGCGGGCATGCAGATTTATGATGTTTTAAAAATCGACGGGGCAAAGTTTTATCTGGGCGAAGAAAAATTAAGCTGGGTCTTAATGCGTCCCTCGGGCACAGAGCCGCTTTTAAGATTTTACATAGAATCAGACAGCATAGAAACACTTGATAAGATAAAAGAATTTATACACTCTCATACGTCTTAAAGTGTATTTTGGCAACATTTTTAAGCTCTTCCCTGCCGTAGCGCTCACTGAATTTTTTTGCCTGATTCAGGACTATATCCGAAGCGCCTTTGGGGAGATTTATTTCATATTGTGATGAAATAAAAGAAATTCTCTTTACAAATTCCGCGCGTGCAAGCACGGACGCCGCCGCAACCGCCGTGTCGGCTTCGGCCTTTGTCTGCTGGATTAGTTTTATTGTTTTGCCTTTTTCTTTAAGCGCGGACAAAATCACGTTTTCGCTTGAGGCAAATTTGTCTGATATCGCAACTTTTGCATCCGTTTTTTTTAGCAGATTTTCCAGAACACTTGAATGCCCCCAGGCAAGAAGTTTGTTGAGGTTTCTAAAACTTGAGTAAAGTTCGTTATATTTTTTCGGGTTTATTGTAATAACGTCAAAAACCGCAATGTTTTTGATTTCCGCTTCAAGCTCGAGAATTTTTTTATCGGTAAGTTTTTTAGAGTCGCAAACACCGAGTTTTTGCAGTTTTTTAGCGCCGGCTTCGTCAAGATATGCACCGGCTATTACAAGCGGGCCGAAAAAATCTCCCTTGCCCGATTCGTCAATTCCTATGTGGGGATAGGGCACATCAAGCAGGCAGTCTTGTTTTTTTGATGGCATGGAAAAATATTTTTCAAGGATTTT
This sequence comes from Candidatus Galligastranaerophilus faecipullorum, assembly GCA_018713115.1. Classification (GTDB taxonomy): domain Bacteria; phylum Cyanobacteriota; class Vampirovibrionia; order Gastranaerophilales; family Gastranaerophilaceae; genus Galligastranaerophilus; species Galligastranaerophilus faecipullorum. The sequence continues at coordinate 4,382 of DVFS01000041.1, forward strand.
ATCCGTATTTTTCCCCTGAATTACAAACTTTCCGCTCTTATAAAAAGATGCCGTATACCCATCTCCGCGTGCCTGAAAAATCATATATTGCGCAGTGCTGAAAGAGGCGCCTTCCTTTTGAAAAATCTCTTTATATCCGGGCACATCGGCAATGTCAAATTTTGAAGAATAAGTGTTCATTTTTAAATTATATCAAAAATCTTGAATTATGTTTTTGTTTGAAATATATTAAGCTATATGGCGGGTGTCGCCAAGTGGTTAAGGCCTCGGATTGTGGTTCCGATATTCGTGGGTTCGAACCCCATCACCCGCCCCATTTACAAAAAGAGTCTCATTAGTAGGCTCTTTTTCAGTTATAGAGAGCTTTTTCAGGGTTGTAACTTTATTTTTCAACGAAATTTCTATATTTTTCGCCAGATAGTCTAAAACCGTTTTACTGCTTACCTTTGGCAGGGTTGTAACTTTTTTAGAACATAAATTTTCATTATCCTTAAGTATTCTTAACGCTTGGAAAATCGGTTTTAATTTGACAGTTAATTCTTCCGTTTCCGTATCATAAGTGACTTTATCACATACCATGCGTAGTAATCTTTGCTTATTTTCAATACTGGCGTTTTTGTAGGTATCTTCTATGTTTGACAGGAATTTCATGAGTGTATCAATGTTACTATAAACAGTTTTATTTACTTTAGCAACGGTTTTGTTATCCTCTAATAACCTTGTCTTTTCGTCCTCCCATTCTCGCATTTGGCGGTCAAAATCCTCGTTGCTTAACGGTGAGTTTCCTAGTAATCGCTCTTCGTTGGATTTCTTGATAAGTGTGTTAAGCTCTGTCAAACGCTTAGTATTAGACATATACACTTGGTTTTCTGTTGAATATATCTCATCTAATGCCTTTATAAGCTGCGGTTTTATCATCTCTACAACTTTTTTAGGTATATGGATTTCAGCAAAGATATTATTAAAAGTGTCGTCTAAAGTTTCTTGCTTTATACCTTTAATATAAGTGTGTACTTGTTTCTTATTATGACATTTATAGTATATGTAATCACCGCTATTATGTTCGCCCTTTGAATGATAACCGGTAAGAAAACAACCACATTTACATCTTATCAGCTTTGAATAAGTTTTATCGGTATGGGTAGCGTATGGTTGTCCGTCGTTTCTTCTCAAGGCTTCCACCTTTCTAAATAAAGATTGTGAAATTATCGGTTCGTGTTTTCCTTGGATTATTCTGTCCGTGCCGTCCTCATTTTTACCGTACTTTATTTTGCCTGTATAAACAATATTTTTTAGTATATGTTCGATTTTTCTAACCGGATAAGGCTTACCATTTTTATCACGGAAGCCGTCCTTGTAAACCTCTAATGATACAGACTTCATGGTATGTTGACCGCTTCCGTATAGTGAAAATATTTTCATTATATGTGGAGCTTTAGTTTCGTCTTTAACTATTATTCCATGTCCATCAGCTCTTTTGTTTAAATAGCCAATTGGTGCTTTACCCATTAAATAACCCTGTCCAGCCCTGTGTTCCATGGTAGCCTTAGTACGTTTTTTTGTATTAAGCGACTCGTCGCTGGCTATTCCCATTAAACAGCCCAGCAAAGTTTGATTTTCAGATGTTAGGTCATTAACAGGGTCTGTAACAGAAAAAAGTTTCATATCTAGGTCTTTAATATTCTTGTATGTGTATGCGTAAAAGTCCGTTATATTTCGGCTTATTCGGTCAGCTTTCCAAACTATCACGCATGAAATCCTATTCTTTCTTATGTATTTATTTAGCGCTTGCAGACTCTTTAAATTTTTGTAGTCAGAGCCAGACTTACCCCTGTCCTCAAAAAATTCGACTATTTCGCAATCATGACTATTTGCCCATTCGATACACTTTTCTTTCTGCATGTCCAAGCTATAGCCATTGACGGCTTGTTCTTCTGTCGATACTCTACCGTAATAAACTGCTTTTTTAACCATTCAGCCCCTCGCTTTCCGCACAAAATAATTCTACAACAAAATCGACTAATTCATTTTCGTCCATTTCTTCTACACTAGGGGTATAGTCCTCAATACTTACCTTAAGCCCCTTAAAATCAAATGACCCTGACATTTACTAAGTCCATTCCAGCAGACAGCAAAATTAAACCCACTTGGGTTATTTACTTCTGCTACTGAACTAGACTTAGCCTATAATAGGTCTTACTTGGGCTACTCCCTAAGCCGTTATCCGTTTTTTATCCCTAAAAGTATAAGTATTATTAACGGCATACGTTCACTATATGTACAAGTTAATTATACCATAAATTGCGGTTTTTCTCAACTGTTTTGCTTCTCAATAATATGTTGCCATTTAATCTGGTCACTTACTTGTGAATACGGTAATAGTTTTCTATATGTTTCATCGATTAAATCTTGAGATATTGTACTCTTAATAGTTTCAGCAGTTAATCTTATCTTTAAATCCTTTGCAAGCTGGCTATAATATGTTACTAGTATGTTATCACTCTTAACTGTTACCTTCTTTAATGTGCATTTATCGGAAAATGCAATTACTGAATATATAGGTATTCTGTCATCAATTAATTTTCTTATGCTTCTAATATGAGTAGCGTTCTGCATAATCGGATTGTAAAAATGTTCCTTATGACTTTTTCCATAACCGACAGGCAAGGTTTGAGTCCACATTTTTTGACGCTCATGACCAAATATCCAGCCACTATAATTTTTACTTTCAATGACAAATAGACCTTTAGAGTGGAACATTATAATATCGACTTCGGTTGTTTTCCCGTTTTCTAGTGGTATATATAGATTAAACAAGAACTTACAACCAATCGACTCAAATGGTTGTAAATATTGATATAAACTATATTCCCCATACTTACCACTGTCAGCAAATACAGACCAGTAAGAATTTTGTGTCGTTCTATAATAATGACTATTTTTATACTCAGTATATTGTAATACAAACCGAATTATAGGTATAATTATAAGAATAGCTACTATTACACTAACTAGAATGATATCTTCCATAATTACTTTATAGTTACAGCTGGAACAGTTTTAATACCCATTTTTGCTTCATATTGATAAGTTCCAATTTGCTTAGCACACTTTCCTTTAGGAATATTAATTTTAAGGTCATCATAATAATTGCTATTCTTTTCATCACCTAATAGCAAAACGAGTATTTCATTTGGGTCATATAAAGAATTTGGTTGAGTTTTAGCTATAGACAGAGCCATGTTCGGCTCTAAAGTTTGCATAACTTCTAATTGTTTAGCGTTTATGCACTTTCCCTCTTCTTCAAATAATGTTAAGCCTGGATAGTTGCCATTGTTAGATGAATTCATTGAAATACCTATTACAACCATAATGACAAACATTGTTACCATGCCTGCGATAAATATTAATAAACTCTTTAAAATATTCTTCATATAATGCACCTACCTATAAATATTACTTTACATCCTTCTTTCGCCAAGGATTATTGTTAGGATTTACAAACTTTTTGCCCGTGAAGTATGTTGCTGGACAGCTATTACCTTCCCATTGCCACTTTATAACATTGTTGTTTTTATCAACCTCTAATATTCTATTGCAGGTTGACTCACCACCATAAACTCCATACTGATTACCTGAAACAGTATAAGAACTGTTTATCCAGTAATACAGTTTTTTCCCAGCGATTGTTTTTTCTTGCGTAGGATAGCCCCAGTGGTCTATAACAGTTTCTATATTTTCGCCAATCCAACTATCCATAATTCTATTCATTGTATCTTTTGTACCGATAGCAAATGATACTGTTGGAAAGAATGTTATTATAAATAAAACTATTAAAAATTTCTTCATACTTACCTCTTTTGTGCAATTATAACATAAAATTCTTTATTTAGCAGTCATTGTACCCATTAAAGTTTGTCAGAATACTGGATTTTCTGTCAGGTAGTAATAGTGATTAATCAAGGTTAGCACTTATTTTGCTCTATACCCTAATTTTACAAGTATTATATAGAATAACTCACCTCCACAACGTAGGAGGCGATTTAAGACGTGTAAAATCGAAAATAGGTATCAGACTATACCTAATTTCGTGTAATGGATTTAAACATGCTCAGTGTTTGCATTTAATTCATGAAAGTTAAATCTTTATTTATATTCTCTGATGTAGAGAGTTTTTCATAGTGAAAGACTCGTAATTGGAGAATATAGAATGCCACAAGAAAAAGCAGTTAAGGGGTTTAACCTCCCTAATGACCTAATCTCTAAATTGGCAGAATTTAAGAAAGTGAAGTCTGTCAATTTGTCGGACTGGGCTGAAAAGGTTATTCGAAAAGCGTTAGAGAAAGAATTAGGAGGTTTAAAAACAGATGTTGAAGCATAGTAAGGTAAGTGATTTAGCAGTGTATAAAGATATTTTAGTGGTATTAGATAGGCGCAAGCTCCGGCATGGCGCGGATAGTACGGCTAGTGCAGTAATTAGAAAATACGTAGAATTTGCGCTTGAAGCCGATTTCGCGCTTACGTACAGCAACTACAATACTACTTTGCATAATTGCTGTATTGCGATTTACAGTGATATTAAATCAGATAATAACAGAGTTAAGCAGACAGAAATTAATTTGCTTGATGACATTGAACGAGAGCTGAAAAAACCACACCAGAGAGTAATAGAGGAGGAAATAGAGTATGTCTATTGAGAATACAGAGATGTTACAAGCTCAAGGCTGGCGCGCACGTGCAAAAGCTTACATAAAGATGAAAATTATTAACGGTAAAGACCGCATAAATGCGCTTCAAGCCATTGAAAACGTTAAAATGCCCCTGTATCTAGCAAGGGGCGGTGTAACGCAAGAAGTTTTGAAAGAAATTTTTGTTAAAAAGGTGGCTTCTGCTGTATCTAACGCGCTTGACACTAATAAATACGATACATTAATTATGGGAATGAGGTTGTAAATGGCTAAAGATAAGGATTTTGAGGGGTTAGACTTTAACCCCTCTTTGGAAGAAAAAATAGTTAATAATGTTATTAGCATTCGTGCAAATAGCGACAATATTAAGGACTTAAACGCGCTAAAGGCTCAACATGTCAATGTGTCTGGGTGGGTTAATGAGCTTATAACCAATGGGTTTAAGCATACCCGCCGATTATCACCACAAGAGATTAGCAGGAATTTAAGGGATTTCAGACCTGTTAACTTATTGGTGCATAAGTCGGTAGCGGTTCTACTTGAACGCGCTTTAGCTTTTAACGGTTCGTATGAAGTCGGGAAATTTTTAAGTTTACTTTTATCACACCAGCCCGATTTTATCGCGGGTAACGCGATAGCGTACGGGGTTACAGATGAAAAATTTGTACAGAAAATGGAACATCTGGATTTTACGCTAAAAGACCAAGAAACACCGCGCACTGAATAATTTAATATTAAAGTATTACCGCCGTTACGGCGGTTTTCTTTTTTGTCTGAAACTGTATTACCTGTAATACATGTATTATCGGTAATACGTCAATAGTAGCAAATTGTAATACCTGTAATACGTGTAATAACGGTAATACACTTTTTCAGGATTTTTCAAGGGATTTGCACAAATTCTATGGTAAAAGGCGGTGTAATACTTGTCATACATCGATTTTGTAAAAATGGGCTGTATGGCAATAATAACGTATAATTTCAGGTTTATTATGACGGCGGTTTTGTCTGTTTACATTGTGAGATGTCCGAGTTCATCTCTGCTCGGACACGTCGCTACGCGACATCTCTTATGCCGAGCGGGAAATTATACAAAAATTCAGGGAATAGGCAAAAGTCTACATCTAAACGGGTACGGCTGGCATGGTTTTATTCCTAATGCGTTCAAGCAAGTTATAACTTTAAAACGTATTATTATACCTTAAATATGCTTGCACGCTTACTTGTACGCGTTCAAGCTATAATTTATTTTCGGGGAGTTTCATGCTTATCGCTCTTTAGTCCCAGTTCTTTTGCAAGTTTGTAATAGGTAGCCTTTTTCATGCTAAAGTCCCTCATGACTGATGTGTGTGTGCATTCGCCATTCGCTGCTTTTATGAACATATCCTTAAAGTTTTTCGGTATTTCTGTTTTCGGACGTCCTAATACTTTTCCTGCGTCCTTTCGCTCTTTTAAGGCTCTTTTTGTTCGTGCGGATATATTTTTCTTTTCTATCTCTGCCATTGTAGCCATAACAGTTAATACAATTTTTTTCATAGACGTTTGTAAAAGGTCATCTCTATCAGTACCAGCTGTACATAATATTTTCTCTTTTTCGTCCAATGTTATAAATTCTGCTTGCTTTTCCTCTGTAATTATTCGATAGACGTGTTCCAATCCGGACGCACTACGGTGCAAACGACTAACTTCCACCACAACAACGGTATCACCGCTCCGGAGGTTATCCAGTAACACTGGTAATTGTGAGCGTTTTTCTACCGGTGTATCTCCTTTACACTCATCTTTGTAATAGGCTGAAATCTTGATATTATTAGCCTTTGCCCACTGTTCTATTGCGTGAGTCTGATTTTCTATAGTCATAGTGCCGTCATTTTTGGACACTCGACAATAAGCATATATTCTATTCTCAGCCATTTTATACCTCCGTTTGTACACTATTGAAGATATTACGCAATTCTGTATCTAAACATTCTCCGATTGAAAGTACACTATTGAATGCCTCTCTAAATTCTGGTTCAACACACTCAATTCGCCAAGCCATACAATTAAGGGCATTTGTAAGTCCAATGCAACTAAGTATTTTATCTGATGTATTTTGTAAGTTTATCATGTCTGTATCTCCTAATAGTAGGAGGCTTGCGCCTCCTATGCTATACTAAATCTTCTACTCGGTACTTGTTTCAGAAACATATTATAGATGTCTGCAAAATCCGCTTTAAATCTTTTTGTGTCAAATTTGTTTGAAAGGATTGATGTAAATCTAATAATTGTAGTACCTAAGTCAATAACTTCAACTTCTCTATTGTCCATTTCTTGCTTAATCTGTGCTTCTCTTGCTGTAATTTCTGCCTTGATAGCTTCTGCCTGACTGTAAAGGTCTTGTAATTCTGCTACTGTGGTTCTAAGTTCGTTGTTGTTCATAATCTTATCTCCTATTTGCTACTTCCATACTTCTATTATTACATAACGTCTATAAAATGTCAAGTATTTAATAGACGTATATTAAATAGTGTTAAGCTATTAAATAGACGTAAATTGTTTAAGAAATTTTACGTTCATATAACGAACGTTTTTTAGACGTGATTATGCGTAACAGAGCATTTCTTCAACTGGTAATTTTTCAAGTTCTTGCAAAATTATTCCGGTCAATGGTTGTAACAAGTACACATATCCCGCCCCATTTAAAAAAGACGTTTCTAAAACGTCTTTTTTTGTTATTATACTTAACATTTTACAGGGTTCTAAAGGCTGCTGTTTTCAAGAGTGTTTTTTGCGCTTTTCTTAATATTTTGTAATGCTTGAAGGTATCTTTTAGGTTTATTATCAGATTTTCACCGTCAAATTTTATTGACGTTACAGCTAAAAATCAACCTTAAAATTTCAACAACCGGGCGTTTCTTTCCGAAAAACCCGCCTGATTGTCCCGTTATATAAATAAAAGGCGCTCAATTGAGCGCCTTTTATGGAGCGGAAGACGAGGCTCGAACTCGCAACAACCTGCTTGGAAGGCAGGGACTCTACCAATTGAGTTACTTCCGCATTAATATCATTATTCAATTGTCAAATTCATTTCCGTAACTCAATTGGCATTTGCGGATAAACCGCGTTGCTTCGCAAAATGAGTTACTTCCGCACACAAGAAGAAAATTTTTAGCAAGATTTGTTTTTTGCAAAAATTTTTGATTGTGCAAGGTGTGTTAAACCGTGACGACGAAACGAGGAGTTTCGGCGGACAGGTTGTAACCGTACCTGTAATTATTCAATTGTCAAATTCATTTCTGTAACTCAATTGGCATTTGCGGATAAACCGCGCGCTTGAGCACTACAGTGTTTATACATCAAAATCAACTTTATTTCAAGTATTAGTTTAATTAATGTCGCCGTTGAGCCATTTAAGACAGGAGATTATAAAATCTTTTTTATGGTGCAAATATAAATCCTCGGCATGGATTCCGTTTTCATATATTTTCAGGGTTTTTTTACATTTTGCGGCATTGTAAAGCTCTTTTGTATGCCAGAGGTGCACGGTAGGGTCTTTTTTGCCCGCGATAAAAAATGTCGGACATGTTATTTTGTCTATTATATCCGCAGGTTTTGTTTTTTTATGGATAAAAAGAGAAGGGCGAATTGTCAAAAACCTTATCAGTTCAAATTTCCTGAATGTTTCAAGCCATGCTTCTTTTTTATACATTTGATTTTCAATTTTGTCAAAATCATAAGGAGCGCTTACCAGCACCAGTTTATCAACTTTATGTTTTGAAGCATAAATACTGCTTGCGGCAGCACCCAGCGAAAAACCCATAAGGCAGATTTCATCATAGTTTTTCTTTTTCGCAAAATCCACAACCGCCTCTATGTCTTTTTCTTCTTTTGCGCTGAATGTATAAAAACCTCCGCTTGCGCCATGTCCTCTAAAATCAAGGCATATAGTATCATATGAGGATGAAAATGCGCGTGCTATCTGCCTGAAGGCTTTTGAATCTTTTGTCATACACCATCCCGGCGCTATTATTAAAACTTTTTTATGACCCTTTTTATTGTAATTAGCCGCGATTTTTACTTTGTCTTTTGTTTTTACAACAATTCCGCGGGTCATTGTTTATTCCTTATCAAGCCTGTTTGAGAGCATTTTTGCATATCCGGAAATTTCTTTGAGGTTTTCTTTATCGGACAAAAAGCCAAGAATTTCATCTTTTGTGCCTCTTTTAAGGTCGCAGGAGAACATTCTGCCGCTCAGGGGAACATGTATTGCCATCTGCAAAATTCTCATCTGCGGCTTTTTGGAATCTGGCGAAGGCGTCACAAAAAGAGTATAGGTGTCATTATTTTCAGGGTTTTTGTACTCTTCTATTACATCGGAAAAACTTCCCCACTCGCATACCTCGCGCTCGGAGCGCGAAAGGAGCCTTTCTACTGCCTGCTTTTGAACTTCTTCAAAACACGGGGTTTCTTTTTGAACATCTTTAGGCTGAATTTTATTTCCAAAATTAAAAAATGATTTTTCCACGTTCATAGTCTTTCCTTTGCAATAATTTTATCAGGCTGCATTTTGTTTGTCCACAAGCTTTTTTGTATAGTTATGGAGTTTTCTAAGCCCTTCAAAAGAAATCGCGTCCAGCTCATCGGGGGCGAGTTTATCCCCGAGGTAATCGCTTATATCCGGCACGGTGCCGAAAAATCCCAACTCTGCGCGTCTTGTTGTTTTATATGTATCGCTTAAATATTGATTATACAGTTTATCAAAATCATCATCGTTTTTATGTTTTTCAAAAATGCTTCTTATAAAGTCGTATTCAGGTCTTTGGACACTGTCTTTATTTTTCTTGATATCATAAGGGACATGCTCAAGTTCGGCAAGTTTGTCGGTTCCCGTGCCTCTGTACTGAAGTTCTTCCTGAACGCCGTCTTTTGTAACGATATTCATCTGCGCTGCGGTGTAGCCGGTGTCTTTTATTGCACCTTTCGAGTTTGAAACTGTTTCTACAAGCATTTTGGGTTTAAAAACATATCCCTTGCAATCTTGAAGACAGGTAAGCCCGTCTTTTTCAATGATTTTATAATTTGAGGTTTCGGGGCTTTTCTGTGCGATTTTGAGCATTTTATTATACCAGGTTTCATATGCGGATTTAAGCCTGTCCGTTTGTATATCGCTGAAATAGGCTATACCGTCCCTGCCTGCATAGTTGTGCAGTTCGGTTATGCGGATTTTATCTTCTTCAAGAGCTTTTGCAAGGTTTTCCGTAAATTTTCCGCTCTGCACTTCCCTTGCTTTATCATAGACCTGTTTTTCAATACTTCTGAGCTTTGGCAGCATATTCTCATCTATTTTTCCCCCGCCCTTTGTTATATACCGCATAAAAAACTCGTATTCGCTGTCATCAGACACATTTTCGCGTATAATACCGCTCAATTTTTCTTCGCTCAAAACAGAGTCGGCGGCAACAATTCTTATGCCATGCGCATCGCCTATCATAGAACTTGCGGCAGCTTCGTCCAAGGGAAAATCTTCTTTTAAACCCAGTACTTTATTTCTTATTTTGGGAGCCACGGAATCCTTGCCCTTGGAGCGTGCGGATATTTTGCCGTATTCACTTTCAAGTGTATAAATTTTCTTTTCCGGGTTATAAACCATATCGTCACTGACACCCAGAATATCCAGAAGCTCTCTTTGTGTTTTTCTCATTGAAACATCATCCGCATATTGCTGAGCAAGGCTTGAAGAAAATAATTTTAACCTTTCATCATAAGCGGGATTTTCAACAAGATTTAGCGCGTCTTGAAGTCTTTGAAGCGGTACTTTTTTACCCTTTTCAATTCTGTCGTTATAAGATTTTAAAATTTCTTTTATTTTCGGGTTTTCACTTTTTTTCATATAATCAAGCGCGTCTTGCACGCTTTCAAAGATAACGGGGTTTTCTCCGAAAGCGGAGGTTTCTTTTGTTGTCTGCCGCGCTAAATCATCGGTGTCAAATGAAGAGGTTATTTTTCTTGCAGTGCCGTCTGATGCAGTGTCAGATAAGGTTTCACCCGCAGAGTGAAACATTTTTGAACCCAAAGACGAAGCGCCCTTGAAGGCAAGTCTCATTGAGCCGCCGATGACAGGGGCTGCAATTAAACCGCCAAGAGCACCGTTTAGCGTTTCGTCTTTGATGTCATCTATTCTTCCCTCTCCCAATGCGCGCGAAAAACCGTCCGCAGCGCCTGAAAGCGCGCCGTCAACCGCCATATCGGCACCGTAAGACAAAACTTTTGCCCCGATAACGCCCGCGCTTAATTTTGTTCCTTCCTTTGCAACATAACTTGCTCCCTGCCGCGCAAGGAGATTTGCAATCATTCCCTTTCCCGTCGTTTTTGCCGCACCGTTAACGACATTAAGACCGCATGCTTTTGCCACACCCGTACCCGCAGCGCCGCCCAATGCATTTGACAGCGGAGCTATTGCGCCGTTAACGGAGCCTGTTATTAAATCATATCCTAAATCTTTAAGTTCATATTCTCTGCCTGATAAAATAGCGTCCGAAGCTTTGATTGCCGTTTTTGAAACGGCGCCCGCACCTGCGGCAACAAGAAGCGAAGCGCCACCCGTTACGAGTGCAAGGGCTGCGGCGCCAACGGCAATAATGCCCGATGTGATGTCAGCAGCCACATCCACACACATTTTCTGGCCGTTTTTATAATTTTCAAGTGCGCCTTTTGCTTCCTGTTCGCTTATTTCACCGTTTTCATACTTTGTAATCGTATCTTCAATATTGTCCGAGCCGGTTTTCATATTAAAAAAGTTTTTAATGCCGTCCCAGGCTTTACCTATCAGTCCCTGTTCTTCTTTTACGGAGTTAAATTCATCCCTGAGAGTCGATGTTTCGGATTTTGATGAAACGGATGAAAATTCCGCGCTGTCCTCTTTTAAATCTCCGAAATCACCGTAAAACAAGGTATCTGTCTTGACAGGGTTCGCTGCGGCTTTTATTTTTTCATTATAAATATTTGTATCGATTGAATTAATCGAGGAAATACTCATCTGTGCTCTCTTAATAAAATGGGGTTATATATATAAAGTATATCCTCACCGGAAAATTGCCTTTTTTGTAAAGTTTCATAAAAAGGCATAAATCACCCGTTAAGAGAGTTTAGGGTATCGGATTATTCTTCAATATATGCGACAATTTTTTCCATATAACCCTGAATTTTGTCTATTTTGGTTTCAAGGTCGTCCATGCGCTCCGTGAGTTCTTTTGTCTGTTTCATATTTTCATATGTCACATCAATAAAAGAAGCCGGGTCAAACTCGCTGTTTTGTTTTTGCAGAATTAAGTTCAGTTTCTCATCTAAATCTTCAAGGTAAGAAAACTGTTTTTTGCTCACTTCTTCAATTCTTGAACCGTCGGGTGATTTTTCGGAGCGGATAAGACGGGTTTTAATTTCTTCCATACTCATACGTTCGGCATTTTCCACCTGTTTTGCGAGCGTTTCAAGTTTTTGTGATGTTGCCTTGAACCAGCCGTTTAAATGTGTCAGATGACCTTCAAGAGAATGGTTCAGTTTATTGTTTTCAATGTTTATATTTTTAAGTTCAATCAGTCTGTTGATAAATTCTTTATAATTGTCGCCCTTCAGGTTTTTTTCAATACTGAGTCTTAATTTTGCAATATCGGACTCAACATCCTGAAGGGAGTATGCATAGCTTGTATCATCGCCCGATGTCAGCATACGCGCTATGTTTACGGTTATTTTATCAATATTTGTTTCTACATTTGAAACCTTCTGGATAAGATTGTAAGTTTCCACTCTGGCTTCATCGTTTTTGGCATTAAGCGCGGATTCAAACTTGTCCTGCAAGTCCATAATCTGGGCTTCTATGCATTCTCTTAAATCTTCGCTCAGATTATTTTTTAAATATTCCACATTGGTGAGATACTCATCGATTTTTGAAAGGTATTCACCAACCTCGGGAGATTTTTCATTTGCAAATTCATCGTTTTTATTTGTAATTTCATTTATCTTATCGGCAAGATGCTCGCCAAGTTCATTATTCAGAGTTTCAATATGCTCTTTTAAAAGCTCTATGGACTCTTTTATCTCTTCTTCTTTATCGGGATTAAGATAAGAAAGTTTCTCCTCAAGAGCCTCTATTTTTGAAGAAAGCTCGGCGCCGGAGGCCTGTTTTTGAGATTCTTTTTTGTTTTCGGATTCAATTTTTTTAATAACCTGCGAAGTACTAAGCTGTATCTCTTCAAGAAGTTCTTTTGCATTATGAATCTGCTGCTGGTTTGTATGCTCGATTTTTTCAAGAACGTTGTTGATTATCTCAAGTACAAGGTCATTTGAATTATCGGATTGTGATTTTATTTGCGAAGAGAGGATCTTGTTGATTTTTTCTTCCAGAATACCGAAGTTCGCTTTGTTGTTTTTAACAGAGCCTAAAATGCCTTCTATAAGGTCGTCTTTGACACTCTTCAGTGCGCGCTCAATCTCTTCGCTGCCGGCGGCATTATTTTCGCTGCGGTTTTGAAAATCGGCCAGAAATTCCTCAAGATTTGCCTTGTGCGCTTCAAATTCTTTCGATATATTGCCGTTAATGTTTTCCACACTTTCAATTAAGTGGTTGGACAGGGTTTGCAAATCTATCTTTATTTCACTTAAAGGCGCGCTGTAAGAGCCTTTTATCTCTTCTTTTATTTTGAAATTAATATCTTCAATGTATGCCTTTATGGTTTCGGAGGCTTCTTTAAAATTTTCTTTAAGGGAAGTAAAGTTATCGTTATTAAGCGAAGTAAGCTGGCTCCTGAAATTTTCCAGTTTATCCGAAATAGCCGGGATAGTATCTCTTAACTGGGATAAAATTTCAATATTTGAGCCTGACGCGACGCGCTCAAAACCTTCTTTAATCTGCTCAAAAGAAATTGAAATGTTTGCTGTTGTATCTTTTACGTTTTGATTGATTGCATTTAACTGCTCGTCGATTGTGGTTTCCCTTAATTCCTTCAAAGCTTTTTCAATAGGCTCGCGCAGTATTTGTATATTCCCCTGATTCACCGCCGCAACTTCATCGCGAAGAGAAGAAAACTTCTGCATAAAACCCCTAAGGTCTTCTCTGAGAGAGCTTAGCGCAGAGTCAAGGTTTTGCGCTCCTTTTACTTCTTTTGCTTCAAGTGCCTTATCAAGACTTGAAAACTCACTTGATATAAGAGCCACCACGCTTGAAAGGGAATCTTTGGTTATGGTTGCGACACTGTTTTCTATTTTTTTAATCTCATCCAGAATGCTCTGATTGGACATTCTGCCGAGATTTTTCTCCAGTGTATCGAGTTTTTCCCTCAGAGTTGAAACACTATCTGCAAGAGTTTGTGTCCTTTGTGTAAAAGATGTATCAATCGCTCCCTGCAATTTGTTCATCTGGGAGCCGATAAAATTAATACCTTCATTCACGCTGTTTGTATGTTCAAAAATCCGGCTGTTTATTTCATCGTCAGTCTGGGCCTTGAGTTTTGCAAACAGCTCCTGGAGTTTGCCTGTAAGTTCATCTTTGTTGGCAGTGCTCTGCAGGCTTAATTTGTCTGTTATTACTTTTATTTCGCCTTTTAATTTGTTGATATCCTCAAGCGAAACACCCGCTTTAAGTTTGCCCTCAATTGTATTCAGAGCGCCTGTTACTTTTTGCGAATTTTGATTAATTGCACTGTCGAAATTTGTTCCGAGCGTATTAATATTTTCGCCGAGAAAATTTATACGCTCTTTTATTTCGCTCAAATCCTCTTTTGAGGCTCTTCTTGACATTTCATCATTTAAAAGCGCAAACCTGTCGTTTATCTTTTTTACTTCGTCTATACTGTCAACAAATACGGTTTCTTTTTCATGAAAAGCATCAATCAAGCCCGTCAGATCGCGGTATTTGTGGTCAATTATTGCAAGGGCGGAGATAATAGAGTTCACATTTCCGTTAACCGTGTCAAGCTCCAGTTGTATATCGGTAAGTTCTTCTTTAGAGTTAAAAGACTTTACCTGATTTAAAAAGTCGGCAAAGTTTTTGTTCAAAGTATGGGTAATATTTTCAAAACCTCTGCTGAATGCCGCAAACTCACTGCTGAGTTTGATTATTTCATTGACCGGATTTGATGATTTTGAAGTAATTAAAGTCTGGTTGATTTTCTGAAGTGCAACTTCCTGATTGCCGAGTCTTGCATACATATCGGTCACTTCGGAGAGGATTTTTGACACCTCCATGGACATTTTGGGATTTGATATGCTCTGCGACATCTGTTTCAGCGCATTTTCAAATGCGCCTAGCTGCTGGCGGGTTTCATAATGCTTTTCTTCAAGAAGTTTTTTTGTTTCGTTAACAACTATCCCTATAAACTTCTGCGAGTTTGTCTCCGTTGAGTTTTCAAACTTTTGTGCAAGGCTTGTCATCATGTTGCTTATTTCGCTGTTTGAAAGCACAGGTTTTGAATATAAGCTCCTGATAGCATCTGTAAGCTGTTCCAGTTTTAATTCCACGTTCTCCGCCATAAACCCTAAAAAATCCTCTTTGAAATTTACTTTTTTACTCGACATTTTAATACAAAAGTACTAAATTTTGCCACTTTGTAAACCATATTGACCCAAATCTGCGTTACAATTCTTTACTTCACGTTAAAAAATAAAAGGTTTTTTGCTAGTATATAGCTGTAGGATAGAATAAAGATAAGTGATGGTGGACAGGTGCTTAATTTAATTAACCCCAAAAATACGGAACATGAGTTTTTACATAACTTTGACATCAATATGCAATTTGCAAAACTCAAAGAAATCTACGGAATTAATGATGTAAGTGAGAATCGAAAAGAGTATTTATCAAAAACAATACAAAAATACGGATATCTGCCATATCCGCATTATAAAACTCTTGAAGAATTAAGCACGGGCGAGATAGTTTACGCCTTTTGCGAAAAATTAAAATTTGAGGGCACATATGACGGAGAAAAATTTGTACATTTTTCAAACCCCTCCGCTCTTGCAAGAAGAAAGGTTAAACACTCCAACTGGTTTAAAAAAGAAGGGCACAATATAAAACTTGTGTCCCTTGCGGGTCTTGGTAAAAACCCCGATGAAGCGGGCAGATTTATAGACTGGCTGGCTTCGGTTGTATCGCTTGATTCAGGCAACAAAGACCTCAACATTATGCCCCAGACTCTGTATTTAATACCTTTTCATCCGCGCGAGTTTGAATGCGCATATCTGCCTAAATCCTCGGATGTTTCGGAAAATTTAAAAGACGAGAAAATCGAAAAATTTCTGGGACTGGGCGCAAAAGAGCAGGTAAAATTCTTTATAATGCTTGCCCAGCTTGCAGGACACCCTGTTATTTATGATGTTTTACCCCAAACGGGCAGATTTTCAAAAATCGTTCTTGCAAACCCTTATGTTGCAAGGTGGTTCGATATAAAAGACCTCGATAAACAGATTGCAAACTTTAAAAAAGCACTCAAGGCAAATAATACAAAAACTTATGATGAAGATTTAAAAGAATTTAAAATTTTAATTTCTTACAAAATGTCTTTTAAAGATAAACAGGAAGAGATTCTGAAACGGGTTGAAGAAGTAATTGAGCGCACAAACGGCAAAAAACCAAAATGCGAAGAAGATATTACAAATCAGGATGAGATAATCAAAGCCCTTATAAATGAAGGGCTCTGGAGCGCCCCCGGCGGTGCATGGTGTTCGGCAGGCGTTCCGGTTTATGACAAAATGCACAAATCGGGCGAATACCCGACATTTAAGCACTATAACTTTAAAGGTGAAGATGTCACGCACTTTGCAAACCTTGACTGTCAGACGCCTTATTATTTTGTATTTTTTGAAAAACATAAGTTTAACAAAAAAGTAGTGGATTTCTTTGTCGACTATATGCAAAATCTTCAAAAGGAATACAACTTCGACGGCTTTAGAGTTGATCATATTGATCATGTTGTGGATGAAGTATCGCAAAAGTCAGGCATGCCCATAAGCTACCGCGCACCGTATAAAGTTTTAGGCAAAATGAATGCCAAAATTAAAAAACACATTCCATACTTTGCGACTCTTGCGGAATATATGCTCTGGGACGGATACTTTAAGGAATATCATAACGATATGCACTTTGACCTGCTCTGGGGCGATGATATCGTAAGCCAATACTTAAAAACCCCCGAGCAGATAATAAACGATAATATGCGCCTTGAAATTTACAACACAAAAGCGTCAAAAACAAATCCGCTTTCAATTTTAAAAACATACAACAATCAAGACGGTGAATTTCGCGACATTGACCAGTACCCGGGGCAATTAGGCGAAGCGGGAGCACTTTTTAAATGGTTTAAATATAAATTCCTCCCCGGAGGCAAATTCGCACAACGCTCCACGCTTTATGCAGACGGAGATGAAAGTTTCACAAAAACGGGAATAGAGCGCATTATAGGTAAAGAAGTTTCCATGGCAAGAAACAACAACTGGAGCTTCTGGGAAAAGTTCAATGCCATAAACTACTTTGCACAGCACAGCGAAATACTCTCCCGCGGCAAGGCAATTTTACACGTTCAAAGCGATGACGGTTTTTGCTGCTGGGAAGTAATAAGCGACAAAAACTCAAAAGAAAGTCTTTTTGTTGTTGCAAACTACTTCTCGCCGACAGAAAAAGTCAACGTTACGGATGTAAACGGCAACACACGCCGTATGACCAAAAAAGGGCGCAGCGTAACAAATAAAACAATTAAACTCAAAGACAATAAAAAACTGAGCGCTTTTTATGATTTCAGACTGGATGATATGCAAAAATGCACATTCACTGAAATCCCCATGCAGGAAGAAATCACGGGTTCAATTACCTTTAATATCCTGCAGCCCGGCGAGTTTAAGGTTTATAAAATGGTTAAATAATAAAAAAGGCTCCAAAAGAGCCTTTTTTATTGTGCGTATACCTTTTCTACCGTTTCATCAAAGTATTTAACACTTTCATACAGCGCGTCTTTTTCAAAAATTTCAAAAGTAATCTGCGGTTTTAAGTACATTTCTTTTAATGTCCTTATAATCGGTTCAATCTCGACAGAACCACAAAGAAGCGAGTCATGCGCGTCTTCGTCTTTGAAATTATTGTGAAAATGCATGTGATGAAGCATTATTCCGTAGTTTTTAATCCACTCGGACACAGGATATTGGGAGTGCAGGTTGCAATGCCCGATATCAATTGTCACTTTAAAATTAGGAGAATTAATCGCCGCCACTATGCTTCTTATAAGCTCCCAGTCGCTTTCATGGACATTTTCAAGCGTTGCGGTTATTCCTTCTTTTTCAAAATAAGGGATAAATTCATGGAAAAATTCAATATTCCTCTGAAAATACATCTGCCTGTATTCTCTGTGTTTTAAAAGGTTATTAAAACAGGTATGGAAAACAACCGTTTTTGCGCCGAATTCGCAGGCAAGCTCCAGACTCTGGTAATACCTTTTCTCGGACACTTCGCGAATAAGCGGGTCTTTTGAGGCCACATTTAAGTTAGAAAAAAACCCATGCAGCGTAACATCGTTTTCAAAATCGTTTAAAGCTGCTCTGTATTCTTTTTTTGTAATATCAAAAGAATCTTCAATATCCCTTAAGCGCCCGAAACGGCTGATTTCAATACCGCAGTTCAAATCGCGCGCAATATCAAGCGCGCCTTTAAAGTTGTGATAATCAACCGTTGAAGAAATAAATTTTTGAAATTGATTTTTCATATAATAAAATTATAATTAAAAAAACGTCTTATGTATATATTTGAACTTTTAAGCACAACTTTTGAAAAAATAAAAAAACGGGATTTTAGATTTTTAAAAAAGAAATCACCCGCCCCTCAAGTTGAAGAAGAACAAAAATGTGAGCATATCTTTGTTCCGATTGACTCTACGAAAAAAATTCTTGCCTGCTCCAAATGCGGTTTTATGGTAAAAGTTGACCCTGAGAAATTTAAAAAACAGAACTTTTTTAAAAAAGACATGCCGGATAAATAAATAATGTATAAAAAATTAACAAATTGCCCCCATTTATACTAAAATATATAATAATTACGGATAAGTATAGTTAAAATAAGGTAAAAATAAATTCACAGGTGAGCGCACAGGAGAGTTTGGAAAACATCTTCGATGAAAAAAAATGCGGTCAGATTTCGAGCGTTTTGGCGGAATTTGACAGTGCGATTCTGCCTAAAATTATTGAAGCAACACAAAGTTTCTGGGAAGACGAGTTTGAATTCCGCTTGTTTGACATAAATAAATTTGAATCACCCAAAAACGACAGATATTTAAAAGGAGAAACCTTTTTTACAAGCCAGGTGCCCTCAACAAACACCCAGCCCGTAACCATAAGACTCTCGGGAGAATTTGCAAGGCTTTTTTTACATAATACATTCGGCTCAAACTCGCCCGAGTTCAGGCTTGTCGACTTATCCGAACTTGAAATAAAAATTTTAAACAGCTATTGCGATTTTATATACAAATCATTTTCCAAAGAGCTTATTGCACCCGAAAAATTAAACAAATTTGACCTTAAAAACAAAGAAATTTACAATTTTGTAATAGTAATTAAAAATAAAGAAGAGAAAAATTCAAAAATAATAGTTACCCTGCCTTATATCAGACTCAAAAAAAATGAATTTAAAAAACAGGAAAACTTCAATGATGAAGAATTTAAAAACTTATCCGCCGCACTGGACATTGAAGCCGGAAGTTCAAAAATCACCCTTAACGATTTAAAAAATATTACTGAAGGCGACATAATACTGCTTGAGAACAGTTCGGTAAACAAAATGAAAATCATAACGGGTCAGTCCGTAAGGGACTTTAAAGTAAACCCCGACCCCGCACTTATGATAGAACTGGATGAAGAAGAACATGACATCGACAGAGAGGAGAACACAGGCAAAAATATGTGGGATGATATTCAAATAGAAGTTAACGCCAGGTTTAAAAAGGTAAAGATGACCCTGGGAGAGTTAAAACATATCTCAAAAGGGCTTGTTATCGACCTTGGTTCGATTTTTAACAACGAGATTTCTCTTCTTGTCGAAGATAAAACGGTTGCAAAAGGCGAACTTGTCATTATAAACGATAAATATGCGGTTAAAATAAATGAAATTATAAGCGACGAACAAAACAAACAAAAAGCACAGTCCGAGCCTCAGGCAGGTGCTGCCCAAAAACCTCAGGGCAAACCCGCAGCGGCGCCTGCGGCACAAAATGCCCAGAGACCGCAGCAGGCACAGGCAAGACCCGCAGCGGCACAGGGCGCACAAAGAACACAGGGAGCACCCGCACAAAGAGTACAGCCCGGGCAGGCACAGGCAAGACCCAAGCCCGCGGCAGCCCCTAAGAATGAAGTGGAAGAAGATTTTGACTACTCGGATTTTGAAGAAGAAAAATAAAGGAAAAAGATGACAACACATATAATAGCTTTCATTTTTTATACTCTTGCAATGCTCGGTGTAATGTTTGTGGCATTTGCAGTGTATAAAAATATTGTTTTAAATCAAAGCAGTACTCATACCTCAAAACTCAAAATAGAAGATATGTTGAGGCTTAACCAGAGAAAGTCTCTTTATGTTATCAATTTTGAGAATGAAAAATTTCTTATAGCATCAGATGTCGAGAGAACAACATTTCTTGCAAAACTGGAAAACAAAACCCCTGCCGCACAGAGAACTGTTTTAAGGGAAGAAAAACTTCCGAATGAAGAAATAACAAGTGAAACCCTTGAAGAAAAGCTTCTGGAACTTAAAAAATCAAACGGCCCCTCAAAAAATGTTATGAGAAATATATTAAAAGAAATAAATTCAAAAAAAGAAAGATTTTAATATGGATGTACTTTTAAAAGATATGAATCCCGTTATACAGCTTCTTGTGGTAATGACTCTTTTTTCGCTCTTACCGCTTGTTTTTACCTGTATGACTTCTTTTTTAAGATTTACCATAGTGTTTTCAATGTTAAAAACCGCCCTGGGTACACAGAGCGTTCCTCCCGCCATTGTACTTATCGGACTTTCAATGATTCTGACTTTTTACACCATGTCGCCCGTTTTTGACCAGATGGTAAGAGCGGGACAGCCCGCATATAAAAACGGAAACCTTGTAATGTGCATACAGGAGGGCTCAAAACCCTTAAAAGAGTTTATGCTCAAACAAACCCGCCAGAGCGATTTAGCCTTTTTTGTGGAAAAGACAAGAAAAGAACCCCCCGCAACTCCCGAAGAACTCACCCTCTGGGAGGTGGCGCCCGCCTACATTATAAGCGAACTTAAAACCGCTTTTGAAATAGGTTTTATAATATTTATACCTTTTATCGTACTTGACCTTGTGGTCGCAAATATCCTTCTGGCACTGGGTATGTTTATGCTCTCGCCCACGATTATCTCGCTTCCCTTTAAACTGCTTATCTTTATCGCGGTCGACGGCTGGAGCCTCATTGTCAAAGGACTTGTGGAGAGCTTTAACTGATGGAAATACTTGTAGAATATCTTGCTAAAGGTTTTATGGTCATGCTTATGGTATCGCTGCCATGTGTACTTGTTGCAGCGGGAATAGGCCTTATAGTCGGTATTTTGCAGGCGGTTACACAGGTGCAGGAACAAACAATCGCAGCGGCACCCAAAATTCTTGCGGTATTTTTAACCATAATAATACTTGGCATGTGGTATATAAAAATACTCACCGAATATGTAATTGAAGGCACTGCCGTTGCTTTTAATGTTGTACCGAAAAATGATGAGTATGTGCTTGATTCAAACTACTTTAAATATACCCGCCCCTTCACAAATGAAATGTATGATAAAGTGGACGGCTCTCAAAAAGATTTAAATGAAATTATGAAAAACCCGGGCAAACTGCCATGGGTAGATAAGGCGGAGAAAAACCTCTACGGCCCGACAAGACGGGGGGCAAATCCTACGCCTAACTTTATTGAAAGAAACAAAATAATGGGGAGGTAACAAATGAAAAAAGCAGCAGTACTTTTAGCGGCATTACTTATAACAGGTGCGGCATATGCGTATGAAATTGATGCAAACAGCATATTTCGCGCAGGCGACAGCGTGGGATTAAGACCTTACTCCAGATACACCCTCAGCTGTCCTTCAATTATTGAAAATGCAATGACGGGCGACAGAAATAATTTAAGATTTTTCTTTATGGATAACGAACCTTTTGAGCAGGGTCAAAGAGCCGCGAGCACACTTGTCATAAAGACCTTTAACACTTCAAACTCATCTTTTGAAGTAACAACACAGGACGGCAACACAACATCCATAAAATTTGACATCAGCAACGACAATAAAAAAATGGGCGCCATTGTAGGCAACTGCAGATTAGAACCCTAAAACAGAGTTAACGGGGGCATATGGATTTATTTCTGGCACAATTTGCAAAACTGTTTCCCGAGCTTAATCTCGCGCTGGGTGCGGGAATAATGGTTTTCAGCAGACTTCTGGGGCTTATGCAGTTCGCACCGCCTTTTAACAGAAAAGAAGTCCCCTCTATGGTGCGGCTTTCCCTTGCACTCATTGTAACGGTAATTGTCACAATGCTCATAAAACCACAGCCCATACCGCCTCATACATCCATGCTCACGGGAATAATCCTCAATTTTGCTTTCGGTGCGATTCTCGGGTATATTGCAAACTGTATTTTAGCAGCCGTAAGTGCAGGCGGCGATATGATTAACATGCAGATGGGTTTATCTTCCGCCATGGTTTTAGACCCTACAACCCGCTCGCAGACATCAATTCTGGGGAATTATTTTACAATTCTGGGGCTTATAATTTTTATAAGCGCGGGCGGAGCTTACTGGCTCATAAATGCTTTTATAAGGAGTTTTGACGTATTTGGCATGTATCAGACCATCCTCCCGCTTGCTAAAGTAATAAATCCTGATTATTTAATTTTACTTACTTCAAATGTTCTGTATTTTGGCATGCAGCTTGCCGCCCCGGTGCTTCTTGCGACTCTGGGACAGGATATTATTCTCGGTATAATTTCAAAAACGGCGCCGCAGGTAAACGTTTTTCAGTTAAGCTTTCTGTTTAAACCAATTATGGGCGCGCTCATTATGATTTGGATTCTGCCTATGTTAATAAGCGTTATTACCGATTATATGACCTCTTACGCCAATATTTTCTAAATAAAAAGCAGCCCGGAGGCTGCTAAAAATTGAACAATAGAGGAGGAGAATAATAGAGTAATGCTTGTTTAATTAAGCGAAGATGTTAAGAGGTTCTTTTTCTTGTTTTTCGCTTGATTCCTGAGGTTTGTAAGCAAAGGGGTTAGAGCCTTTTGCGTCTTTGTTGAGGTTAGCGATTTGATACAGGTCAACTCTTTGTGTTTGAGGTTCAACGATGTTAATTGCTTCAACTTCTGAGTTAGCGGGTACAAAAAGCTTGCCTTCAACGTTTTTTGCAACATTGTTGCCGCCGTAAAGCGCGCTTGCCGCTTGAGAGTTCAAGTATGCCGTGTTGATGTTTTGAGTGTTAAGACCTGATTGAGTGATGGCAATTTGTCTTTGCAGTTCAATGCTTGTTTTGGGGTTGTAGAGGTCAACACCTAACGTGGGGCGTCTGAATTGCGATAAATCAGCTTTTGAAAGGTCGATTGTTTTTTCTGCTGCGCGGGAAAAAATTTCGCCTGATACTTTTGCGGCATTTACGCTGTCGATACCTGCAAATAAATTCTGATTTAATCCAAGTCCTGATACACTCATTTGAGTTCTTTCTACTCCATTGTTCTTATGTATTACTTATCGGCAGATTTTTGTCAACATTTAGGTTTTAAAGTTTATTTGTTACATAAGTTTACATAAATCTCACAAATTAATTTTATTTAGGTTATAATCTATTCAAAAGGAATTCGGCTTAAATGAATTTTAAAACGTCAAAATTTAAATATACAGCGTAAAAAGAAAGGTCTTTGCCTTTCTTTTTTTGTGGGAAAAATGAAAAAGATTCAAAAAGGTACAGTAAAAAATATAGAGAAAATCGCCGCGGATACATTCGCCCTTGAGATAACTTCCGATTTAAAAGAAGCACACAGCGGCCAGTTTATTTCAATTTTATGTCCGCCTAAAACCCTGAGGCGTCCTTTCAGTATAAAAGGCTTTAAAGACGGCACAATTGAAGTGTTTTTTAAACTTAAAGGCGAAGGCACGGGCTATATTAAATCTCTTAAAACAGGCGACAGTGTAGATTTTATGGGCCCTTTAGGGCACGGCTTTGAAATTCAAAATAAAAAATCTCTCCTTGTAGGTGCAGGAATAGGCATTGCGCCCATGCTCTTTTTAAAAGACGAACTTGGCGCCAAAGGTATTGAAAACTTTTTAATATCAGGCTTCAGGGATGAAAAAGAAATAATAAAAGGGTCGGATAAAACGGTAACGGGCGGCTCTGTAATTGATTATCTTGATGAAATAATAGAAAATTTTAAGCCGCAGGTGATATACTCCTGCGGGCCCGAAATTGTTTTAAAACTTGTCGGGCAGAGCGCACAAAAACACAATCTTGAAGCACAAATTGCCATGGAAAAAGTCTTTGCCTGCCAGATAGGAGTCTGCAGGGGCTGCGTTATAAATGTCATAAAAGAAGGCAGAGTGCAAAATGCCGCAATATGCCACGACGGGCCTGTATTTAAGGCTTCGGAGGTAGTATGGGAGTAAAAATAGCAAATTTTGAAATGAAAAACCCCATAATAGCCGCCTCGGGCACTTTCGGCTACGCTGATGAATATCAGGACTTTTGCGATGTATCAAAAATAGGAGCCATAGCCACAAAAGGAATAACCTTAGAACCCAGAGGGGGCAACAGCGGAGAGAGGATTTTTGAAACAGACTGCGGAATGATTAACCGCATAGGTCTTGAAAACATAGGTATAGAGCGCTTTGTGGAAGAAAAAATCCCGCTTCTTAAAGAAAAAAATATAACCTACATTCTAAATGCCGCGGGGAGCACCCTTGAAGATTACACGAAACTCGCCTCAATTGCGGATAAAAACAATATTGAAGCAATGGAGCTTAACGTATCGTGCCCCAATGTAAAATCGGGATGTCTTGAATTCGGAGTAGACTCAAACTCACTCTATGAACTTGTTTTAAATGTAAGAAAAAACTATAGCGGCTGCCTTATAGTAAAATTAACCCCTAATGTTACAAGTATCGAATCTTTAGCTCTTGCCGTTCAAAAAGCAGGTGCCGACGCCATAAGCGCCATAAATACCCTAAAAGGGCTCGGCATAAAAATAGATTTTATAAACGGCAGGTTTTATAAAAAAGAGGTTCAGGGCGGACTTTCGGGCAAATGCATAAAACCCGTGGCGCTTGCCATGGTTAAAAGAATCCGCGCGGTAACAAATTTACCGGTAATAGGTATGGGCGGAATTTCAAAACTTCAAGACCTGTTTGAATTTATAAGCGCAGGCGCGGACGCTTTTGAAATAGGCACTCAAAACTTTACCAACCCCGAAATCTGCACAACACTTGCCTTTGAGCTTGATAATTTTATGAAAAGCAACGGCTTTAAAAACTTTGAAGATTTAAAAACGGCAATTAAGGAGATAAACTAATGGAGCATACGGATGTAAAACAGCTTCTTTCAGACTTTGATGGTCTTTTAAACGGACATTTCTGCCTGACATCGGGACTGCACTCGGACACTTATTTCCAGTGCGCAAAACTCTACCAGTACCCGCCCGTTGTAAAAACTCTGGCAAAAGAACTGGCTAAAAAGCTCGAAGGGCTTGAGTTTGACACGGTAGTATCCCCTGCAATCGGCGCTATTATATTTGGTTACGAAGTAGCAGCCGCTGCGGACAAAAGAAACCTTTTTGTCGAGAGAAAAGACGGCCAAATGCAGCTAAGACGCGGATATATCCTCAAAAAAGGCGAAAGGGTTTTAATTGTTGAAGATGTTATCACAACAGCAAGGACAATTTTTGAAACAATTGAAGCACTCAAAGAATTTGAAATCGAGGTAGCGGGAGTTGCCTGTATTGTAGACAGATCCGCAGGCAAACTCAAAGATAAATTAAATATCACATCGCTTCTTCAGATTGACCCTGTTACATACACCCCCGAAGAATGCCCGTTGTGCAAACTCGGAATTGAGTTGACAAAGCCCGGAAGCCGCGTCGGAAAGTAGAAAAATGAAACATCTTATTGACATTAAAAGCCTTACAAATGATGAAATTCTTGAAATAACGGAACTTGCGCACTACTACGAAGAACATGTGCCAAAAGGCACGCAAAAAAAGAAAAAAGCAGGCTCAACCGCACTTTTATTTTTTGAAAACTCCACGCGCACAAGGTTTTCATTTGAAATGGCCTCAAAAAAACTCGGGTTCAGCGCATTTAACTTTGACGCGCAAAAGTCTTCCATCCTCAAGGGTGAAGGCTTTTTTGATACATTAAACAACTTGAATGCCATAGGCTGTGATATCGCAATTATAAGACACTCTAAAGAAGGTTTTATTGAAGAACTTTCAAAAAAAGAATACGACTGGGGGCTTTCTCTGGTAAATGCAGGCGAGGGTCAGTCTTCGCACCCGACACAGGCGCTTCTGGATTTTTACACCCTTCAAAAACACCTAAAGACTGTCGAAGGCAAAAAAATAACCATAGTAGGCGATATAATCCACTCGCGCGTTGCAAAATCAAACATAGAGCTTCTTACACGCTTCGGTGCACATGTCGTATGCTGCTCGCCCAGTTATTTTGAGGACTGGACGCTTACAAACGCTAAATATGAGCCTGTTTTAAAAGACGCTCTTAATGACGCCGACGCTGTTATGGGGCTTAGAATCCAGAAAGAACGCATAGAAACGCGCGTTCCTTACGCACAGTATATTGAAGATTATCAAATAAAAGAAAGTAATCTCCCGAAAAAGGCAATTTTAATGCACCCCGGACCTGTTAACCGCGATGTTGAAATTGAAGGCGCATTGCTTGATTCAAACAGAGGAAAAATCATTACCGAACAGGCAAGAAACGGTGTATTTGTAAGAATGGCGGTTCTGGATTTAATCTATGAGGGGACAAAACGATGAACATTGTTGAAATACCCGCCCTTATCGATATGCACGTTCACCTTCGCGAACCCGGGTATGAATACAAAGAAACCATTGAAACAGGGCTTAATGCCGCATATAAAGGCGGTTTTGGCGCCGTATGCGCTATGCCCAATACAAAACCCGTATGTGACAATGTCCAAACTCTGAATTACATTTTAAATAAAGCAAAAGATTCAAAATGCACCCTGTATCAGGTTTGTGCCATCACAAAAAACCTTGATTCCAATGAACCCGTTGATTTTGAAACACTTAAAAATGCAGGTGCAATCGCCTTTTCAAACGACGGCCTGCCCGTGCTTAACCATCAGGTTTTCTACAATGCACTTAAAACAGAAAATTTAATCCTCTCGCACTGCGAGGATGAAACAAAGGAAGTAAAGTGGCAGAGCGAAATTTTTGAAGAACTTGTAAGGGAAGGGCACTCCCCCCGTCTGCATTTTTGCCACATTTCAAAAAAATCAAGCCTTGATATTATAAAAAGCGCAAAATCCCGCGGGCTTAAAATCACCTGCGAGAGCGCACCGCATTATTTTACATTTACAAAAGAAAATGTCACGGACTCGGGTGTTTTTAAAATGAATCCGCCCTTAGGAAGCACGGAAGACAAAAAAGCAGTTATTGAAGCCATAAAAGACGGTACAATTGATGTTATTGCAACCGATCATGCCCCCCATGGCACAGAAGAAAAACTCTTGCCATACTCTCAGGCGCCAAACGGAATCACGGGGCTTGAAACTGCTTTTTCGCTTACATACGAAGTATTCGGGCTTGAGAGAACAATTGAACTTATGTCGCAAAATCCGCAAAAAATTCTGGGTATAGAAAACAACAAAAAAGTAAAATTCGACCTTGATGCCCGATGGACGGTCAGAGGAGCTGAATTTGAATCAAAATGCAAAGTTACGCCATATGAAAATATGCAGTTAAAAGGAGTAAGAATTAATGATTAATGAAAAAATAAAAGAAAAAATCGTTCTGGCGCTGGACGTTGAAACCCTTGAAGAGGCAAAAAAACTCGTAGATGAACTAAGTCCTTATGTCGGAACTTTTAAAGTCGGTCTGCAGCTTTACACCGGTTTTGGCAACGAAATTATCGACTATATCAAAAGCAAAAATTCAAACTTCTTTCTGGATGTTAAACTTATGGATATCCCCAACACCGTCAAAAAAGCAAGCGAAAACATTGTTCTTCGCGGCGCAAATTTTTACAATGTACACGCTCTGGGCGGTCTTGAGATGATGAAACAGTCAAAAGAAGGTGCATACAAAGCCGCAGAAAAACTCGGCAAAAAACCGCCTTTAATCCTTGCGGTAACGGTGCTTACAAGTATATCCCAGGAAGTTCTTGATAATGAAATAAAAGTAAACACACAGGTAAGGGAGCTTGCCATAAACCTTGCAAAACTTGCAAAAGAAGCGGGACTGGACGGCGTTGTAGCCTCCGTACATGAACTTCGCGCAATAAAAGAAGCCTGCGGAGAAGATTTCAAGGTTCTCTGTCCTGGAATCCGCCCGCTGTGGTCACTTAAAGACGACCAGAAAAGAATCGCAACACCTGCTCAGGCACTTAAAGACGGCGCGGATTTCCTTGTAATCGGCAGAGCCGTTACCGCGGCTGAGGACAGAGTCGAAGCGATGAAAAAGATTTATGAAGAAACAGGAGTTATATAGATGGCAACATTAATACTTGAAGATTCAACCGTTATGTATGGCCGCTCTTTTGGCGCGCAGGGCGATGTCTTTGGCGAGATAGTTTTTAATACATCTATGGCAGGCTATCAGGAAATTATAACCGACCCCAGTTATGCAAATCAGATTATTGTTATGACATATCCTGAAATCGGCAACTACGGCATAAATAACGATGACTTTGAATCTTTAAATCCCGCCTTAAAAGCCTTTGTTGTAAAAGAATACTGCAAAAACGAATCACACTACAAAAGCGAAAAAACACTGGGCGAATATTTAAAAGAAAAAAATGTAGTCGGAATTGAGGGCACAGACACAAGAACACTTACCAAAAAAATCCGTGAAGCGGGCACTATGAACTGCTTTGTAACTTCGCGCGACTTAAGCGAAGATGAAATAAAACAAAAAATCGAAGAAACAAAAAACTACAAACCCGACCCCGATGTAGTTTTCAGCGTAACCACAAAAGAAGCCTACACAAAAGGCGAAGGAAACCCTATAAAACTTGCTTTTATCGACTACGGAGCAAAATACGGCATAGTAAAAAGTCTTGTCAAGCGGGGCTGCGAGGTTAAAGTCTATCCCGCAAACGTAAACGCGCAGTCAATCCTTGAAGGTGATTTTGACGCGGTATTCCTCTCTAACGGCCCGGGCGACCCTAAAGACTGCATAAGCGAGATTGAAACCATTAAAAACCTCACGGGCAAACTGCCGATTTTCGGTATCTGCCTCGGGTATCAGCTTCTTGCAATTGTTTCGGGCGCAAAAACCTATAAACTCAAATACGGTCACCGCGGCGGCAACCACCCCGTTATAAACCTTGAAACAAATAAAGTTATGATGTCATCGCAAAACCACGGTTACGCGGTCGATATCGAAAGTTTAAGCGAACTTATGACACCTACATACAAAAATTTAAACGACAATACGCTTGAGGGCTTTAAAATTGACTCCCTCAAAATCCATGCCGTGCAGTTTCACCCCGAGGCAGCCCCGGGGCCTGACGATGCGGCAGTGATTTTTGATGAGTGGATAGAATTAATGAAAAAATATCAAAAAGTGAGGGCATAATGAAAGATAATTCCATAAAAAAAGTTCTTGTAATAGGCTCGGGGCCGATTGTTATCGGTCAGGCGGCAGAATTTGACTACGCAGGTGTGCAGGCATGCCGTGCGCTTAAAGAGGAAGGCATTGAAGTTGTTCTTGTAAACTCAAATCCCGCAACCATTATGACCGACGAACACATCGCCGATAAAGTCTACATCGAGCCTCTGACGGTTGATATTTTGACAAAAATAATCAAAAAAGAGCGCCCCGACGGACTTATAGCCTCCCTTGGCGGACAGACGGGGTTGAATCTCGCCTGTGAATTAAACGATGCGGGAGTCCTTGAAAAATACTCCCTTAAAGTGCTCGGCACAAACATTTCCTCCATTAAAATGGCGGAAGACAGAGAGATGTTTAAAAACCTTATGAATGAAATAGGCGAGCCCATCCCTGACAGCGCCATTGTTTCAAGCTATGAAGAGGCAATGGAATTTGCAAACAAAATAGGCTTCCCCATAATCATCCGCCCTGCTTTTACATTAGGGGGCGCAGGCGGCGGAATAGCACACAATGAAAAAGAATACGAAGAAATTGTCCACTCGGGTCTGACCCAGTCCCCCATAAATCAGGTGCTTGTGGAAAAATCCATCGCAGGTTTTAAAGAGGTTGAATACGAAGTTATGCGCGACTCTAACGACACCTGCATAATTATTTGTAATATGGAAAACATTGACCCAATCGGCATTCACACGGGCGACAGCTTTGTCGTTGCGCCTTCTCAAACTCTTACAAATAACGAATATCAAATGCTTCGTACCTCGGCGATTAAAATCATCCGCGCGCTTAAAATCGAAGGCGGCTGCAACGTGCAGTTTGCACTTGATACAAAATCAAACCAATATTATGTAATTGAAGTCAACCCGCGTGTAAGCCGCTCATCTGCCCTTGCAAGCAAGGCTACGGGCTATCCGATTGCAAAAATAACCACAAAAATCGCCATAGGCTACAATTTGCATGAGATTCAAAACTCCGTTACAAAGAAAACCGTAGCCGCATTTGAGCCTGCACTTGACTATGTAGTAGTCAAAATTCCCAAGTGGCCGTTTGATAAATTTGCAACGGGCGACAGGATTTTAGGTACAAAAATGAAAGCCACGGGCGAAGTTATGGCAATCGGCAGAACTTTTTGTTCGGGATTTAAAAAGGCTATAACCTCTCTTGAAGGTAAAAAAACGGGTCTTTTGCACCACAAATTTGAAAACATGTCGCTTGAAAAACTTCTTGAAGAGCTTCACATACAGGATGACAGACGTATTTTCAGACTGTCCGAGGCACTTTCAAGAAATGTGGATGTCGATGAGTTAAATAAAATCACAAAAATCGACAAATGGTTTATAAATAAAATCAAAGAAATAACCGACCTTGAGCGCGAACTTGAAATTAAACCGCTTAACTTTGAACTTTACAAAAAAGCCAAAGAATACGGATTTCTGGACTCGGAAATCATTGAATATGCTAAAACGGATAAGCAGACGCTTGAAAATTTTAACCTTAAAGCGTCATTTCGGATAGTAGACACCTGCGCGGGCGAATTTAGCGCCTCAACACCTTATTTTTACTCGACATACTCCGAAGAGTGCGAACTGGACGAACACAAAAAAGAAGTCACGGACAAAAAAGGCAACACTCTAAAAAAAGAAAACATCATAGTCTTAGGCTCGGGCCCGATTAGAATCGGTCAGGGAATAGAGTTTGACTACTGTTCGGTGCATGCAAGCTGGGCGCTCAATGAAAACGGATACGAGTCGGTTATGATAAATTCAAACCCCGAAACACTCTCGACCGACTTTGACGTAGCAACAAGGCTTTATTTCGAGCCTATGAACATTGAAAACGTTATGAATATCGTCAAAAAAGAAAACCCCAAAGGTGTTATGGTGCAGTTCGGCGGACAGACAGCCATTAACCTTGCACCTAAACTTGCAGCACAGGGAGTTAAAATTCTCGGCACATCTCTTGAGAGCATTGACGCGGTTGAGGACAGAAAAGTTTTTGAAAAACTTTTAAAAGAACTCAAAATCCCTCAGCCCAAAGGCCGCGGCGTGCACAGCGCACAGGAGGCGCTTGAGACCACACGGGAGCTTGGATATCCTGTTCTGGTGCGTCCTTCTTATGTTATAGGCGGGCGCGGCATGCAGGTTGTGTATAATGACGATGAACTTTTGACTTACATAAATCAGGCTCTGCAATTCTCAAGCGAGCACCCTGTCTTAATCGATCAGTATATAGAAGGCTTAGAAGTAGAGTTAGACGCCGTTTCAGACGGTAAAGACATCCTTGTGCCCGGTATCTGCGAACACATTGAACGTGCGGGTGTGCACAGCGGGGATTCAATGAGCATTTACCCTTCAAGAAACATCTCGCGCAAAAACGAGAGAAAACTCGTTAAATACGCACGCTTGATTGCCCGCAAACTCAATATTAAAGGGCTTATGAACATTCAGTTTATCATAAAGGACGATGTTGTTTATGTAATTGAAGTCAACCCGCGCGCGTCGCGCACAGTGCCCATTATGTCTAAAGTTACGGGCATTCCTATGGTAAAAATCGCCATTAACGCGGCTCTTGGCAAATCAATCCGCTCCTTTGGCTTCGGCACGGGACTTTATCGAAAAACAAATCTCGTATGCGTCAAAATGCCTGTATTCTCGTTCCAGAAACTCAATCGAATAGACCCTGCGCTTGCTCCTGAAATGAAGTCGACAGGTGAGGTCTTAGGCGTGGATACAAACTTTAAACGCGCACTTTTAAAATCATTCATTGCCGCAGGATACAAATTCGGCGGCAGAAAACAAAGGGTGCTTGTGTCGCTAAACGACCATTACAAAAAGCCTGCGCTTAAAATCGTCAAAAGAATGTTTGCACAAGGCTTTTTCATCATGGCAACATGGGGAACGCACAAATTCCTTGAACAAAACGGCATACCTTCTAAAATGATTGAAAAATTCATGATTGATAAACTCCAAAAACGTATGAAAAACGGCCGTTTGAGCTTTATCTTAAACACTCCGACTTTAGGCAAAAACTCTCAGACGAGCGGCTTTCAAATACGTACAATTGCCGAAATGTACGGCGTGCCCTGCTTCACATCAATAGACACCGCAAGGGCATATCTAAGAGCTTATCGGACTTTTGACAAAAAAGTAAATCTTGAAGTGGATACAATCACAAACTACAGAAGACGGAAGTTTTTAGGAATCATATAACCAAAGGCGGCACAAGCCGCCTTTTTTAATCTTAAAAGAAAAGAGGCGCATGGTTGTATAGATTAATGTTACCT
>DVFS01000042.1 GCA_018713115.1 Candidatus Galligastranaerophilus faecipullorum
CTTACGGCGCGCGGTCGCGCTGCCGTTCGAGCGGCGCTCGTAGTCCAGTGTCGGGCTGTCGGCAGGGCTCTTCGCCCTCCCGCACGCCCTCACATCCTTTTGCTCGCTTGCTCTTACGGCGCGCGGTCGCGCTGCCGTTCGAGCGGCGCTCGTAAAAAAAACGGCTTTATGCGGATTGCATTGAAGCCGTGATGGATAGAATTAGTATTACGGAGTTTATAGAGGAGTTTACATCTGCATTAAATCATGTAAATTTTTCAATTTGTTAGTTTTTTTCATTTTTTGTCAATTAATTTTACAAAAATTTACAATGCAGTCTCTACAACCTCAATATTATTTTCCTCAAGATACTTTTCATCAATTTTGCCTGCGGGTGAAATACCGCGCTCTTTAAGCTTTTGCGTGAGTGAAAACAGACCGCCCCTGCCTGACAGGGAAGTAAACACATTGTCAAAACCCTTTTGCACGGTGCTAAAGTTTGTCTGCAGTTTTTCAAGATGAGCAATAAGTGTAACAACTTTTGAAAAAATAGAATCTCCCAGTTTTATTATCTCGCGGACATTTTTTTCCTGATTTTTCTGTGCCCAGGAGTACTTAATCACTCTTAAAGTTGCAATCAGCGAAGCGGGACCTACTATTATAATCCTTTTTTTATAGGCGTCCTCGACGATTTTAGGGTTGGAATAAATATAGTTAATACAAGCCTCGACCGGCACAAACATAAGCGTAAAGTCAGGCGTTGCAAGACCGTCCAGATTATCATACTTGCCGCTCAATTCATTTACACGCTCTTCAATTGATTTATAAAATTGCTTTAAATACTTCTCGCGCTCGTCATTATCCTCGGTATTTACAAGTTCCAAAAAATCAACAAGTGACATTTTTGAGTCTATGACTATATTTTTATTGTCATCAGGGTAATACACAACCGCGTCGGGAGTGATTTTTGACCCGTCAGGATTGGTGTTTGAGCGAAAACCCGTCTGTGTTATATATGTGCCCGAAGGGTTATCGCGCCGGTTTTCAAGACCTGAAGATTTCAAAATATTTTCTAAAATCATCTCGCCAAAAATCCCGCGGGACTTTGAATTTTCCTTAAGTGCGCGTGTCAGGTTCTCAGCCTGCGTTCTTATAAGGTTATTTTCATTTGTCAGTGATTTAATCTGTTCTTTTATAATATTTGCATTTTGCACCCCGTTCAGGTTAAACTCTTCAACTTTCTTTTGAAACTCGCCCAGCCTTTCTTTAAGCGGGTTAAGCTGATTATCGAGTTTTTTGAGGTTTTGCTCCTCAAGCATTTGCTGTTTTTCAAGAATGGCAGAGTTTGCAAGATTTACAAACTCTTCTTTTATGGTGTCGCACAATGCCTGTGTGCTTTTTTGCCCGCTCTGCGCCGCTTCAAGCTGCGCTTCCAGTTTTACCCTGTTAAGTTCGTATTTCAACTTTAAAATACGCGCCAAGATAAAATATGCAAGTCCAAAACCTGCGGCAAAAGCCAGAATTAAATACAATACAGTCATATTCCCCCTTATATAAACTGCGTCCGATGGGAGTCGAACCCATGACCTCTGGCTTCGGAGACCAACGCTCTATCCGACTGAGCTACGGACGCACAAACCTATTCAATTTTCATCGCGTCAGGGGCTCAGTCGGATAATTTTGAACTGTCGCAAACTTCGTTCACTCCGTGAGCTTTAGACGCACAAACCTATTCAATTATTGTATTTTATCATAAATTAAAAAAGCGGTCTTTGAATTAACAAAGACCGCTCTTAAAAATTACCAAACTATTGGCAGATTGCAAGCAGAACGCCTGCGGCAACAGCCGAGCCGATTACACCTGCAACGTTAGGGCCCATAGCGTGCATTAACAGGTAGTTATTGGGGTTATATTCCAAACCGACCTTGTTAACTACACGTGCAGCCATAGGAACCGCCGAAACACCTGCCGCACCGATGAGCGGGTTGATAGGTGTTTTTGAGAATTTATTCATAATCTTACCGAATATAACACCCATACCTGTAGCAAAGCTGAATGCCAATAAGCCAAGAACAAGGATGTATAGAGTTTGTACTGTTAAGAACTGGCTTGCTTGCAGTTTTGAACCTACAGACAAACCGAGCAGAATGGTAACGATATTGATAAATTCGTTTTGAAGCGTTTTTGAAAGTCTTTCCACAACGCCCGATTCTTTACATAAGTTACCAAATGCCAGAGCACCTACAAGCGGGCAGGCATCGGGCAGAAGAATTATGCAAAGACCCAGAACCAGAAGCGGGAACACGATTTTTTCACGCTGGGAAACTTCTCTCATCTGAACCATTTCAACAAGACGTTCTTTTTTGGTTGTGAGCATTTTCATAATCGGAGGCTGAATAATAGGCACAAGAGCCATATATGAATAAGCTGCAACCGCAATGGCGCCTAAAAGCTCGGGAGCCAGTCTTGAAGTAACAAATATTGATGTCGGACCGTCAGCACCGCCTATGATACCGATAGACGCCGCCTGAGGAAGCGTAAAACCGAGAAGCAGCGCAAACAGAAGGGTAGAGAAAATACCAAACTGCGCCGCACCGCCAAGAAGCGCTGTTTTAGGGTTAGCAATAAGCGGACCGAAGTCTGTCATAGCACCTACACCCATAAAGATAAACAGCGGGAAAAGACCTGCGTGAATACCTGCTTCATAAACTATTCCCAAAAAACCTTTGGGGCCTGCAATGTCGCACACGGGAATGTTTGCAAGGATACCGCCGAATGCAATCGGTACAAGCAAGAGAGGTTCAAATTCTTTTTTGATACCGAGGTATAAAAGCACAAGGCAGACAAGGAACATAATAGGTGCGCCGTACATATGCATTATCTGCTCTGCACCCGATAAGTTAGGATCGGCAGGAAGTATCATATTAAAGATACCTGTCGACTTCCAGAGGTTTGCAAATATATCAGTAAAGTTCATATATCAAACCCTCCTTAACCCAATGTAACCAGAACTTGGCCTGTTTTAACCTGTTCGCCTACATTAACGTCGATTGAGGCAATCTTGCCGGATTTGGGCGATTTAATTTCGGTTTCCATTTTCATTGCTTCAAGAACCAGAAGTACATCGCCTTCTTCAATCATATCGCCTTCGGATACGTTAATTTTAAGAACCGCACCAGGCAGAGCAGCCTTAATCGGTACAGCCTCGGATGAGCTTACACCCTGATTTGCTTCAATTCCGTCTTTAACGGAAATGTCGTAAGTTTTACCGTTGACAACGGCTTTGTTACCTTCAATTCTTACGGCGTATTTTTTATTGTTTACGCTTACCGTGTAACCTTCGGGTTTACCTTCCATATCACATACCTCTTTCATATTGGGATCTACTTTTCTTACACCGATTTGGCCTTTGCCTTGCAGGAACATAATGCCTTTCTCCTTGCAGGCAGCAGCGATAAAGATATTTTCTTCCGTTTCTTCAAGATTAGCTTCTTTAAGCATTTTCTTGGCAGCTTCAATACCTTTATTGGGGTCTTTGTCGTTTAAGTCAACAACAAGTTCCGTTGTGGGTTGAAGTCCTAATTGCTCTTCAGCCATTTTCACAACCTCGGGGTCAGGCTGGCAGGGAGTCTTGCCGAAATACCCGAGAACCATTTTTCCGTATCCTTCGGTCATTTTTTTCCAGGGGCCAAACATAACGTTTGAATATGCCTGTTGGAAATAGAACTGTGATACGGGAGTAACGGATGTTGCAAAACCGCCTTTTTCAACTACTTCTTTCATAGCGGCAACAACTTCGGGGAATTTATCCATAGTGCCGTTGTCTCTCATCATCTGCGTATTTGCGGTAAGCGCGCCGCCGGGCAGAGGAGAAGAGATAATAACGGGGTTAACCGCCATAGCCTCGGGAGGCAGGAAGTAATCTTTCATGCATTCTTTGAAGATTTCTTCGGTTTCAAGTATTTTTTCTACATCTATACCTAAGTCATATTCCGTTCCCTTAAGGGCATGCCACATGGAAACGATATCAGGCTGTGCCGTGCCGCCCGAAACCGGTTTCATTGAAAGGTCAATGCCGTCCGCACCGCCGTCAAGTGCCGCCAGATATGCAGCAAGGCCTGTGCCTGCGGTTTCATGCGAGTGGAAACGAATATGAGCATCGGGACCCAGGATTTCTCTTGTTCTTTTTATTGTTTCAAAAACTTTTCTGGGTGAAGATGTACCTGAAGCATCCTTGAAAGCTAAAGATGTAAAAGGAATACCCGCATCTAAGATAGAGCGCAGAACTCTTTCATAAAACTCAACATCATGAGCACCGCTGCAGCCTATGGGAAGTTCCATCATAGTGATTGTAACTTCGTGGTTTAAGCCGTTATCAACAATGCATTGACCCGAGTAGATAAGGTTATTAACATCGTTTAATGCATCAAAGTTACGGATAGTTGTCATACCGTGCTTTTTAAACATTTTAGCGTGAAGATTAATAATGTCGCGCGGCTGTGAGTCAAGACCTACAACATTTACACCTCTGGCAAGCGTTTGGAGGTTAACATCGGGCCCTACGGTTTTTCTTATTGTATCCATCATATCAAACGCATTTTCGTTA
Source organism: Candidatus Galligastranaerophilus faecipullorum (assembly GCA_018713115.1). Lineage (GTDB taxonomy): Bacteria > Cyanobacteriota > Vampirovibrionia > Gastranaerophilales > Gastranaerophilaceae > Galligastranaerophilus > Galligastranaerophilus faecipullorum. Next base: position 4,587 of record DVFS01000042.1, read on the forward strand.
CAGTAGAAAATAGGCGATTGGAAACGCGCGCCGCCGCCGACTTCAAAGTGTTTTAAACCTGCATTTACGGCAGATTCAAGAGCGGGAAGAAAGTCTTTGGTGAAAACTCTCGCGCCGTATACGGACTGAAAGCCGTCACGGAACGAGGTATCCATAACTTTAATCTGTTTTTTTGTCATAATTTTTATCCTCTTTTTTAAATAACAACCAAAATTAACGTCTGTTTAAAACAGCCGCAATTGCAACCGCAATTTCATCCATGCCAGAAACCGCGGGCCTTGTTTTGCCTGCCGCTGCGGGCAGCACTTTTGCGGGGAACAATTGGTTTAATTTTTTAACTATTGCACCCATTACAAACATAGCTGCCACAAGTATTACAAGGAATGTAAATACAACAGCCATACCTGCAAGCATGACAATAAAGCCCTCTTCAAGAAGAGCGGCGAGGTTTTGCACTAAACTCTCTAACATATCATTTCTCCTTTGTTACCGTTGAGTAAAAAATCTTCCCAGTCATTTTTGAAATTATCCAGAAGTTTATTCAAAAATTCATTTTTATCCACATTTAAACCTGTTTCAATATACACCGAAGTAGCAGGGATATCAATATTTTTAACTTCGTTTTCATCAAGGTTGAGATTAATTCCTATGCCGACTATGACACCTTTAAAATCATTCCCCGTAAACACGGACTCGGCAAGGATTCCTGATATTTTTTTGCCGTTTATCAAAACGTCATTGGGGTACTTAAACTTAGGTTCAAGACCGTATTGCTCCAGTGTTTGTGCGGTTTTAAAACTCGCATAGCGGGTAAGTTCATTCAGGTGTTCAATATTTTCAGGCTTTAATACAATTGAAATATAAATATTACCGCCGTTAGCGGAGCTTGAATACCACCTGCGCTCAAACTGCCCGTGCCCGGAAGTCTGGATATCCGCACTTACAACCTCAAAATCATTTAAATTGGCAAGGTTTTTTCTTGCCCAAGCGCTTGTGGAATCTATCTCATCCAAGTGTATAATTTTATGCATGACTTTATCTTACAACAAACAAATTTTTGAGCCAAACAATTTTACATCAGCCCCGAAAGGCAGGGCGATATTGTTTTTATTATGCGTTATGTCATACCCGTAAACACACGGCAGCGCAAACTTTTGAGCATATTCAAAAAGCACTTTTTCAACAATTTTTAAATCTTCTTTTGAAATCCCGGTAAATTCACCGAAAACTATACCTCTTATCTTCTCTCTGAGTGCATGATTTCTAAAAATCTGCATAAGCATTCTGTCGATTTTATAAGGAGGTTCGCAAATATCTTCAAGAAAAAGGATTATATCGCTTTCAGGCAGGTAATTTCTTGCGCCGAAAAGAGATACAATTGTCGCAAGATTCCCGCCCCACAGCACGCCGTGTGCCTCGCCGCCAAAGAGAATTTTATGCTTCTTTTTGGCTTTAATTACTTTTAAGTTATTAATTTTATTAATATCTAAATCCGCAAACCCGTTTAAGAGCATGGGCGCATGCAAAGAGGATATTCCTGCACGGCAGTAAAAAGCCGCAAGAAAAGCCGTTGCGTCCGAACTTCCTGTAAAAATCTTGTGGCGGTTGTTTTTTATAATGTCATAATCTATCTTATCAAGCAGCCTTATTGCGCCATAGCCGCCTCTTGAGCAGAGTATTATATCAGTATTTTTATCTAAAAAAGCTGCGTGTAAATCTTCGAGGCGCTCTTCATCACTTCCCGCAAGAAAACCGTTTGAACACAGTGCATGGGGGAAAACTTTTACCTTGAAACCTTTTTGCTCGAGAATCTTAATGTTTAAAAAAAACGACTCTCTGTCATACACCGGCCCGCATGGGGATATAATGCCTATCGAAGCGCCTTTTTTAAGTTCTAAATTAAGTTTCATAAATTTTATTATAAATTAAAATAAAGACGAGCGCATTTTTGTAATATAATTTGATTATGAGTGAAAATTATTTGCCGCTTTTCAGAAAATACCGTCCGCAGTCTTTTAAAGACCTTGTCGGACAGGAAAACCTCGTTAAAGCACTTACAAATGCCATTGAACTTAAGCGCATTGCACATGCTTACCTTTTTTGCGGCCCGAGAGGAACGGGCAAAACTTCAAGCGCGCGTATTTTTGCAAAATCACTTAACTGTGTACAAGGTCCTACCGTTGAGCCCTGTCAGAAATGTGCAAGCTGTGTGGATATAACAAACGCTGCGGGAATGGACGTTATAGAAATCGACGCCGCCACAAACAGGGGTGTTGAAGGTGCCGAAGATTTAATTGCACAGGTACACTATGCGCCTGTGAGCGGCAAATATAAAATCTTTATCATAGATGAAGTTCACATGTTGACTGCAACAGCATTTAATGCACTTTTAAAAACTTTTGAAGAACCGCCGGAAAATGTTATTTTTATCCTTGCAACAACCGAACCTCATAAAGTTCTTGAAACAATTGTAAGCCGCTGCCAGAGGTTTGATTTCAGGCGCATTACGGTTGAAGACATTACAAAAAGGCTCAGGGAAATCTCGGACATTGAAAACATTAAAATCACCGATGAAGCTTTATATACAATAGCCAAAAATGTCTCGGGCGGACTTCGCGACTCACTTGCACTTCTGGATCAGGTAAGCATTCTCGGTGCAAAGGAAGAAATTACAAAAGAAACAATTGAGGAACTCTTAGGAAAAATTACATTTGACAGGCTCTTGAATCTGCTTGATTTAATACTTAAGGGTGATATTGAAAGCACTCTTGCACTTGTGGATGACATATACCTGAAAGGCTCCGAACCGAGAAATTTATGCGAGAACTTTATGGAGTTTTTAAGAAACGCAATAATCATCCTGAGCGCCAAAAACCCGCATGATATAACAAAATTCTGCCCGCTGTCGGTTCAGGAGATTGACTCCCTGAAGGTTAAAAATTACTCAAAATCATCCTGCGAGCGAATTTTAGACATTGCAATCGAGTATTACAAAGAAATAAAATTTGCGACAAATCCGTATTTGTGGACAGAACTTATGCTTATCCGCGCCTCGCGTCAAGATGACACCGTACAGAGCCTAAATCCCGTGATACAGCCTGTTTCTGCCGTACCAAAGACAATCGAACCCAAAAAGCCGGAAATTGTGCCGGAAGAAAAAACTCCCGCTGAAATACCGAAAAAACAGGCACCACAAGAAACAACAGCCTCAAAAGAAACGCAAACACCCCAAACAACAGAGTCCAAACACACGGAAGAACAAAAAGAAAATATTGAGCATAAACCCGAACCGGCGCAAGAAACACCGCCGGCAAAAAGCGGTGCGGCAGAGGGGCAAAACCCTGTTGAAATCTGGAGTAAAATAGTAAATTCAATCGAAAGCGTTCCTGCAAAGTTCTTTTATTCGGGAATGGCGAAACTTGTTGAAATCGATGATAACAGAATAGTTCTCGGTTTTATCAACCACAACGTTATAGCCCAGGCAAAGTCCGAACTCAAGCATAAAGCCCTTATGGAGGGTGAGAAAAAGGCATTTGCGGGCACATACGGTTTTGAATTTGTACAGCTTGGCGGCAATATCAAACCGCTTGAAGGAGCTGTCGTTAAACCCGTTGTAAAAAACGAAAAACCTCAGGAGAAAAAACCTGTTGAAGCACAGGCGCAGAGTGTTTCGGATGAAACAAGATATGAAAACCAAACAGAAGAGCACTCTGACAACAGTATTGAAAATGCCATTTACAGCCCGAAAGTAAAAGAAATGCTTGAAGCATTCAACGGCAGAATTGTTGATTAAGTGTAACAAAATTGACTAAATATTTGTTTAACTTACAATAAGTTATATGGCGAGAACATTTACAGAAACAAAGACCCATGAGGTGACGGTTGACGTTGTTATTTTAACTATCCACAGCGGAAAGTTAAAAGTCTTGCTTGTTAAACGTGCAAACGAGCCTTTCCGCGGGAAATGGTCCATCCCGGGCGGTTTTATCAGGTTGTCCGAGAACCTTGACGATGCGGCGCTTCGCGTTTTAAAAGAAAAAACAAATGTTCAAAACATCTATCTCGAGCAGCTCTACACATTCGGCGACCCGCTTCGTTACCCTAATACAAGGGTTATAACATGCGCTTACTTTGCACTTCTTCGCGCCGAAGATATTAAACTTGAAGTTTCAAACAAAGACGAAGTATCCGAAGTTCAGTGGCACAGTGTAGAAAAGCTTCCCCCGCTTGCATTTGACCACAAAGAAATTATTGAGTACTCGCTTAAAAGAACACGCGAAAGACTGGAGTTGTGCCCCATAGCCTTCCAGCTTCTGCCCAAAAAATTTACCCTCACCGAACTTCAGCAGTCTTATGAGTTAATATTGAAAAAGACTCTTGATAAAAGAAATTTCAGAAAAAAAATGCTTACATCAAACATTCTTGTTGAAACAAACGAATACTCAAAACAAGGCTCCAAGCGTCCTGCGGCGCTTTATTCTTTCGACACGATTACGCTTGATTCAAAAAGAGGGCACTTCTTTTCTTAGTTCAGGCTTTTTTAACTCTTAAAAGCGGAATAAGCAAAAGTATTATAAGCCCCGCTATTGCAAAAATCCTGAATGAATCCACATATGCCCACAGGTGAGCCTGACGTGAAAGTTCATTGTAAATCATTGTTTGCGCCATATATGCTGCGCTTGAAAAATCCGTCAACTGTGCAAACTGCCCCGCATATGCCTGCAAACGCTCAAGATAAACCGTATTTGTATCCCTGAGCCAGTCAACCATCATATGCTGGTGCATTTGTGAAAACCGTGAAATAAATGTCGCCACAAGCGATGTGCCTACCGCCCCGCCTATGGTTTTAATAAAGTTTTGAAGCCCGCTGGCATTTGACATCCTCTCGGGTGGAATTGTCTTACAGGAAAGCGTAATAACAGGTATCATGCCGAGCGTCATACCCAGTCCGTAGAGGATATTGGGCACAACAACATTCATGGAAGAAATTTCAAGGTTTATAAACCCTAAATCCCAGCTGCCAAGGCATAATATAAAAATTCCTATAAAAGAAAGCACTCTCGGGTCGACTTTTGAAGATATTTTCCCGCATAAAATAACGCCTATAAGACATCCGACTCCGCGCGGCATCATGGTAAGCCCGCTTGTAAAAGAATCATAACCCATCATATTCTGCATAAACTGCGGCAGCATAGCCATGGAAGCAAGCAAAATGGCATTCATAACCGTTAAAACAACGGTACCCATAAAATAGTTAAAATCCTTCAAAACATCAAACTTTATAAGCGAGTCCTTTTGTCTCACCTGCGAAATAATAAAACCTATAAGCCCTATAACCCATATAACGGTAAGTTTCACAATAAAAGAAGAGTTAAACCAATCCTGATCGTTTCCCTTATCCATCATAATTTCAAATGCAACCGCGAACATAATCAAAAACAAAAGCCCCCAGTAGTCCGTCTTAACATTGCTTTGTTTTTGTGCGTACGGCGGATCTTCAATGAGTTTATAAGAAAGCGCCACAATTATTATGCCTATCGGAATGTTAATAAAATAAATCCAGTGCCACGACCAGTTTTCGGTTATCCAGCCGCCGAGTACGGGGCCCAGAATTGGCGCGATAATAACCACCATGCCAAAAATCGAGCCTGCGCGGTTGAGCTCGTCACCCTCAAAGTTTTCCATCATGATAGCCTGTGCTATAGGGATAAGCACACCTCCGCCGAGACCCTGCAAAAACCTTGAAATTACCATCATGCCGATTGATGTCGATATACCGCACATAAAAGATGCCGCGGTAAAAAGAGTGACACATGAAATAAACAGCGCCTTTCTGCCCATAAGCCTGCCCAGCCAGTCAATCATAGGTATGGTAAGACAGCTTGCAATAAGATAGCTTGTCAAAACCCAGATTGACTCCTGATGGCTGACGGAAAAAGAACCCGCCATGTGCGGCAGCGCTATGTTGGCAATTGTTTCATCAAGCGCGAACATAAACGCCGCAAGCATGGTCGGGATAACTAACAGCCAGGGGTTCTTCGGCTTCCAGTTTTCTTGTGAGAGTGTGGACATATTGTTAAATTTTTTATTGTTAAATATTTAACAATAATATAGTAAAAATTTTTTAACCTGTCAAGCTAAAATTTTAAATCAAATTCTTCTTTGATTCTGGCAGCCATATCAAAAAGCGTGTTTGTAGTGGTTTTGAGGATTTCCCTTTCATTTTCATAATCGGCGCTTTCAAATGTTTTAATAAAATGGTCACGCACTTTTTTATAAGCCTTCTCGCCTTTTTTTGTAATAAAGTTTTGAATAATAACCTGTCTTTCGCCGCGAATAGCATTTTTGCGTTTTATCAAACCGCGCTCCTCCATACTTGAGAGAAACTTGCAGACATAGGAGCGCTTCATAATAATTTTTTTTGCTATGTCAATTTGTATTATCCCCGGGTTTAAGAGTATAGTTTCAAGGATAATGTACTCCTCATGGTTTATTTCAAAATTCATTTTTTTATGAATTTTACGAAGTGCCTCATGCAGCGCTTTTGTAAAAAGCTCTGCCGCAAATTCTATCGATTGGTTATATGTAGGGGGTTTTTTATCCATAGAATAATTTTAGCACAAAATATTACCGCCTGTGTTCATTGATATTAAAAAAGAAACTTTTTAATCCACCTGATTGCAACATCAGCCTCGTAAGGCTTGGGGAGGTAAAAATCGGCGCCTGCGGCGAGGATTTCTTTTTTATTGTGGACGGAGGAAGAAAAAATGACTCTTGGAGCGTTTTCGGGGTTTTTCTTTAATCTTTTGGAAATTTCAACTCCGCTTTTCTTGTCTGAATCGCCCCAGTCAAGCAAAACCACATCGGGTGCAAAGTCATCGTAAGTTTTAAAAAAGTCGCCATAATCCCTGCAGACACGCACATTAAGCGAGTTCAGGGAGCATAATGTTTCAAGAAGAAGCGAGAGTGCTTCGTCTTTTTCCATAATTAAAACCTTGTTTTTACTGCCGCAAGCTTCGACCTTTCCGCGCAGTTTCGGGCGGTCTATTACATAGCAGGACTTACTTTTGCCGCGGCAGAGTTTAATGAGCTCAAAAAGCGCGTTTACTATTTGTTCATATGTTCCAAACCTGCCCTCAAAAGCTTCCAGTGCGCAAATTTCAAGACGCATAAGCGTTTCACGCTCTTCTTCTTTAATATCCGAACTTAAGAGCGTAAATTTATTTTCAAAATCTCTTTCGCTGTAGAAACGGCTCAGGACGTTATCAAATGCAAAAGTTAAGAAAGACGCGACTTTTTCAGCTTTTTGCATTGTGGTAATTATAATAAATTCATCATCAAAAAAATGCCCTGCAAAATCCTGTGCTCCAAGCGCCGAATTTACAATGGCGCCGAGAGTCTGCAAGACTTTCTGGTAGGCTATTTCACCGTATATTTCCCTGTAAATTCCTATGTTTGCTATCTTTGCAAACATAACGGCAGAACTTTTCGTACTTGCGGTAAGTTTTTTTAAAGCACGCACGGTAAGGCTTTTTTGTGCAAAATAAGTAACGGGATTGAAAGAATTTTCAAGATAGCGCCTTAAGTGCGCTTTTATTCTCGCCTGAAACTCCTTTGGCGATATGGATTCGTCCATAAAATCATCCGCACCCGACTCAAGTATCTCAAGCCTGTCATCAACACTGCCCGACCTTGAAACGGCAACAATCACGGGGCGCACATTACAGGTAAGCGCACGCATTTTAGCACAAAAGTCAGGCAGATTTTCATCTATTGTATCAGACACAATTAAAAGCTCGGGTTCGATTTTTTGAATCATCCCGAGAGCCTCGCTTAAAGAGGGTATAACGTATACTTCCTGTTCAAGCGCTTCAATAAGTTTTTTGTACTTGATTGAAAGCTCTTTTCTTTTGCTTATGATAAAAACGGTTGCGCTATACATCAGCTTTCTCCGGTTGCTGCACCAGAAATTGCTTTTCTGGTGGCGTTTTCTACTTCGTAGAGCGGAATATACACACTAAATTCACAAAAATTTTCACCCGCAGGACTTATAACTTCTATCTTTCCTCCCATACTCTCAAGCAGGTGTCTGGTAATATAAAGTCCGAGACCGCTGCCCTGTGCGGAGCTTTTAAGATAGGTGTCTATTCTGTAGAATTTTTCAAAAATTTTATCAAGATACTTTTCTTCAATTTCCGTACCGTAATTTTTAACACTTATAAGCACATAATTTTTATCATTTTTTACTAAAATATCAACTTTGTTTGAGTCTTTTGAGTATTTTGCCGCATTGTCAAGAATATTGATTAAAACCTGCTGAAGTTTGTTGGTATCGGCAAGTGCGGCTTCACCTGAGCGGACTGTAACATTAAAATCAAAGTTTTTATGATTCATTTTAACAATGCTTATTGCACTGTTAAGCACATTTATAATATCCGTTTTTTTTAAAACCGTATCATCCGCGCCCGAGTCGATTTTGGAAACATTTAAAACATTTTCCACAAGATTAATAAGTCTTTGCGACTGTTCGCTGATTATTGTAAGGAATTTTTTCTTCTGCTCGTCACTCAGGCATTCCCAGCTGTCAAGCATAGTCTTTGAAAAACCCTTTATGCTTGTAAGCGGAGTTCTTATTTCATGAGAGAGTGTAGAGATAAATTCTTCTTTAATGTTGTCCATATTTGAATTATAACCCTTTCTCAGACCTGCTGCGGCTGATTTAAGTATTTTTTAACAATTTCAAAAAAATCATTGAGGCGATTTTTATCATAAAGGTAAAAATATCCGACAAGCACCTCAAAAGCCGTTGCAAGAGAGTGAATCCGGGGGTTGCTTCTTTTATTTATCGAAATTTTTAAATTCCTGCCTCGGCGCAAAAGTTCTTTTTCTTCATCATTAAAACTTTCAACAACGCACTCCAGCAAATGCGCCTGGAAAGAAGCATTTACATAGCGGGTTGAAAAGTTGTGCATAGCCTTTTGCGTCTTTGCCTTTGTAATACAGATTTCTCTTACAAAAAGTTCCCAGACTGCATCACCCAGATATGCACATTGTTTCAGGTCGCATTGAATCATAGGGATATTTTAACACAATATTTGATTAATATTTCTTAACAATAAGCCAAAACTTGTAAATTAAGCAAGAAAACATGACTTTATTTATGTATAGGAAGTTTATACAGGAAGATAATGCTATGGTGAATCAAGTACCATCGTACAACAGCGCATTCGTAAGTGATGCGATGAAATATCTTCAGCATGCTGCGGTAGTCGAACACAAAGACAGCATAACAGAGGATATTAAATCATCGCTTTCCATGGCACCGCTGATTGCTCTGCCAAGCGCTTTGAGTGCAAAGAAAAGCACAATTAACGCGCTGAGAGTTGCAAACGGGGAAGAAATACCCGCGAAAGTCAAAAAAACTTTCGGGGAAAAACTCAAAGGTGTACCCAAAGGCATAGGAAACATGCCTTCAAATATCAGCAGTGCATTTCACAACGCCACTGACGGACAGGCGCTTACAAGGGCTGCAAATGTCTTTAAAAGCGGGGACGGGGTATTATACCTTGACGACCTTTCAAATGCCATAACAACAGCGGCAAAAGAAGGCAAAGATACTTCAAAACTTGTCAGCCTGAGAAAAGAATTGACACAGGCTGTTGCAAACGGCGACAAGACTGATGACATAATAAAAAATGTGGATAAAGCACTCAAGGAAACCGCGCAAGCCGGCAAAAAAGGGATTTTTAGCAAAATGGCGGGCTATGCGGCACAGCCCTTTAAATGGCTCGGAGGCAAAATAACATCCTCTGGCGCATATAAATGGCTTGAGGGAACAAAATACGGCGGGCAGGCACTTTCAAAACTCGGCGGCTTTGCAAAAGTTGCAAAAAAAGGCGGTGCGGTCTTTGACCTTGTAATTGAAGGCGGAGCACAGCTTTTCGGCGAAGTTATACCCGCATTTAAAAACGGCGGTGTAGGCGCAGGTATAAAACAACTCGGCAAATCAAGCGTTCAGGTGGCGGGTTCCGTCGGCGGATGGGCACTGGGTGCAAGCCTCGGTACAAAAGCAGGCGCTGCCATAGGTACTGCAATCTGTCCCGGTATAGGAACGGCGGCAGGCGCGGTAATAGGTGCCGTAGGCGGTATTATAGGCGGTCTTATAGGCTCAAGTCTTTTCTCGGGAATTGCCAAAAAAATAACAGGCAAATCCGAAAATGATAAAATTGAAGAAAAACAGCTCCAACAGCAGGCGGCAATGGTTGCAGGCGACAGCGCAAGCGTATCACAGCTGCAAAGTGCGGTAGCCCAGCAGGTTCAATATGACATTGCAAGCGGAAATGTAACCGAAGATACCCAAAAAATGATGGGATATCTGCAAACACAAGGAACAGGTACATCCCAGCCGTCATTTGGCAGCCTTACCACAGGTACATCAAGCGGATTAATTGCAACAAACCCTGACGGCTCTTTTGACTTTTCGGTTCCACAGGATGCTCTGCCGCAGATAAATTATTCCGGCTTGACAAACACCCAGAGCGACCCGCTTTTAGAAAATGTACAAACGGCTGTAATTTAAAAATACTTAATCAATAATTGACTCGAGTGCCTTTATGTTCTCATAAGGCACTCCCGCTTCCGAGAGTTCTTCTGCGGAAAGCCCGAAAAGAGTTATCAAATCAAGCGCCTGAACACGGGATTCCCTTTTTGGCTTTTTTATCATGGAGAAAACTTCATTAAGCGCGCTCTCGCGTGTCATATAAAGTGAAGAATTTGTTTTGTGTAATATACGTTTTTTTGCTTTACCCATTTGAAAAATATTCTGCGCCAAAACTCAAAACTTGTAAAGGCGTTGTATAATTTTGTAAAAATTATTTTTTCCTCTTGACAACCCTGCCCGTATCCCTGTAGGCAATAAAAGAGAGGACAACGCAGCAAAATGCAAAAAACATTCCGCATGCCATTGTATATCTGTATGCTTTTAAAAACGAGAGGTCATAATTAAGTCCGAGATTCTGAAAAATATCGCGAAAACTTGCAAAGAGGGTAATTGTTATCGCAACCCCAAGAATATTGCCCATATTTCTTGAAAGTGCAAGGATTCCGCTTGCAATGCCCAGCTGGTCTTTATTTACGCTTGAAATAATCGCAGTGTTTGAAGGCGACTGAAAGAGTCCGTTTCCAAGACCCATAAGACCTGATAAAAGCATGATTAATATAACAGGCGTGTTTTTATCAAAAAGTATAAAAATCGACAGCGCGCAAAACGTCACAATGGGGCCTGCAAGGGTCAAATATCTGCTTCCGTATTTTCCCGCGGCAGAGCCGCTTAAGGGAGCCGTAACCATTAAAACCACAGAATAAGGCAAAATTATAAGCCCTGTTATAAAAGGTTTAAATTTCAAGATGTCCTGAAGATAAAAAGGAAGCAAAATAGTGTTTGTAAACATCGCCATATAAGATGTCATAACCGCAAGGTTGCCAAACGTAAAAGGTTTTATTGAAAAAAGATTAAAGTTAATCATAGGATAGCTTATGGTATGGTCGCGGTAGTAAAAAAGAAAACCGAAACCAAGGCATACAACACCAAGGGTAAGGATTTTTATTGAACTCCAGCCCCAGTGATACCCTTCGGATATTGCAAGCAGAAGTGCAAAAAGACTTATTGTAAAATAAATAAACCCCGGATAGTCAAACTTTATTTTCTCTTTTTGCGATATAACGGAGGGTACCATTTTATAGGAATAATAAACGCCAAAAAGTGCTATGGGTATTGCCGGGATAAAAATCGCATGCCAGTTAAAAACCTGTATAAGCATACCGCCCAAAGACGGCCCTAAAAGTCCGCCTACCGCCACAAGACATCCGTTTAAGCCAAGCGCTTTGCCGCGGTCTTTTCCTTTGAATAAAGAAGCAATAACCGAAGAGGCATTAGATATAATAATTGACGCGCCAAGCGCCTCAATACACCTGAAAGCAATTAAAAAAGGCAGCGACTGGGCCGTTGTATTTAACAGCGAACCGAGTGCAAAAAGTATGTATCCCGAGGCATAGAGCTTGTTTTTGGGAACCATATCTCCTATTTTGCCCCAGAAAGGCAAAAATACGGTTAGTACAAGAGTATAAGCTATTATTACCCATTGAACCTGAGAAATAGAAACCCCTAAATCACGCGCCATCGGATAAAGCGCAAGATTTACTATGGTTGAATCAAGCATCCCCAGAAAATTGCCTGTAGCAATAATGGTAAAAATTACCCATTTAACGTTATTAAGCCTCATAGAAATAACTTAGCACAAACATAGAAGGCCTTATAAAAATCTTTATATTTTTATGTATATGCAAGCAGAGCCAAATTCGCTATAATACAAAACATAAAACATGCTAAAAGGAGCAAACAACAGTGGGTATCAGTGTTTCAGACTACCTTATTTCAAGGCTGCAAAAATTGGGCGTAAGCGAGTTTTTCGGACTTCCGGGAGATTATAACTTTAATATTTTAAAATCGGTAGAAAACAACCCCGAAACAAACTGGATAGGCTGTACAAACGAACTAAACGCAGGCTATGCCGCAGACGGCTATGCAAGAATCAAAGGCTATGGCGCACTTATAACCACATACGGGGTCGGGGAATTAAGTGCAATAAATGCCATTGCAGGCTCTATGAGCGAGTTTGTTCCGGTTATGAAAATAACCGGAATTCCCGCAACAAAAAACATTGAAGAAAACAGGCTTATTCACCACAACTTAAATACTCCCGATTATCACGCATTTATAAAGGCATATTCAAACGTTGTTGAAGCGGCTGCATTTTTAACAAAATACAATGCAAAAGAAGAAATCGACCGTTTAATTAACGTGATGGTAAAAGAAAAAAAGCCCGTATATCTGGCTTTACCCGTTGATGTTTGCAATGAAATAATAGAAGAAGACTACGAAAACATAATAATTGAAAGCAATAAAGACTCGCTGAATCAAGCGGTTTTAAGGGCGCTTGAAATAATAAACACCGCCCAAAACCCGTCTGTCCTTGCGGATGTCATGATAAAAAGATTTAATGCAAAAGAAGAATTTTATAAATTCCTTGAAAATACAAACTACCCCGTATCAACACTTTTAATGGGCAAGGATTTATTAAACTTTGAATCCCCTAACTATTCGGGCACATATGTCGGAGCGTTTGACAACCCTATGGCATACAAGAGCATTAACAACTCCGACTGCCCGATTTTTATAGGAACGGTAATATCTGATATCAACACACAGGGTTTCAGCCTGAAATTTAATCCTGATGATTATATAAACATTCAGGGAAATTACACGGTAATAAAAAATACCATGTATAAAGATGTCCTTATGAAAGATATGCTGAATGAATTAGGCAAAAGTGCAAAAAAACTTGATAGAAACTGCGTTAAGTACGATTATTACTATCATGATATTGCCCCCGATGATAAAAAACTGCACTGCGACTATTTTTATCAAAAAATGCAGGACTTTCTGCGCGAAGGCGACAATCTCATATGTGAAACAGGGCTTATAAACCTTGCCCTTGCAAAACTCAGGCTTAAAAAGAACATAAGCGTAAACAACCAGATTCTGTGGGGTTCAATCGGCTGGGCAACAGGAGCGGCACTGGGCAGCGCACTTGCGGATAAAAACGCAAGAACTGTTTTAATAACCGGAGAAGGCTCCCACCAGCTAAGCGCACAGGAAGTAAGCACCATGATGAGGAATAATTTAAAACCCGTGATTTTTGTAATAAACAATGACGGCTATACAATAGAGCGGATTTTGTCGGATAACCCCATGGATGAATTTAACAACATTGCAAAATGGAACTACACAAAACTCCCTTATATTTTTGGCTCAAATGTATACAGTGCAAGTGTAAAAAGCGACATTGAGCTTGATAAAGTCCTTGATAAAATAAACACCGAACAAAAAGACAAACTCTGCTATATAGAACTCTGCACGGATATGTTTGATATGCCGGAACTTGCAAAAAAGGCTTCAGAAAAACTCAAACTTAAAAACTAGTTTTGTGATATAATTCTTTTTGCAAAAATAAACGGAGAATTTATGAAAACACTTGATATAATCGTACCTGTCTATAACGAAGAGGACTGTATAGACAAAACTCTTGAGCGTCTTTTAAATTTAAAAGAAACTTTTCGCTCAAAACTAAAGGTAAATTTTATCTTTGTAAATGACGGCTCAAAAGACTCAAGTGCACAAATTCTTGCAAAATATGCAAAAGAAGACAAAAGCATAAAACTCATTAACTTTTCAAGAAACTTCGGCCACCAGATGGCACTTACGGCAGGGCTGGATTATTCAAAAGGCGATTATACAGCAATAATTGACGCGGATTTACAGGACCCGCCCGAGCTTATTTACAATATGTATGAAAAGTGCCTTGAAGGCTATGATATTGTCTATGGCAAAAGACTTAAAAGAAAAAATGAAACAGTGTTTAAAAAACTCACGGCCTGGGGCTTTTACAGAACGCTAAAATCAATGTGCAATCTTGATATCCCGACGGACACGGGTGATTTCAGATTTATTACAAAAGATGTCAGGAATGCCTTTAACTCTATGCGCGAAAAACACCGTTTTATAAGAGGTATGATACCCTGGACAGGCTTTAAAAGCGCGCCGCTTCCGTATAACAGGGACGAAAGAGCCGCAGGCGTTACAAAATATCCTCTCTCAAAAATGCTCAAACTGGCGCTGGACGGGATTTTTTCTTTTTCTTTTAAACCCGTTGAAATGCTCTTTGCACTCAGTGCATTTTTATTTATAGTATCACTCATTGTACTTGCGGGTGCATTTTTCTTTGAATTTGAAGAAGAATGGCTGATAAGTTTTGTTCTCGTATTTTTAAGTTCCGTTCATATGCTTGCGTTTGGCATACTGGGTCAATACATAGGCAGAATTTACGACGAAACAAGAAACAGGCCTTTGTATATAGTAAAAGATACAATAAATTTTTAAAAATCAGGCAATTTTTTATCTTCAGTTGTTTTAGCAAATTTGCACTATGATTCAACCTGTTAAAAATTTTAATACTTTAAGCTTTAGGGGCGCCTCCCCGCAAAGAAAAAATGACGATTTGATATTTGATGATATCAACCGTATGTTTGCCGAGCGCGATAAAAAACAGCTTGAAGAAAGACAAAAACAGACAAGAGTACGGCAAAATAGCGAAAATACAAGAAGAAAACAGACAGGGCAGCCTTCAGGTACACGCACCCGCTCTCAGGAACACAAAAGAGCGCACAGCCAGAAAGTATACAGACGCACATCAGACGGCGATGTTCTTGTTTACACACCCACAATAGAACACCTGCCCGGGAAAAACCGCAAGAAAAAATCTTCCCCTCTTGCACCCGCGGCGCTTACGCTTGCACTTTTACTGTCAGCTGCAGGCATAGGAACTGCCGTTAACAAAAGCGCGCGGCAGGAAGCGCCCTCCATTCCCGCAATAAGTGAAACTGCCGCTGAAACATACGGCGCGGACAATGAAATTTTAACGCAAGACTCAATATCTTACGATTACATCGACGTTATGCAGGCCGTTGATACAATAAAATCAGATGAAAACTTAAGCAGGGTTTTCTACAATTTGATAGAAACAAAAAA
>DVFS01000006.1 GCA_018713115.1 Candidatus Galligastranaerophilus faecipullorum
GCGGGGGTTAGTCCTCCTCCTCCGCCAAAGCCCGGGGTTGAGGCGTTTTGTCCTTTGGCGTAGTTTGCTTCTTTTGCGGTGTTTCTGACACCGAAACCTCTTGCGGGGTCATCATAGAGGTATCCTCCCGACGAGGCTTCACCTTGATTAATGGTGCCGACATTTCCAACTTTACCGCCGTCACCGCCCTTTGTATCATTTCCCGCGGCTCCTGTATAAGAAATTGTTGTACAGTTTGTGTTCCCGCCCGTAAGAGAGTCTGTTACATTCTTCCTTGCACGGGCATAGCATGTTCCTGAAGGAGTGGTATTATTCGCATTTGTTCCGTTAGTATAAGCTGTTCCGTGGGCGCTTGTTGAAGCAGCGTTGCCTCCTAATCCTCCTTTTACATAGTAGGTGCCTAATTCAATACCTCCTCTTTTATGTACTATCTTTGTTGTTTCGCCCTGCCCTCCTTTTGTTTTTGAAGCACCTCCGTTTCCTCCCTGTCCTATTGTTATTTCAAAGGTGTCGTTAGGCAGGACGTTAATTGTTTTTTCCAGCACGGCGCCTGAGGCGCCGCCGGAGGCGGAGTAAGTCGTATAATTACTGACAGGTTTAACACACCTTACGGAAGACGCACCTCCATACTTTGTTTTTACTAACCTTCTGCCCACACCACTTCCATTCCATAAAAATACTCCGTCGCTTCCTACTATTGCAAACGGTGCACACCAATTTGCTTCAGCACCCAAACACTTTGTAGCACCTTCGCATCTTGGAATACCTGGCTTATTTTCTAGTGCACATCCTCCTGTTGGATAATCATGACAGTTTTCACGGCAACAAAGATTTAGTTTCGTTGCAACGTCGTCTAAATATTTTACCAGTTTTCCAAGTTCAATATAATCAGGCATTCTGTAAGGACCATTGAGCTGAGTAACATTGCTTGTATAGCTTTTGCATACCTGATATGCGCCATTATATGTAAAGACCATTCTGTCGAAATCCCAACTGCAAGTTCCTCCGGTACATGTGCTGTCATAAGGGTCATATATAATAATCCCGCCATTCCAAAAACCACCAATTTGTGTAGTGCCTGGCCCTACATCACGATTTTTTGTCATCCAACAAAGATCTGATTCATCGTTTGCTCCACGCAGCATTCTGTAGTCTGTACTCAGACATTCTACATTATTTATAGTAGCATTGCCGCCGCCTCCACCGCCGCCCGAGCCAGTTATTTCAAGGGTTATTTGATTGACACCTGTGGGTACTTTCCATGTTGTGTTGCTTGTAAAAGTTACCGTTTTAGGATCAGATACGGTTGAGCCAGCACCTCCGCCGCCTCCGCCTGCACCCTGAATAAAGAGGGTGTTTATGCCCACAGGGACATCAAAGGTGTAGGTGCCGGGGTTTGTAAAGATTTCTAACCCTTTTTTATTATCCGTTGTAACGGATACATTATCTTTCATGCGCTTTGTAATTACGGGAGCAAGTGCTACCATGATTATTGAGATTACAAGCACGGCAGTTAGAAGTTCAGCCAGAGTGAAGGCCTTTTTGCAGCCTTTTTGCACAGCAGTGCGCTGTGCGCCGCGCGGGCGGCGAGCATAAATTTTTTTCATTTTCGTATCTTTCTATTTTAGAATAGAGTATCCAAACTGAGCTGATGACTGTTTAGACATGCAGCTGTAAATTTCCAGGTTTTTTCGTATAAAGATGTCAACATTATAGACATCATTATACATATTGTCAACAAAATAAGTATACGCGTATACATAGTTTTTAAAAAATAAAGATATTACAATACTTTAAGAGGTATAAATGAGTGATATAGCGCTTATTGGCGAGAAAATAAAAGAAATTAGGCGGGCAAAAAAGATTTCACAGGAAAAACTTGCCGAGATGATTTCAATGAATCATCGTACAATAAATCGTATTGAAAACTGCCACACAATGCCGACACTTGAAACATTAGACAAAATTGCCACAGCGCTAAATGTTAACCCGGGTGATTTTTTTCAAACACAAACATTAAAGTCAAGAGAAGAAATTACAAAAGACATTTTAAATATCCTGAGTCATTTAAACGACAAGGAACTCAGGACTTTTTACAAGGCAGTTTATAATTTTTTTATTTGAGTACACAAATTTTCAACGTCATCTTTTTCAAGGGCGGCGTTTAAAGAGATTCTAAGGCGGGCGGAGTTTTTAGCAACGGTCGGGTACCTGACAGGCAGACAATAAAAGCCGTTATTACAGAGCGTTTTTGAAGCCTCGAGTGCTTTTTTATTTTCCCCCAGCACCACGGGCAGGATATAACTTGAACCGAGGACATTAAAATCTTTTAAATTTTTATGCGCAAGGTCTTTTAGCACAAGCAGCTTTGAAGAAAGGCTGTCTGATTTAAAGATATGGTTTTTAAGCACAAATTGTGCAAATTCGGCGCTTATTTGCGGAAAGACGGTAGAGAATATAAAAGGGCGGGAGAAATTTATAAGATAATCCACTAAAACCCTGTCCCCGACGCAAAAAGCGCCGTATGAGCCGGCGGCTTTTCCAAAAGTTGCCATTATTAAATCAATGGAATCAAGCATACCTTCCTGTGCGCAATACCCGAGTCCGCCGCCGTATACACCAAAAGAATGTGCCTCATCAACAATAAGGAGTGTGTTATATTTTTCTTTCAACAGCGCAAGAGCTTTGATATCACAAAAATCACCGTCCATGGAAAAAAGCGCTTCTGTTGAGATAATGGCTTTTTTGTATTTGTTTCTGTATTTTTTCAGTTTATTTTCCAAATCTTCACAGTCAGCATGTTTAAAGGGTATGATATCGGCGTGCGAAAGGCGTATACCGTCAATTATGCTGGCATGGTTTAATTTATCGCAAAAAACAACATCATTCCTTTGCACAAGCGAGGAGTATATTCCGACATTTGCATGATACCCGCTGTTAAAAAGCAGAGCGGCTTCTTTTTTAAAACTTTTGCTTAAAAATTCTTCGAGTTTTGAATAAGACGGAGTATTTGCACACAAAAGTCTTGCCGAGGGGATAGAGAGCGGTTTGTTGTATGAGTTAAAAAATTCTTTTTGTATATCTTCGCGCGTGCTTATACCGAGATAGTCATTTGAGGACAGGTTTAAAAGCTTTTTGCCGTTTTGAAAAATGTATTTTCCTTTGATTTCAAGAGGGGTCAGGTGTCTGAAATTAAAGGCTTGCTGCTTTTGCGCAATCTCATCCATGTAAGGTTCATAGAGTTTTTTCATCTTTAAACCAGACTTTATTCATAGCATTTATTATTTTGTATTTTTTACAATATTCCACCAAGTCGCGTTTAATCTCGGGAAGCAGAATAAAAATCGCGATAAGGTTGGGAGCTGCCATAGCAAGCATTGTAGAGTCGGTAAAGTCAACAATACTTTGAAGATTCATACATGAGCCTATAACGATAAATATGCAAAACATAACCTGATACACCTTGGTGCGCTTAAAGCCTTCACCGAAAATATAGCTCCAGGCTTTTTGCCCGTAGTATGCCCAGCTGATAATAGTAGAAATCGCAAAGAGAATTATTACAACAGCAAGGACATAGGGGAAGAAGGAAAACGTTCCGGCAAAAGCTGCAGAAGTTAGCTGAACGCCTGTTATGCCTTCGCGGTAGTTCAGGTATTCACCCGTTATTATTATAACCGAAGCGGTAAGGGAGCAGATTACAACGGTATCTAAAAAAGGCTCCATCAAGGATACAAAACCCTGAGAAATCGGCTCTTTTGTTTTTACCGCGGCATAAGCAATGGGGGCAGAGCCCGAGCCGGCTTCGTTTGATTGAACCGAGCGCCTGAAACCTATTATTATCGTACCGACTATGCCTCCGACAACGGACTGAGGAAAGAAAGCTTCTTTTAAAACCGTTGCTATAGCATGGGGAATCTGATGATAATTCATGACAATAATTGCAAGGGCGGCTATAAGATATATGCCGCACATCACGGGAACAATTTTAGATGTTACGTTTGCTATTGACTTAATGCCGCCTACAATAATGAGCCCGACAATCAGAGCGACAATAAGGCCAAATGCCCAGCTGTGCGCAGCAAAAAAGCTGTCCTGTCCGCCTGTTATGCTAATCATCTGCTGCGTTGCCTGATTAATTTGAAGCATATTGCCGCCGCCCAGAGCTCCGGGGACGCACATTAGTGCAAATAAAAGCGCAAGAGGCTGACCAAGCCATCTGAGACCTTTTCTTGTAAGACCGTGGGCAATATAGAACATAGGGCCGCCCGAAACGGAGCCGTCAGGGTTAAAACGTCTGTATTTAACCGCAAGGGTGCACTCAAGGAACTTGGATGCCATACCGCACATTGCTCCGAAAATCATCCAGAACATAGCGCCCGGGCCGCCTATAGAAATTGCAATTGCCACCCCTGCAATATTTCCCAACCCGACAGTGCCCGAAAGTGCCGTTGCAAAAGCGCCCAAGGAACTGACCTCGCCGTCATGGTCTTGTTCATGCTCTTTGTGGTACTTGCCAAAAAGCCTTGAAAGAGAATGCTTAAAACCCCATATACCTATGAATCTCAGATATATGGTAAAAATAATGCTCGATACTATCAAAAACATAATAATAACGGGCACGCTCACGCCGCAAATTTTTACAGGCGTAAACACAATATTTGAAAAGGCATCCGAAAAGGGTGCAAAATACTTATCCACATATTCGCTTACACTCATGGCGTAAACATTCTGGGGAATAAAAAACAATGTTGTTAATAACAATAAAAATCGACTATACATTCAACTACTCTCTACCTTGTAAAAAAGACCTTGTCTATAATTGCACAAAAAAGGCTCAATGACAAACATTTGAGCCGATTTTGTTACATAAATTTAAACGAAGCGCCTATCTTGCAGTATCCACAGGGATTAAAATTACCTGTCCTATCTGCAATGAAGCAGGGTCGGTTATATTATTTAATTTTTGAATCGCTTCAATTTTTTCCATATCGTATTTGCCGTAAAATCTATAAGCGATTCTATCAAGTGTATCGCCGCTTTTTACTTCATATTTTTCTTCACTTAAAGTCTGTGCAGCCTCGGGGGCGCTTTGTACATCTGCACCGATAACCGCTACATTAGGCTTTGCTGCCTGCTGGATAACTATTTCTTCTGTTTTTTGATTGGCTGCAAAGTTTGAGAATCCGGCAATAAGGGATATCAAACCCATAAACAATGCACCGCAGACAAAACCAATCGCGAGATATATGCCGGGAGCCTTTTGTTTTGTAACTCTTGTGTCGGTATTTGTTTTACCGACGCTTCTCCATAATACATCCAACTCCGGAGTCTTGGAGGGTTTAGAATAACGGGAGTATTCATTTCTGTCCAAGTCAAATGTTCTTGAACTTTCAAGCGCTGACATATTTTCGCGCGAGAGTCCCGCTCTGTGTAAGGTTGAACTTTTCATAAGACCTCTTAATCTTTTACAATATGAATATATTGGAAAAGTAGTATTGAAGTCAAGATTGTAACAATTACAACATTAAGAAATATTTACAATACTAATTGCCTGTTTTTAAATAGTTTTTTGCACCCTCAAACATGGCATCGGCAAGTTTTTTATTCTTTTCAAGATTAAAACCGCCCTCTTTTAAAAACTCGCACATCCTGCGCTGCCAGAGTTCATAAAGCTCATCATCCGGCATTTTCAGCGCATCGGCTATGCTTTTTAACTCGGAAAAATCAATCTGCACGGGCTTGGCGCCTCTTAAAATATCCACAAGGTTAAGGCGCTTTTTTCTTTCAAACATTTTTAAAAACTCAACCGTCGTTAAATTATTTTGTTTAATAGCATCCTTTAAAAACTCTAAATTATCATCGTAGAGTACAGGATCCTGCGGAATTTGATATTCCATAAACTCTTCCGGTCTTATATCCATAACCGTTGCGATTCTCTCAAGTGTGGTAGCGCGTGAAGAAAAGGGTATTGTTTCGTCAATTAAATTATAAACATAAGAAAGCGTAACGCCTATCATCTGGGCAAAATCTTTTTTATGGAGATTATTTTTTTCCAAAAATCTTGCCACTTTTTGCGAACTTTTTTCGTTAACTATGGGTTTATTTTTCATTGACATAATTCAACTCCGTCTAATATGATATTTTACAGATAACCCCAATGATGTTTTTTTTAATTGGTAAAAGGGGCATGGTTCGGGGTAAATATAAAGAAAGGTAAAAAATGAAAGCAGTCATAGGGCTCGGGAACCCTGAAACAAAATACCTTAAAACCCGTCACAATATAGGTTTTATGATTGTCGATAAACTCCTTGCGAGAAATAATATAGTTTTAAGCGACAAGTTTCAATCATTTTTCGGCAAGAAGGACAATGTTTTATATCTGCTGCCAAAGACCTACATGAACCTCTCGGGTCGTGCGGTAGTTGAGCTTATGAATTTTTACAAACTCAACATACGCGACATTCTTGTAATATGTGATGACACAACACTTGAACTGGGCACGCTGCGCTTTAGAAAAGACGGCTCTCACGGCGGACACAACGGACTGAAATCCATAATAAATCTCACGGGTTCATCGGACTTTGACAGACTCAAGGCAGGTGTCGGGCCGATACCGCAGAATACACCTATCGAAAACTTTGTACTCGGGAATTTTACACAGGAAGAATCCGAAAAGCTGGATAAAATAACTTCTCTTGCCGCAGATGCCGTGGAAGAATATTTAAAAACGAATATTATGTACGTACAAAATAAATACAACAAAAAGCATTGTTAATCTCGTTCGCGGCTTTTTATTTTGAATTTTTTCAAATAAAAAGTATAATTTAATATATGAAAAAGATTTTAACGGCACTTTGCATATTTTTTACCGCAATTTTTCTCTGCTCGCCATGTGTATTCAGTCAGGATAACACTACCCTTATAAACCCTGACGGCACCGTTAATGCGCCGCAGAAAAAAAGCTTTTTTGACTTTTTTAAAAGAAAGAAGAAACAGCCCGTACAAAATCTTGAAGGCAAAGGATACTATGGAACCCTGCCTGATATTGAAGGAGATTTTGAATACAAAAAAGAAAGCATTAAAAGCACCCCCAAACAATACAGCGAAAAGGATATAAAAGACGGGCTTTTACTTGATGCACCGCTTGATGACCCGCTTTTTCTCGATGTAATTATCAAAAAGGATAAAAATTCCGATTACTTAAACGACCTTATGAAGGTCAAAGAAACACTTGAAAAACTTAAGGAATGTATAAACACAAATGCATCTATTCAGTTTTTTAACGCAAATGTTAATGTGCTTGACCTGCAGACAAAAAACCTTGAGCGCAAATACCAATACACCGCTTACGCACAGACAAACAGTTACTATGCCGTAAGGCACGTTAACTACAGCGCAAAAGTGCTCGGCAACTTAAAATTTGACGCAAATTTCTATTCGCGCTACATGCCGCTTCAAGACAGTATTTATACGCCGCAGAATATAAGGGTACAGTCAAATGCGCTGCTTGAAGAAATTGACAGAACAATATTCGAGATAGGCAATGCCCGCTAGGGTGATGAAAATATTTTTTGTAAACACTATTCTCGGATTATGAAAAAAATAATTTTAAGTTTAACCCTTTTGATGACCCTGCAGTGCGCGTATTGCGAAATAACAATAGACAAACTGCCGGATGTAAAATACAGAAACCCTGACGGTACGGAGTTTGTACCCGATAGCGCGAGTTATCCCAAAATAAGCCGGATAGAAAAACTTACCTTTAATAAAAGCTTTGAAGACGAACCTATAGAAATAAGACTCAACAGGCTTGAGAGCAAGCTTTACAAAAAGGACTACTCAAATCTTTCTCTATCACAGAGGGTAGAAGCGATAGAAAACACTCTTGATGAAAAAAGTGTGGGAAACAAGGGTAAAAATACTCTCTCATCCCTTGAGAGAAAAATTTTTAATAAAACATACACAAATGAAAACGCACAGACAAGGATAGAGCGTCTTGAAAGGTCGATTCTGGGTGCAAATCAATGCGGGAATTTAAACTCCAGAATAGAAACGCTTAAAACCGCAAGCTCCAGCCTTGAGGATCAAACAAGGCAGCTTGCAAACATGCAAAACTACAATATTCAAAACGACCCCTACAGAGTGCAAAACGGTCTTAAAAATGCCTTTAAAAATATGTTCGGAATATTCTCACCCGGAACCATGACAGGTTTTAGCCCTCCTGTTAATACAAACCCCTATACACAGTATCAGCCGTACAATGCCTATGCCAACCCCGTGCAAAACCCCTACGGCGGCTCTTTAAACAACATCAACACAAACCGTCCCTACACAAGCGCATACCCGCAGGGAAGCTATTTTCAAGACATATATAAAGATAACAGCGGGGACGAGATGTACTACACGGACGGGCAATATTACAAAGATTTAAGATCAACAACGGGCGGCTGCGGTGTTACAATAATTAACTAATTTGTTTTAAATTCAATATAATCTAAAATGGTTTTGTGGACACGAATCACAAAACCGTTTTAGTAGTTTTAAGCACAATATTTTACTGTCTTGGCATATGCACATATATTACTTCATATATCGAAGTTTTTACGGCAATATGCGCATTTTTGTTGTGTATTTTTATATTTTCAAAAATTGTAAAACCAAAATATGCGCTGGCGTTGTTCTTCATCTTTTGCCTCGGGTTTTTTAATATAAAACACAGCGTTAAAACAACCGACGAACTTGCAAACACCCATGCAAACAACGTTACGCTTGAGGGAAGGGTTGAATCCATACCAAATATTACAAAAGACGGCACGAGGGCAAAATTTTACCTGAATGTCAAAAGGGCGCAAATATACTCAAAAATATACGATATTAAAGACTCAAAGACGATTGTCACCGTAAATGACCCGCAAAAAAGCTTTGAGAACATACAAATCGGCGACAAAATCAGAATAAAAGGAAATCTCAGGGCGCCTAAAAGCGCTAAAAATCCCTCGCAGTTTGATTATGCCAGATATTTAAAATACCGCAATACATTCTGTACACTTTATTCAAACGGAAAAAATTTCAAAATACTTGAAAAACCGCAGAAAAAAGAATTATGGTGGTACATATTACAAAAAACCGACAGCACAAGAAATGAAATTATAAATAAGCATGCAAAACATGTAAAAAGCCCGCAGCTTGAGATTTTAGGCGGGATAGTTTTCGGTAACGAAGCTGTTAATCCGCCCGATGAAATAAAGCAGAACTTTATAAATTCGGGGCTTTTGCACCTGCTTGCGGCAAGCGGGCTAAATGTCGCTTTAATATTCGGCATCTGGTGGTTTCTGGCGCAAAACCTCAGACTGCCCTACACAATATCAATATGGGGCGGAGTATTTTTTATAATTCTCTACACTTTTATGACGGGCTTCCCGCCATCCATCCTGCGCGCGTCTGTCATGCTGCTTTTTGTACTTTTCGGCAAACTTATCGACAGAGAGGCAAAACCTGTCGCACTGATATTTTTTGTCGGGCTGGTCATGCTTTTGTTTGAGCCGAAAATGTTTTTAGATGTCGGTTTTCAACTCTCTTTTGTTGTCACCATAGGTCTTATATGTACAATTGAGCCGATAAGCGCCAGGATGAGCAGCATAAATAAAAATTTTATAAAGCGTATAAAAAATCTTCCGAAACCTTTAAAGCTGCTGCTTATGTGCTTTTCGCCAGGGGCACTGCTTACAATGGTTCTTGTTCCGTTATGCGCCCAGCTTTATGTTGCACCGCTTCAGATGTACTATTTTAATACCTTTACCCCATGGAGCCTGTTTGCAAACCTTTGTGTGGTGCCATTTATCGGGATAATAAGTTTCTTTGGTTTTATAAGCTCAATTTTTGCTCTTATCCCGTATTTAGGGCTGAAATTTATCACACTTTTTGATATAACCATAAATCCTTTTCTTGTACTTCTGGTAAAGATTTCAGACTTCTTTTCAAATCTTAAATATTCAATACTTACCGTCCCCTCGCCATCTGTTATACAAATGTTTATTTTCTGGGGAATCCTCATTTTACTTGCGGAAAATATAAAAACCTCATTTAAAAGCAAGAAATTTCTTTATGCGCTTACCGTATGCATTTTTATCTTTTGCATAACATTTATTAAAATCCCCGAAAAAGACTTTGAAATACTGGTTTTTGATGTCGGCAACGCAGATGCCATACTGCTTAAAACTCCAAAAAATAAATATATCATGATAGACACCGCAAAAGCACCGTTTCATGGAATTTCGGACGCAAAGGCAATAATCGGAGAATATTTTAAAGATAAAAACATAAAAGAGCTGGAAATACTTATTGTTACACACTTTGACACTGACCACTGCGGCGGGGTAAAGTATATTCTTGATAATTTCAAAGTAAAGACCGTATACATCCAGAATTCCTCACCCGATGAAGTTTCAGGCAGAAAAATAATAGATATTATGAAAAATAAAAATATCAACTATAAAACCGCACAAAATAACGGCACAATATATCAGGAGAACAACTTTAAACTGAAAACCTATACGGCAAAAATCAAATCGGGAGCGGATAAAGATAAACTTGATAATGAAAACTCCATAGTAACCCTTGCCGAATCAAACGGTATAAAAGCTCTTTTTATGGCAGATTGCGGAGTTTTAGGGTATAACGATATAAAAATTTTACCCCGGGATATAACAATCCTCAAAGTCGGACACCACGGCGCAAAAAATTCCGTTAATAAAGAAATGCTTGAAAAATTCAAACCCCGATATTCAATCATTTCAAGCGGATATAATACCTACGGTCATCCCGCTTATGAAACACTTAAAGCCCTCAGGGAATCAGGCAGTGAAATTTTCATCACAAGAGATGAAGGCGCGCTAAAAATATCAAAGTGCAAAAATAAAACCAGCACGGCAGAACACTTTGAAAACGGATTTAAACAAATAAGCCCTCAGGAACAATAATATCCTAAAAGGGCTTAAAACAATTGTTATAATTCGTTTAAAGATTTTTACTTACTTCATTAATCAAATCTTCATCCGCTTCAAAGTTAGAATAAACATTTTGAACATCGTCATGCTCTTCAAGTTTTTCAAGAAGCAAAAGGATTTTTCTTACAATTGCGGGGTCTGTAATTTCACAGGAATTTGACGGAATCCTTGTCAACTCCGAACTTTTAAGCTTGTAGCCGAGTTTTTCAAGACCCTCTACAGTGTTCTGAAATCCCTCAACCGTTGTGGTTATTTTATATTCACCGTCCTCTTCAACAACGTCCTTGGGGTCAAATTCCATACAATCTTCAAAAAGTTCTTCGTATGTGAACATTTTGACCGTTTCTTTTGATTTTTTATCAGGCTCTTCGGGGATTTCAATTACAATTTCGCCCGCAGGTTCAAATATCCAGCCCACGCAGCCCGTTTCACCCAAATTACCGCCGAACTTTGTAAAGTAACTTCTTATATCACCGGCTGTTCTGTTTCTGTTATCGGTTGCAGCTTCGATAAACACCGCAACACCGCCTGCACCGTATCCTTCGTATGTAATTTCTTCGTAATTTTCGCTCGAGGAGCCGCCCGCGCCTTTTTCAATCGCTCTTTTGATTGTGTCATTAGGCAGCCCGCCGGCTTTTGCTTTTTCAACAGCGGTTCTGAGGCGAAAATTTCCCGCAATATCGGGTCCGCCCGTTTTGGCTGCGATAATTATTTCTCTTGAAAATTTTGCAAAACTCACACCCTTGGCGGCATCGGTTTTTGCTTTTTTATGTTTAATATTTGCCCACTTAGAATGTCCTGACATACTATTTCCTTATTTTCCCTATTTGCTATATAATTAAACCATATGGAAAACGAACTTTCAAGAATAGATTATATAAGGGCATTGATTAATGACTGCAGATATGACGAAGCGCTTGACGCGCTTGAACTGGCGCAGTCAAAAGAGCCTGACAACTGGGAGCTTTTTTATGAGTTTGCAAGACTGCAATTTGAACTCGGCGATTATGCAAGTGCCGTTGCAAACTATGAAGAACTCACGGAACATCACAAAAGTGCAGTCATATACTATAATCTGGGCGAAGCATATGAATGCAACAACCAGCTTGACAAAGCAATAGGCGCATACTTAAAAGCACTTACCATAAATGAAAAATTTCCTTTTGCATATAAAAAACTCGGAATGCTTTTTATGGCAAGAGGCGATATGGAAAGCGCAAAGGAATATTTTGAAGACTATCTGAAATTAGACATAGCACAGGATGAAAAAGAGAGTGTGCAAAAAGTTCTAAAAAGGATAGAAAAATGAATGCAGAAATTTACACCGTTGATTATTGCCCGTACTGCAAAAAAGCACTGGCATTTTTTGATGAACACAATATTCAATACACCCGTCACAGAATTGACGACAACGAAGCACAGATGAGAAAAAAACTCGGCGAAATGTACGACATAAAAGGAGATGTCACCGTTCCGCAGATTATAATTGACGGCAAAAGAATAGGCGGTTACACAGATCTTATTGCGGCATACGGCAACGGAGATATTAAATTTTAATTGTAAAGGTTTGTAACAAAAACCCGCGTACGCTAAAGTAAAAAAGAGCTTGTGCCGATATTTTAAGCATAGGATAAGGATGTGTTTATGCTTAAAAAACTGACAAGACCTGCCAATAACTCTCTTGAATGTGTGGATTTAATGCTCAAAGGCGCCAAAAAACGCCGCAGACTTGCAAGTGCCGCAATAAACAGTGCAAACACCAGTCTTGGTTTTGCGCCGAATATTATGCTTGTAAAATAGTTAATTTGACAGGGGGCTATTCTCGTTCATGGGAAACTTGCTTGCAACTTTCTGTTCAAAATAATATACAAGTTTCTCTTTAAATGTTTTCGGCACGGGACGGGTTTTTTCGGGTTCGTTTATAATAACAAGAACCTCATTTTTTGCAGCCATTTTAAGATTATTACGCGCAATTGATTCAACTTTTTCCATTGAATTAAAGTTCTCGACTTCTTTTTTAAGCGTCTTGTTGCGCTTCTGTGCAGCTGCTAAAAGCTGGCGCGATTTAACAATTTTACCGTGGTAGATAACGATTTTTGAAATATTTAAAAGCGCACTGTAGCTGATTTGAAAAACGCAGAGTATAAGAACAATCGTCAAAAAAGAGTGGTAAAAGCGCACTTTTGTACTCTTTTTTTTCTGTTTTTTTTGAACTTTCTGTTTAAGATTGTCCTTGCTTAGAGTTTTTACATTTTCTAACTGCATAGAATGATTTTAACGCGCGGGTGTAAAATTTTCCATACAATGTTACAAAAAAGAAAAATTGCATATATAATCACCGACTTTTTTGCCGCAGTCGTTAAAATACTCTGAAGGCGCAGGATTAGATTTAATCCAGCCGAGTTTTAAAAGCGCGTTTAGCGTAACAATTCTTCTTGGCAGATTATTATTCTGCGACATTTTTACAATTAGAATCATATCCTCTTTTATATTGTAAACAAGTACAAAACCGCCCGCACCTACTTTTGACACAAGATTTCCCTGCCCGAGTTCCATAATCTCGCTGTCCGGTCTGTCCTTACCGCCTGCAATATAGGGGTTTTCAACCATTGCATTTCTCAAAAAGCGGTATTTCCTGTCATTAAAAAGATTAAAAAACATTCTTGCAATATTGTCCGCACAAAGTGCAAAAACAGGCGCGCCGCAGCCGTCCAGAGATATTTCAATATCCTCCGCCCCGCTCATAACCAGATGTTTTTCTTTTATAATTTTCTGCAGCGGGTGGTTAATTTCAAGATAATCGGTTAAATCCCAGCCGTTTTTGACACACAGCGCAAGCATAAGGGCATGTTTTGCGCTGCAATTATGATAAAGAGGTCTTTTTGTACCGTCAAAATCACGCATATCAAGGGGCTCGGCAGAAGGGCACTTAAGGTATGATTCATCAAGCCCGGCTTTTTTTAAAATAGACAAAACAAGGTCACAATGCCTTTTTGTACCGCTGTGCGAAGCGCAGCAGACTGCAATTTCTTCATCCGTCAAATCAAGTTCCCTCTGCAGATTAAAATCAGCCATAACGCTTGCCTGCACAGGCTTTGATAAAGACCTTAAATAAAACTTTGCGCCGTTGTCATCCCCCAGAGTAAAAATACGGGAAAAATTTTTATAAAGAAAAACAAACCCGAAATACTGCTCATCTATAACATCAGCCCTGCAAGAGGACAAAAGGAGGGCGGGAAAAATTTCTTTCATAATTACTCTTTAATATTTAAAAGTTTTCTCAGCCTTGCCTTCAGTATCCGATTTTCATGTTCAAGGCGCTTTAATTCACGCTGCATATTCTGATAAACCTGCGCAACCGTTGCTTGTTTTTCCATTTTCAAAGATGCAAGACCAAGTCCCATAATAAAGCGTTTCTTGGACTCCTCTTTAAACAGAAGAATGATTTTTACATCTTTTTCCGTAATATAGCCGAGTTCTATCATAACATCAGCTATTCTCATATTGTTGCCTGCTTCTACTTTTCGTTTTTGTTCCCTGATAGCATTTTCAAGCTGGATAACATCAATCTTGCCCAGCCTTTTTAAAAGCTCGCCCGTCCTTATTTTATTTGCAAGAAATTGAATAATTACATAATTTCGCTCGCAATCAGGAATTTCAATAAATTCTTTTTCTACCGCTCGTACAAAAATAGAAGAAGTCTCTGACAGCGTCCAAAAGTTCCTAAGGGTAATTTCAAAGATGTCAAACTTTTCCATGCAGTTTTCAAGGAAAACATAAAACTGGTCGCTAAAGTTATGACTTCTCTCTTCAAGCTCCCGCTTACCCTTAAAAGTAATCTTGGGAACAACAAACTGCAAGGGTTCTTTAGGGTTCAAAAGCTCCAGAAAATCATCAAGCTCTTCCGAGAGTTTCTGTTCGGTTTTTATGTATACAACCTGCCTGACCCACAAAGGAAGCGCGTATACATTATTCAGGAAAAGTTCGGAATTTTTTTGCAGTTCCACTAATATACCCCTGTAAGTACCGTAAACAATTATAGTTTATAATAAAAATAAATAAAATACACCATTTAATTTATTACAAAATTGTGCGATAATATAAAATATATTTTAAACGGAAAATACAATGGGACTTGACGGAATTTCTGTTAACCAGTTAAGAATAACTCAGGAAAATACATCAAGGGAAAACACCCTGAACTCTCAAATGCTTGCCGAAATAGGAAGCGGCTCAAGAAGTGTTAACTCTCTTGATAAAAAAGGCGCAATTGACACGGACGATAAAGAAAATACTTCGTTTTTCGGCGGCGACAGTTCGACATCCGAGGATGAAGAAGACAATAAGGAAACACAGGAAAGTGTTGAATATGAAAAAATCGACCTTTCAAACAAGGAAATGTATGAGATAAAAGTGGATGAAACCACAAATTCTCTCACGATATACAATAAAAAAGAAAACAAGACCGTACAGGAAATAACACCTTACGAGTTATCAACCCTTGTGGACAATCTTAAAAACCCTGGCGGAATTCTTATAAACAAAAGGATATAGGAGCTATGAACCAGTACGTTAAACAGTATCAGAAAACAACAGTTGAAACGGCATCGAATGAGAAAATCTTGATAATGCTCTATGACGGCGCGATTCAGTTTTTAAACAAAGCAAAAATCGCCCTCAATGAAAAAAACTATGAGCAGTCGCACAACAACCTTATGGGTGCTCAGAGAATTCTTGAAGAATTTATAAACACAATAGACAAGGAGCCGAATCCCGAACTTGCAAACAACCTTATTAATCTTTACGAATACTTTATTGCAAGGCTTGTTCAGGCAAACATAAAGCATGAAATAGGCCCCATAGATGAAGTTTTGAAATTTCTCAAAGACTTAAAGTCCACCTGGGAGCAGGCAATTTCAATAGCACAAAAAGAAAGGGCCGAACTCATCTCAAAAGCAAGAAATACAAGCATTTACGAAGACAGCTACGACAGCAATGAAGACGACGGAGATGATGAAGACGATGACGAATAAAAATCTCGAACACCTTATGCATCTCTATGACAGAGCCTACAAAATGTGTGAACAGATAAAAGAAGTTATAGAAAACGGCAGCATGCAGGAGCTGGACGATATTTCAAGAAACAAGGGCGAGCTCTTCAAAAGCATTATAAGATTTGAAAAAACGGTAAAAACAAACCCCGAAGAAGAAACTCTCAGGCTTGAAGCAAGAAAAAAAATTGAACATTTTGAAAAAGCAAACATAGAACTTTTACGGCAAAAACAGGAAGAATTAAAAAAAGTTCTTCAAAAAGTGTCAAAAGGTAAAAAAATCACAAAAGCATACCTTTCAAAGATACCCGAAACATACTCATCAATAGATATTCTGGAATAATGACAAACATAGAACAAACCCGCGAAAAAAAATTCGGCGCGGCAGTATCCATAGTTTCAAACACAATTTTAATCTTAATTAAAATCACGGCAGGAATTTTATCCGGCAGCATAAGCGTACTGTCAGAAGCGCTTCACTCTTTTGCAGACCTGAGCGCTTCATGTCTTGCTTATTTTTCTGTTTCAAAATCCTCCAAGCCCGCAGATGAAGACCATCCTTTCGGTCATGGAAAATACGAGGATTTAGCAGGTTTTATCGAAGCCCTGCTCATTATTTTAACCGCCCTTTACATACTTTTTGTTGCCTGTGAAAAAATAATCACACACGGCGGAAACTATGAAATACACACAACTTTAGGCATTTTAATAATGATACTGTCTGTCATTGTTAACTGGATTGTAAGCTCGTATCTGCATATGATAGCTAAAAAAACCGACTCCATTGCCCTTAAAACGGATGCCGAGCACTTAAGGGCGGATATTTACTCCTCCTGCGGTATAATCCTCGGGCTTTTTGCCGTAAAAATCACGGGGCTGAATATTCTTGACCCCCTTATTGCAATATTTGTCGCGGCACTTATCTTAAAAACCGGCGTAAAGCTTACCAGACAAAGCTCCAACAACCTGCTTGACGGCTCGCTGCCAAAAGAAGACAAAGAAAAAATAGATATTGTACTAAATTCTTTTCAGGCTCACGGCGTTATGGGCGCAAAGCAGATTCGCACCTCAAAGTCAGGGGCAAAACGCCTTATTCAAATGACTATTTTTCTGCCCTCGGGGATGACACTAATTGAGGCGCATAAAATTTGTGATGAAATTGAAACACAAATCGGGAAAAACCTTAAAAATTGTGATATAATAATACATGCAGAGCCATTTTGCAAACAATGCGCCCTAAAGTAACAAAAAGTTACATTTCCTGTTTTTATATGATTATCAAAAGGCTATTGTGGAATATACTAAAATATAAAAGGATTTATTGAATTTTTTATCGATAAGGAATCAAAAATATGAGTATACAGTTTAGTGGCCTGGGGTCAGGTTTAGATTATTCTTCATGGATTGAGCAGCTTGTTGCGGCAAAACAAGCAAGCACTATTACGCCGCTTGAGAATAAAAAGACCGAACTTGAAAACCAGAACAGTGCATTAAGCACGATAAAATCTTCCTTCAGCGAACTGCAAAGCGCTCTTAAAGCCTTTACAAACATTATAACCGGCACAGATAACGACATTTGGGGCAAGACTAATGTTACTTCAAGCGCGGACTCATATGTCACTGCAACAAGTTCAAGCGGACTTGCGACCGGCGGCATTAAGGTTTCGGTTGAACAGCTTGCAACCAATACCGTTGCACAGGGTGTTCTAAATCCCGGCAAATTAATTACGGCAGACACAAAATACTCGGAAGTAGGTAATAACCAGGCAAAAGACGGCACTTTTTCCTTCTATGTCGATAACAAAAGATACGAAATTGAAATCGACAAAAAAACAGATACAATGGGCGATATTGCAAACAAAATCAATGAAGCTGCGCAAGGAAAAGTAGAAGCCAAAGTTAACGACGACGGTACTTTTGAAATTTCAGCTCTAAACGGCGAAAAAATCTCTGTCGGAGCATTTTCGGATACTTCCAATTTCGCAAGTATCATGAAACTGACAGAGCAAACCGACACGGGCGTAAAAAGCGCATATGTGCAAACTTCATTTCTGACAAACAAAGCTCTCACAAGCGCCGAAAGCGGACTTTCGCAGCCGGTTACCGAAGGCACCATTAAAATCAACGGTGTAGAGTTTGAAATAGGCCCGAAAACAGCTCTTCAAGACCTCATCAACGAAATTAACTCAACGGAAGAAGCAAAAGTAAGTGCAAAATACGACACTCTTACCAACAAACTCGTCTTTACATCAACAGAAACGGGTGAATTCAACATAAGCCTTGAAGCGGAAGGCACCAACTTCTTTGATGTATTCGGACTGACAAAAGACGGTGCTCTTGCGGAAGGTTCGCAAACTCTCGGGCAAAACGCAATTTTAACCGTTAACGGAAATAAAATCGTTTCTTCCTCAAACACGGTAACCAGCGAATCTACAGGCATTAACGGCCTTACCATTAATGCTCTCAAAGTAACAGACGGCAGCGGCGAGGATAAAGTAAGCGAGGTAAACCTTACCGCAGAAAGCGACCTTACGGATGTTAAAACTGCACTTAAAGAGTTTGTTGACGCTTATAATACAATAACCGAACAAATAAGCGAAGCTACTGCTCAGGACGGATATCTTGAAATGGATATCAACATGAGAAGTATTCAAAACGAACTTCGCAACATAACAAGCTCTATCGTAAGCGATAACGGCGCATTCGGAATGCTTTCGCAAATAGGTATTTCAACAGGCGAAGCAGGGCTTTCGGTTGATGACTCGGCAACAACCCTTAAATTTGACGAAGAAGCATTTGATGAAGCCTGGGCAAGAGATTCACAATCGGTTAAAAACCTTATCTCAGGCGGATACACTGGAGATAAGACGGGTATTTTTGACCAGATGCTTGCAAAGGTTGATAACGCCCTTGACCCTACAACCGGTATGTTTGCGGTTAAAAGCGAATCTGTTTCAAGACTTATATCCACACAGGAGGACAGAATTACAAGAGCATATGAAAGTCTTGATTCTTATGAATCGCAGCTTACAAAACAATTTCAGTATATGGATGAGATGATATCTAAACTACAACAGCAATATGCATCATTCTTAAGCTAACAGCAGCCTCGTCCCGTAAAATAAAGCACAATGCGCCCTTCTTTTTTAGGAGGGGCGCATTTTAAATTTTTAGCTACTCTCTGCCTGCAAGCTGGCCGCAGGCGGCATCTATATCGGCACCGCGTTCAAGACGGATAGTAACTTTTTTACCCTGAGATTCCAATAAATATTTAAAAGCCATTGTATCTTTTTTGGCAGATTTTTTATATCTACCTTCGCATATAGGATTATACGGAATAAGGTTTATATTGCATTTTAAATCTTTAATATAATCGCACAATTTTTGCGCCATCTCTTTTGTATCGGTAAGATTGCCTATTAAAATGTACTCAAGCGTAACCCTCTTACCGGTTTTATCGCAGTAATACTTAAGCGAATCTTTTAATGTGTCAAGCGGAAACCTGTTTTCCACAGGCATAATTTGACGTCTTAGCGCACTGTCGGGACAATGAAGAGATATGGCAAGGGTAGGTACCAAAGTGTTTTCGCACATTTTTTTAATTTTATCCGCAATGCCGCAGGTAGAAATTGTTATCCTTCTGATTCCTATATTTAAATCTTCATTGATACGCTTTATTGCACTAAAAACATTGTCGTAATTATTTAAAGGCTCGCCCTGACCCATAAATACAACATTGGTAATTTTAAGACCAGTATCCTGCTGTATGGTGAGAATCTGCGAGATAATTTCATACGGTTCCAGATTTCTTACAAACCCTCTTTTAGCAGTAGCACAAAAATCACACCCCATATGACATCCCACCTGTGAACTTACACAGGCGCTGAGATTAGAGCGGTTATCAAAACGCATCAGCACGGTTTCCGCGCAGTTGCCGTCAGAGTATTCAATAAGATATTTAATTGTGCCGTCTGATGAAACCTGTTTTTTCTTTATTTTGGTATCAAGAATCACAGCACGGGCTTTAAGCATTTCTCTGAAGTCTTTTTTGACATCTGTCATTTTATCAAAATCAGAAACGGATTTAGAATATATCCAGGAATAAAGCTGGCGCGCACGAAACTTCATTTCACCAAGAGATTCAACAAAATTCTCAAGTTCCGGCAAAGAGTATTTTACAAGCACGTCCATATAAAAATTCTACCACAATCATACAAATAACGTGTGTAAAAATAAAAAAATGCGGATATAATTTAGGAATGATAGTAGTATCAAGTGAAGAAATAATTTCACAAAAAGTTCTCCCGTACGACCTATATGATGAAACAGGCGCAAAGATTCTTGAAGCCGGTGAAATCCTTACTCCCGGGAAAATTTTGCTTGTCAGAAACCATGAAGTTCTCTATAAAAAAGAAGAAAAATCAAAACCCGAAGATAAGCAGCCCTTAAGTGAAGCAAAAAGTGAATCAAACGCACAAAATGTTGAGAACATTAAAAAATACGGACCCCTGAATAAAAAATCCAAAATAGATTTTGAAACGCAAATAGAGCTTAAATCGCATTATATGAACGCTCTGAGCGTATTTAACCAGAACGATGTCAGCCGCGCAAAGGCTATGATACTTGAAATCAGGGATAAAATTATCAAAGACTCGCAGCTTATAAAAAAGAATGTGCAGTTTTTCTCGGAACTTAAACTTCTTGGCGAACACAAGAATACCCACCCGCTAAATACTGCGATTTTCAGCGTTTTTCTTGCAAATAAGCTTGAATATAACGAGGTGCAGATTATGGAAATTGCGCTGAGCGCACTTTTGCATGACATAGGCAAAATAAAACTCACGGGCGAGATTACGGATATATCCAAAATGACAAAAGACGAAGAAGCCGCATACAGAAAACATCCGCTCGTCGGCCACAGGCTGATTAAAACGGAATTAAAACTAAGCGAAAACATAGCCCGCGTAGCGCTTCAGCACCATGAAAGAATGGATGGCACAGGCTGGCCTTACGGGATATCTTCAACCATGATAAGCGAATATGCGCAGATTATTGCCGTGTGCAACCATTTTGACAATATGACATCCTCTGCCACAAATCTTGAAATCTCAAACTTCAGAGAAGCCTTAAGGGCACTTTTAAAAGCAGGCAGCAGGGCATTTTCGCCAAAACCCCTTTATGCTTTTGTTCATATGTTAAGCTATGGCGACACCACATCATTTGAGGAGCTTAAGTTTTGAGCGTCATTGTTGCAGGAGGCGGGCTTGCGGGATCCGAAGCTGCATTGTACCTTGCAGACAGAGGCATAGAAGTACTTTTGTATGAAATGCGTCCGGACAAAAGCACGGGCGCGCACACGGGAAGCGATTTTGCGGAATTTGTCTGCTCAAACAGCCTCGGCTCCACGGGTACATCAAGCGCCTCAGGTCTTTTAAAGGAAGAGGCACTGCTGTTTGGGTCAACTTTAATGAAAACCGCCTTTGACACCCGCGTTCCATCAGGAAATTCACTCTCAATAGACAGACATGGTTTCAGTGCAAAAATAACCGATTTAATTAACAACCACCCCAATATAAAAGTAGTGCGCGAAGAAATTGTAAAAATTCCGCAAAATACTCCCGCAATAATTGCAACAGGTCCCCTCACATCAGACACGCTGTGCAATGACATTAAAAGCCTTACGGGTGAAGAAAATTTTCATTTTTACGATGCAATCGCCCCTATTGTAAAAAAAGAATCCGTAAATTTTGAAAAAGCCTTTTATGCTTCGCGCTGGAACAAAGGAGAGGCAGACTTTATAAACTGTCCCCTAAATAAAGAAGAGTATGAAAATTTCTACAGTATAATCTCAACTGCACAGAGGGCAGAGCTAAAAAGTTTTGAGGCAAAATATTTTGAGGGCTGTATGCCCGTTGAAGTCCTTGCCTCACGCGGTAAAGACACACTTCGTTTCGGCCCCATGAAGCCCGTAGGACTGTTTGATGAAAGAACAAGAAAGCCGGAGCACAAAAACTATCAGTTTTATGCCGTGGTGCAGCTCAGGCAGGATGATAAAGAGGCGGATTTATATAACCTTGTCGGCTTTCAGACAAACCTGAAATGGGGAGAACAAAAAAGACTCATAAATGCCATCCCCGGGCTGGAGGAAGCACAAATAGTGCGCTACGGGGTAATGCATGCAAATACTTTTATTAACAGTCCCAAAATATTAAACAAAACACTGCAGGTAAAAAACAGACCCGATTTGTTTTTTGCGGGACAAATAACAGGTGTTGAAGGTTACAGCGAAAGCATTACCACAGGGCTCTTTGCGGCAATTAATATGTATCGCCTCCTCAAGGGCGAAAAGCCTATTGAACTTAAGCCCGTTTGTATGCTCGGCGCACTTATAGACTACATTACATTTGAAGGGCATAAGTCATTCCAGCCCGTAAATTCCAACTGGGGAATAATTCAAAAACCCGAAAACTTTAAAATTTCAAAGAAAAATAAAGAAGAGAAAAGCGCGGTACTTTCCGACATCGCGCTTGAATACACAAAGGAGATAAGAAATGGATATTTCTGTTAAAAATCAGGAGCTTGCAGGCATTTTAAGCAATGTGCTTGTAATCGGCATTTTTGAAGATGACAAAACACTTAGCAGCGGCGCCAAAAGAGTTGATGAAGCACTCTTGGGACTTATAAGCGAGCAGATTATTAAAAAAGAAGGCTTCAAAGCAAAGTTCGGCGACAGTGTGGTTGTACCGACAAATCTCAAGATTCCTTCAGATAAAATAATGCTTGCAGGTCTGGGCAAGAAAAAAGAGTTTGACACATCAAAACTATGCGAACTTATGTCAAAGCTTATAAAACAGCTTGATAAAACACTCGGCGCAAAAAATATTTCATGCGAACTTATAGGACATCAGGGAACAAACTTTGACGCACAAAAATGTGCAGAAGCAATGTCTATCGGAATTTTAGCCGGTATGTATGATTTTGACAAATACAAAACCAAAAAAAATATCCCGCAGATAAAGAAAATAAGAATCGCAACGGAAAATACAAAAGATGAGAAAGCGGCAAAAGCGGGTGTAAATACAGCTAAAATCCTGTGTTCGGCAATGGATTTTACAAAAGATTTAATT
>DVFS01000007.1 GCA_018713115.1 Candidatus Galligastranaerophilus faecipullorum
AAAACGGGGCATATGCCCCGTTTTAGTTTACTTCACCGAAAATACCACGTTTGCAACTGCGGTAATTTTCTTGTCTATCGTGCTTGAATCGTTAATTCCCCAGTCGGAAACTTCATTTGAATCGGCGGGGGTGATTTGCATTACGCCCATTTTTACCGAGGAAATTTTTCCAACCTTGTTGTTTGTGGCTTTGAGCATACCTTGAGCGCGGACTTTGGCGTCAGCGGTTGCAGCTTTTAGAAGTTCGGCTTTTTTCTTGTTCAAATCACTGTAATAATACTCGGGCGCAAATGCCTGAAGAGTAATGCCTTTTTGAATAAGAGAGGGGATTTCAAGATAGGTTTTATTAATAAGTTCGGGATTGCAAGATGTAACCTTTAATGTCTGGTCATAGTTGTAATAAGCCACATCCTGTGTAAAATTGCCTTTAGCGTCCCTTTTATAGGTAGGGTAGTTTGTAATTCCAAGATATGAAATATCCTCTTTTTTAATGCCCGATTGAATTAAGAACTCTTCCACAACGGGAACCTGTGCTTTTAGAGCATTATACGCCGCAACGGATGTCGGTGCCTTGGTTGAAACCTGCACTCTCCAGCTTGCAGAGTCTGATTTCACGATTTCAAAGGCGGAACCTGTCACGGTGATTTCATTTTTTTTGAAATTACTTGAGAGCACTGACGCGCCTATTATAAGACAGAGTCCCAGAATAAGCCCGAGCATTGCTACCTGAATTTTTGCGAGTTTTTCAATCATCTATTTCTCCTCAATCTATATACACTTCTTCAATATTATGTAGTATACCACCTAATTCGGTAGGATAAATATTTTTGAACTTTTTCCTTATGGCTACTATGTTTACGGGACTGTAAAGATATATAACGGGATTTTCTTTTGCAACTATTTCCTGATACCTGTCATAAAGTGCTTTTCTCTTGTTAAAATCAAGCTCAAGCGGGGCTTTATTAAAAATATCGTTTAACTCTTTCTCAAAAGGCAAAACCCTGTCCGTACCCGCCATATCTTCATCGGAGCGCTGGTTAAAAAGATGCAGTGCACCGTTTGCACTCCAGACGTTATAACCCGAGTGCGGCTCAAGCGGATTTCCGGTAAGTGCTATTAAAACAGCGTCCCAGTCATAAGTATTTGAAAGCTTTGATACAAGAGAGTTAAACTCAACAGGTTTAAAATTAACCTTCATGCCAAGCTTTGCAAAATCTTCTTTGATACTGACTCCCGTGGCTTCTCTTTGAGTGTGACCCGCGTTTGTAAGTAGTTCAAACTCCACTCTGTTGCCGTATTTATCATAGAGTTTATTATCTTTTAAATAAAAACCCGATTTTTTAAGCAGTTCTTTAGCGTATTCAATATCCTGAATATGCCCTTTTGCAATCTCTTTGTTTAAAAATATGCTCGATATGGACTCTGCCGTATATAAAGGCTCGCCCACACCGGTTAAGACATTTAACACAAGATTTTCCCTGTCTATTGCCCAATCTGCCGCAGCTCTAAAGTTTGAGTCATTAAACCACTTCTGTTTTACGGGGTTTACATAATATTTTCCGTCTTTATTTTTTCTTGTATTCAGGTTAAAAACTATAAAAGTCGTGCTTGTCGTGGGCCCCAGATTGTAAAGGTCAAAATCCCCGTGCTTTTCAAGCTCGCGATATCGCGCAACCATTGAACCCTGCAGATTTACAACATCAGTTTCAAGACCTTCAAACTTTAGCATATCATTGTTTAAATCTCCGACGATAAGGACAATATACCTGTCTAAATATGGAAGCTTGCGCCCTTTTTTATCTATCATATAATAATTTGGGTTTCTGACATAAATTACCCTTTGCCCGGGGACGTATTCACTCATTTTAAACGCGCCCGAGGTAACAAAGTCGCGCGGTTTTGCATTTGTACTTAAAAAAGTTCTGAAATAATTTTTGCCCCTGTCAGTAGCTTTTTTAAACACATGTTTTGGTGCAACCGGCGTGCTTAACGTCCTTAAAAAAGGTGCAAAAGGCTTGGGCGTCACAAAACGCACCGTATATTTATCGATTTTTTCAACTGCAGGAAGCCTGCCCTCAATATAAAGAGAATCTCTTGTAGCCGTGTCGCCATACCCGCCAAAGATTATTGTTCCGTATGTAAATACCACATCATCCGCGGTAATCTCTCTGCCGTCCGACCACTTTATACCGCGGCGAAGATGAACAATGTATGTTTTTTTGTCGGGCAGTATTTCACAGTCCTTTGCAAGCCTCGGGATAACAGAGCCGTCATAAGGGTCTGTGGTCAAAAGTCCGTCATACATAATGCCTGCAAGCTGAGCCGAGGTATTATCATTTGCATTAAAAGGGTTAAAAGTTTTCGGCCCTTCGCCTATAGTTGATGTTATAAGCTCTCCGCCGAATTTCCCGACATTTCCGCGCGCCTGAAGATAATCAATGCCGTTTACGGTTATATTTTTCGGCTTTTCAAAATTATATGTCTTAACCTCAAGCGGGCGAACATCTGCCAGATACACATCTTCATCAAAACCGCGGTCTTTTTTAAGGCAGCCCTTAAGAGCAAAAAAGGCAATGATTAATATTAAAATCAAATACACAAATCTTTTCATTATATTGATTTTAGCATAATTATCTGATATATAAATGGATTAATGGATGATTTATTAAAATAAATATTTCCCCGAATTTACTACAAAACAGGAATTATTTTATGAGAATACTCGTTACAGGTGCGACAGGGAGCTTAGGGCAGGAATTATGCCCCATGCTGGAGCGCGAGGGCTGGCTTTTCTGGGCTACAAACAGCAAAATTTTTGATATTACCAACACAAAAATGGTAAATGAAATAATAAACAAAGTAAGTCTGGATTTTATTATCCACCTTGCCGCATATACAAACATTGATATGGCGGAAACCCATAAACAGGAAGCTTTCAAGGTAAACCACATCGGCACTAAAAACCTGGCCAGAATAGCCAAAAAACTTGATGTGCCGATTTTATACATAAGCACGGATAATGTTTTTGACGGCAAAAAAGATTCGCCCTACAAAACAGACGACAGTGCAAACCCTCTTAATGTTTACGGCATGTCAAAATTAAAAGGGGAAGAAGAAATACTTAAAACCTGCAAAAAATATTACATAATAAGAACAGGCTGGCTTTATGGCAAAGGCAGCAAAAACTACGTTGACACAATGCTTACTTTCTCAATGCTCAGACGTGAAATAAGTGTTGTTAACGACCAGATAGGCTGCCCCACCTGGACAAAAGACCTTTGCGAAAAAATTATAGATATTATGAAAAACAACAAACCCTACGGCACATATCACCTTTGTTCATCAGGACAGGCAAGCTGGGCGGATTTTACAAAGAAAATATTTGAGATTAAGAAACGTAACGTTTGT
The DNA here is from genome assembly GCA_018713115.1 of Candidatus Galligastranaerophilus faecipullorum. Classification (GTDB taxonomy): domain Bacteria; phylum Cyanobacteriota; class Vampirovibrionia; order Gastranaerophilales; family Gastranaerophilaceae; genus Galligastranaerophilus; species Galligastranaerophilus faecipullorum. Next base: position 3,409 of record DVFS01000007.1, read on the forward strand.
GTAAATGCCATTGATAAAAGCGACTTCCCGCGACCGGCCAAAAGACCGCACTACTGCGTGTTAAACAACGACAACACATTGCCCGATTGGGAAGAATCACTTGAAAAATATCTTATTGGCAAATAGGCTAAAGTTGTTATATAATCTATAAAGACAGTCTATCAGGAGTTAAGAATGTACGGCATAATTTTAGCAGGCGGTTCAGGTTCAAGGCTATGGCCTCTCTCAAGAGAGCTTTATCCCAAACAGCTTTTAAGGCTGAACTCTAAAAAGAGTCTGCTTGAAAAAACTTTTTTAAGACTTCTTGACTCAATAGATGAAAAAAATATTATAAGCATTACAAACCAAAAGCATGCAACAGATGTAAGAACACAGCTGAGCGCACTTGCGCAAAATCCTGTTGTACTCTCAGAACCTGTTGCCAAAAACACTGCTCCCGCCATAGCCGCCGCGGTTAAATACATTCTTGATAACGGCAGGGACGATGTAGTAATTGTTGTGCCGTCAGACCATATGATTGATGATGTAAAAGCTTTTTCAAAAACAGTTAAAGAAGGCGAAAAGCTCGCACGCGAAGGTTATATTGTAACATTTGGCATAAAGCCCGATTCACCGCAGACGGGATACGGTTACATCAAAGCCCAAAAGCCTGCAGGAGATGGGTTTGAGGTTGATGAATTTAAAGAAAAGCCTGATGAAAAAACTGCGCAAAAATACCTAAAAGACGGTAACTACTACTGGAACAGCGGCATTTTTATGTTTAAGGCTTCCGTATTTGTTGAAGCGCTTGAACATTATGCAAAAGATATTTATGAAATCTATGAAGAATTTGATTTCAAAGGGGAAGAAAACATTCCCTATGTAATATTTAACAAAATGCCTTCAATATCTGTTGACTATGCAGTTATGGAAAGGGCAAAAAACATCGCGCTTGTACCGCTTAAATCAGACTGGAACGATTTAGGCTGCTGGGAAGCGATTTATGACACAAATAAAAAAGATTCAAACGGCAACGTAAAGCTCGGCAATACAATGGAAGTAGGCTGCAAAAATTCCCTTCTTTACGGTTCGGACAGGCTTGTTGCAGGTGTCGGGCTCGAGGATGTTTTAATTATTGAAACTTCAGATGCCGTCCTTGCCTGCAAAAAAGACTGCGCACAGGATGTTAAAAAGGTTTTTGATAAACTAAAAGAAATAAAAGACGATACCTTTAAAATTCACCGTACGGTTTATCGCCCCTGGGGATATTATACGGTTTTAAATCAGGGCGAAGGGTACTTAACAAAAATGATTTGCGTCTTTAAGAAAGGCCAGCTAAGCCTGCAGTCGCACAATCACCGCTCGGAACACTGGGTAGTGCTTTCAGGCACCGCGCGCGTAACACTGGATAATAAGACATTTATGCTAAAACCCGGTCAGAGCATAGATATCCCTGTCAAAGTAAAACACTCGCTTGCAAATCCTTATGAAGAAGAACTCAAAATCATGGAAGTTCAAAAAGGCGACAAACTTGTGGAAGAAGACATTATCCGCTATAAAGACATTTACGGCAGGGTAAAAGCATAACCGCCCCGTACACTCATCGACAGTTGCGTTTTTGTACCGCTCATCGCGGTTCAAAAACTCACTCAGGCTGGCGCGTTTTATTTCATGAATTCGTTTAGGTCTATGAATTCTACCGCTTCTTCAATTGTGTCGAAGATATGAATTATATTGTTTAAAAATACGTAGTTTAGAGCCTTTTTGATATCTTCGCAAGGTTTAACAAGGATAAAAAGACCGTCTTTCTGTGAAGTTGTCTTATAAACATCGGCAAAAATACTTGCATATCTGTCGGAAAAGATTTTTATATGCTCAAGGTTAAAAATAATATTCGGCTTACCTGTAAGGACATTTGTATTTGCTTCTTTTAAAATTCTGTCCAGATATTTTTCGTTGTTTATTTTATAAATCGTCATTACACAAATATTTTCGTTAATATAATATTTGTGAAACTCTTCATTAACGACTTTATTTGTTGAATTTGAAATAAACTTTAATATCCCCTCATGCCACTGGGGCTGCTTGGGTATAAACTCATCCACACCGTATTTGTAGCACTCCTGAATCATTTTTGTATCATCGGTGCCCGAGATTACAATGAGTTTAAAATCTTTTTCCTCTTCGGATTTAATTTTATTTGCCTCGCGGATAAGTTCAAAACCGTCTTTGGCGTCAGGCAAAAAGAGGTCGATTATAAGATAATCGATTTTTTTCTTTTTAAGCTCGGTTAAAGCCTCTTCTTTGTTTCTTGCAACATAAACATTAATACCGATTTTTTTAAGCATGGAAGTGAGCTGATAAATGGATAATTCCATATCATCAACAATAAGGACATTGATACTCTCTGCCGTAAAAAAGCTCAGAGGATAGTTAAAAAAGTTTAATTTTCTCTCAAGCGCAATCAGCGCACGCGAAACCGTTTCACTTGTTTCAATTTCAGGGTTAACATCAATTCCCGAGAGCTTTACCAGATTTAAATACTGGTCATAAGTCAGTTTTATTTCTTCTTCCATAATCCTAATTATACAATAATATACAGAAAATGCCACAAGAAAAAATTTGTACTATAATTATTTTAAAGGGGACGATTTAATTATAGGAGCACTTTAATGCAAGAAACACTAAATACAAAGGCATTCGGCAAAAACGACATAAGAGGGATTTTTCCCTCCGAGGTTAATTCGGAACTGTATTTTTATGTTGCAAAAGGTTACGTCAGCTGGGCGCAGGAACAGTTTTATAAGATGAACGGAGTTAAAAAACCCCTTGATGAAATGCTCTTCAGTGTCTGCATGGACGCAAGGCTGCATTCAAAAGAACTTAAAGACTCGCTTATTCAGGGACTTACGGCAGCGGGGGTCAATATTCTTGATTTAGGCCTTGCACCTACGCCTCTGGGGTACTTCAGCGAATTTGCAAAGATAGAAAAAGAAGTTATTGAAGATAAAACCGTAAACGGCGCGCTGATAATAACGGCTTCACACAACCCGTCGCAATACAACGGGCTGAAAATGACATTTAACAAAGCTTCTTTAACAGAAGAGCAGATAAAAGAAGTAAAAGAATACACACAAAAAGCTTATGAAGCCGCAAAAGCAGATACCTACCGCACATTTCGCTGCGGTTTTGTAAAACAATACGATATTATTTCAAATTATAAAGACAAAATTGCAGATATGTTTGACAAAATCGGCAGCGGCATTAAAATTGTCACAGACTCGGCAAATGCAACAGGCGGACTTGTAGCGCCCGACCTTTACCGCGAACTCGGGTGCGAAGTAATAGAGCTTTTCTCTGAACCTGACGGCAATTTCCCCAATCACCACCCCAACCCGTCCGATGAAAAAACTCTCGATGCCATTAAAAAAGCCGTGGTTGAAAATAAAGCCGACTTCGGCATAGCCTTTGACGGCGACTCGGACAGAATAGGGGTCGTAAGTTCGGACGGCAAAACAATCTCCGGCGACAAGCTTCTTTTAATATATGCGCTTGACCTGATAAAAGAATTAAAAGCGCACGGAGAATCCCCGACAATTGTAAGCGAAGTAAAATGTTCGCAGGTTTTATACGACACAATAAACAAAGAAGGCGGCGAAGCCGTAATGTATAAAACAGGGCATGGCTACATAAAATCCAAAATGAAAGAAACCGGCGCGCTTCTTGCAGGTGAAATGAGCGGGCATGTATTCTTTAAAGACAGGTACTTCGGCTACGATGACGCAATTTACGCCGGCTGCAGGCTCATTGAAATAGTTGCCAAAAACAAAAAAGCCAACCCGGACTTTGACTTAAAAGAACTCATAAAACCTTTTGACGAGGTTCACCTTTCGCATGAAGTAAGGCTTGAATGTCCGAATGAATTTAAAAAGCCGGTGCTTGAAGAACTTGAAGGCAAAATATGCGATGAGTTGTTTAATTCAAAGATAAAAGAAATTATAACAATCGACGGCTTGAGAATTATCTTTGAAAACGGTTTTGCCCTCATCAGACAAAGCAACACTGAGCCTGTATTTACTTTAAGATTTGAAGCAAAAGATAAGGAGCAGTGTGAAAACTACCGCAAGGCACTGTGCGAACTGACGGAAGAGCTTGTTGCAAAACACGCACGCACAAAAGTATAATTAACTAAACTTTACGGTAATTTTAACTTTAGTAATAAATGACTATAATTTTCAGGGTTAATGTTGCTATAATCAGATTATGAAAAGAATATCAGGCAGTCTAATACTAACGGCGCTGCTGCTTATGCTCTTAAATCCCTATCCAGCATTTGCGGCAAATGTCATCACGCTTGCTTCGCACCTGAGCAAAATCGAACAGGATCTCTGGGGCTTTGAATACGGTTCGCAGACAGATTCGGAGCGCATAAGCAGAATAGAAGAGAGTGTTTTTGGCAAAATAAATGAAAATGAAACAATTGAAAAAAGAATAGAAAAAATCAACCGTGCACTGGGTCTTGAATCCCAAAAAGAGGCGCAAAGCAGCGCAGGAGAACTTATGAGCGAAGAAGTGGACGGCGTTTCTTATCCGCAGATTGACGCTCTTGAAACAAAACTGTTCTCCAAAGTTTATGACAAAGAAAATATATATAAGCGCATAGAAAGGCTTGAAAAGAAAATTTTCGGCTCAACCCAGGACGGTGACCTTGCCTCAAGAACAGACAAATTAAAGGGTTATTTAAATATAGACACCACGCCTAAAACCGTTTATTCAAATGAAAATTACCAAGCCCCATATGGCGAATACAACCCGTCTTTTGACACATACGGCTCAGATATAAACATTCAAATCTCGGGGCTTGAAAATTCACTTTTCGGCAAAACATTTTCCCAGGACCCGACAGGTTTAAGACTGAACAGGCTTGAGAGAAAAATATTCCAGAGAGATTTTTCATCCGATGATGATATCCTTCGGATGCAAAGACTTCAGGCTGCGGCAAGCGCCAAAAAAACAGCCAAATATTATGACATGAACAAAGCGCAGAAATTCACCTCAACAGGACTTCAAATAGGCACTCTGATACTTATGATACTTGCGATGATATTGTAATTTAGTTGATTTTTACCACAAAACGTAAGATAATAGCTTTATGAAAAATAAATTTGCAAAAACCGCGGCATTGTCAATTATTACGGCTCTCACTGTTACAGGCGGGGTTTATTCACCCCTTTATGCCGCCATGACAAAAGAGTCCGTGAAGCTCTACAAGAGCGCACAGAAATTTGAATCGCAAAACAGATTTAAAGATGCCATCGACCTTATGGAGAAAGCACTTGCAACTTCACCGGATGACATCACACTAAACACTAAACTTGCGGGACTTTATTCGCAAACGGGTCAATATGACAAAGCCCTTGAAGTATACCAGAAAACCCTCAGGTTAAAGCCGGATGACGGATTTTTGTATATCAGCATAGGAAACTTACTCGAGCAGAAAAACGACTATGAAAACGCCCTCTACTCATACAAAGAAGCGCTTTCTATCATGCCTGATTACAAATATAACTACCTGAACATTGCAAATGTGGAATACATTTTAAAAGATTATCCGAATGCAATTAAAGACTATAAAATTTTTCTTGCTCAATATCCTGATAACACACAGGCAATAACAAACCTTGCGACCTGTTATCTTGACTCTAAAGACTATAAAAACGCCATTGAAACTTTTGAAGATTCAATTAAATCAAACTCCTCGGATTTTAGCGACTGGGGAAGCTACGGGTTGGCGCTTTTAAGGGACGGCAGGTATAATGAGGCAAAAGACGCTTTTGACAGAGCGGTTAAAATCAACCCCTCGGATTACACTTCATACGGAAACCTTGCCGTTGTGCAATCTTATCTTAAAGATGATGAAAATGCTTATCTCAACTTTAACAAAGCGTTTGAACTTGAACCCGGGCTTGACTCGCTTAAGTTTGACTATGCGGTGCTTTTAACAAGAATGGGCAAATACGACGAGGCAATAGCCGCTTATAACGACTATCTCAAAAAATACCCCGATGATACGAATGCTTATTTAAATCTCGGCATGCTCTATAAAGGTACTCAAAAACCAAAAGAGGCAATTGCCGTGCTTCAAAAAGGCTCTAAGCTTGACGGTACAAATACTGATATTAAAAATGAACTGGGCAAAAGTTATTTTGACAACAAGGAATTTGACAAGGCAATAATAGTGTATGATCAGATTCTGTCCAAAAACAAAGGCAATCTGCAGACTCTCTACAATAAAGCCCTTGCCCTTCAAGGTGCAAAAGAATTTAAAAATGCACAAACGATTTTTTCAAATCTTTTAAAAGAACCCGTGGAAAACCTTGCAAAATATAATCTTGAATACGGTCAAATCCAACAGGCTCTGGCTTCTAACTATATTGCATGGGCAAATTATTATAACGACAAAAAAGATTACAAAACTGCAAAAGAAACATACGCCAAAGCCCTTGCCATAAACCCCGATGATACCGGAGCATATGCCGGTCTTGCAAAAACATACGAGAATATGGGTATCAAAGAAATGGCTGTCGAAAATTTTGAAAAAGCCATACAGATTGAACCTGAAAATGCGGATTTATTTATGCAATACGGTGAAAGCCTTGAGCATATGAATGAACTTGAGCAGGCGCAGAGTGCATTTTCAAAAGCAATAGAACTTGATGATAAATCTTTTGACGCTTATGTTTTATCAGGCGATAACTACCTTAAACAAAAAGAATTTAAAAAAGCCATAGGACAATTTGAAAAAGCCCTTGAAATAAACCCTGACGATGACTCTGTGGCAATTAAAATCGGCAACGGCTACAAATACCTTTCCGACAATAATAAAGCTCTTGAATACTACACAAAAACGCTTGACATTAATCCGCTCAATGAAAATGCCTACTTTAACATAGGTCTTATAAACTACGAAAATGAAAATTACGAAGAAGCGGTTGCCAATTTTTCCAAAGCAATTGAATTAAAAGGCGATTTTGCCTATGCTTACTGGGGTCTTGGCTCATGTTACGAGGTGCTCAAAAATCCCAAAGACGCAATATTTAACTACGAAAAATACTGCGAATACGCACCTGATGAAGATTCAAAAGAAAAAGCCAAACAAAAAGTCGATGAACTCTATAAAGAACTTGTAAAATGAAAACCCGTATTTTAAGACTATGCCTGGTTTTGAGCGTAATTTTGCAGATATTTATACTCTGCGGCTGCTCAGGCGACCCTTTTATTGTCTTTAGCACACAAAATCCCAAAAACGGACTGAACAAAAACCAGATAGAAACAAACTTTAAAAAAGGCGACACCGTGTATTATGCGCTTATCGCCCCGAAGGGCTTTAAGGACGATGCCGTCAGGATATCCCTTTCCAAAAAAGATACAAAATCCGAACTGTGGGGATATTCAAATTACAGAAATAAAACGATAAGAACAAAGGGCGAAAATTACTACAGCGACTACTTTATAATAAGAGAAGAAGGAATTTTTGTTCTGCAGGCATTTTTTCTGCAAAATCTGAGCAAACCCATTGCAACAGGAGTATTCAGGGTTTATGACAATTAAAAATTTTATTCAGGATGTTATCCAGCATATAAAAAATAAAATGTTTTCTTCAAGATATGTGGTTAAGGGCAAGTGCAAAAAATGCGGACAGTGCTGCTCTACCATACTTTTGTCGGATGAAAACGGGTATATAAAAACTCAGGAAGATTTTATAAAACTGCAAAAAGAAAACCGCTCTGTGAGAAACTTTATAATAAACGGCAGGGTGGAAGATGTCGATAAAGACTCCCCGCAATATGGCGCACTGTTGTTCAAATGCAGAGTTTTAAAAGACGACGGCAGGTGCGGACGCTATTTTTTACGCTCTCTTTTTTGCAGGGATTACCCTTCAATAAATCCGTATTTTATACAAATGGGCGGCACAACACTTGACGGGTGCGGCTATTACTTTGATGTAAATAAAAAATTTGAAGAATATCTTAAAGACTAAATATCTTCGGGAACTTTTACCTTGTAGTATTTAAGATTTTCAAAATTGCTTGTCTTTTTGCCGGCTTTATCAGGGTCTTTTATTGTCAACTTATCGTATTTAATCTTAGCCGTATCTTTGCCCACAAGGAAAAGTACGTCAAAGATTGCTCTTTCTCTGTATGTATCATAAGAAAATGCCAGTTTAACATCCTCCGGGCCTGCAACCACATAAAATTTATTTTCGGTCAACAAATCTTTATCCGGATTATCCCGCAGAATTGAAATTGTTCCCTGATAACCAAGCGCAAGATATTTCCCGAGCCTTATGTTTTCATCAATTGTAATGTACTGCTTACCATAGATATACTCATCAAATCGAAGAGGGCTTCTGCCATGCACACCCGCCATACCGTACATAATACGCGAACCCCAGTTTTTAACACGGGTTTGAAGCATAGGCCCAAATCTTACGACACCTGTTACATCTCCCGTGCCGTATACGGTTCCTGCAGCCTGAGTGTAGGCATATACTTTCATGCGCAAATCCTGTTCTTCATTTTTTTTGTCAAACAGGGTCTTATACAATTCACCCTGCCATCTTAAACGCATGGTGCCGTTTCTGCTGCCGCTCTCACTTTCTGCGTAATCTGTGACATAACCGCCTGACCATCTTTGTCTGAATGTGGCATCAAGGTCTTTTACCGCATACTGGTTATCATAAACTAATTGCGCTATATACCCGGGCTGCCTTCTTCCAAAGAACCATTCATCAAAATACGCATGACGGCCGTAGTCAACATAGAGATTTTTATTAAATTTGTAATTACCGTGGATAATTAAGTTTTCACTGGAGGTGGCATATCCTGCCTCTAAAAGATTTCTCTTTGATGTATAGCGGCCCATAAGACCAACACCAAGACCCGAATCATAAACAAGGGCAGGCATAAGTTTTAAAGTACCTCCAAAGGGGACTTCGGTTGTAAAGCCCCAGCCGACATAAGTACCAAAACCCCTGAACATACCTGCTTCGGGCAGATTTGTTTCAACAAAAGTCTGGCTTTTATCCGTTAAAATTTCCGCACTGTCTACACTTGCAACTTTGAATTTCTTATAGTAAATTTCGGCATTTTTTAAAGTAACCGTATCGTGTTCATTTTTGCTCTCTATTATTATTTCTTTTGTTTTTATTTTGAGCGGCTCGCTTCTTTTTTTCTTTAATTCAGGAGTTGCAAGATCGCGCAGTACAAGCGTTTCATCCAGATAGCCAAAACCTTTTGTCTGCAAAAGCATATCGATATCTTTTGCCATTTTGGCATCGCCGTTTACCATTTGAATTTCATTGGCGTAAGCATATCCTTCCTGCGCTCTTAAGGTCAAAAGACCCATAGTGCCCTCCGGTTCGTTCATAAGAACATTTTCTTCATTTAAGTCAATGCTCATAAAATCACCATGCAGGGTGGTACCGTCCTTATCAAGAATCACATTGTCAAACAGACGGATTATATTTGTATTTCTGTTAAAAATAGCCTTATCGGCACTTAAAACAGTTTTTTCAGGGTAAGTCCTTATAATAACATGGCCTCTTGCCTCGATTTCGTTTCTGTCCTCAAAATACTCCATTTCATCGGCATCAAGAGTGACGCTCTGTTTGGGTTTATCATTCTGTATTTTTGAAGGAGAATTACCTTCTCCGGGTGTAATCTCCTTATCCCACTCCGGCTGCGATTGCTGTTTTAAGTTGTCCCTTTGTTCTTTTTTTTCTTTTATAACATCTATTAAATTCGGTATCTCAAGCGGCGGGCCTTCATAAGTATCCTTGCCTTTCATGCCTCCGAGATTAATATCTGAAGATGTGTCCTCTATTATATTTTCTTCGACTTTTGAAGGGTCAATGGTCGGAGCGTTTATAACTTCATAGGCATGCGCGGCATTTAAAAAATTAAATGTCACAGAGAGAGAAACCAGCAATATAAGCCTTTTTAGAGCATGCACGTTAGTGTAATCTATTCTCCATAAAACTTATCAAAGACATTTTATCGCAAAAACGTTTTTTTTACACCATGCGAATTACTTATTATCTCGGTATAAAGTTGAAAGGATTGGTCGGCTGCCCGTTCTGGCGGACTTCAAAGTGCAGGTGAGGGCCTGTTGAGTATCCCGTTGTCCCGACATTGGCTATAACCTGCCCCTTGGCGACTTTGGCGCCTACACCCACTCTGTAGCTGTTTAAGTGTGCATATAGAGTTGTGGTAGGCACTCCGTTTATGCGTCCGTGGTCGATAATAACCACTTTTCCGTAACCTCCGTACCATCCGACAAAAATCACCTTGCCCGAGTTAGCCGCCTTAACGGGAGAATTCATGGGCATGCCAAGGTCAACCCCGGAGTGGTAAATTTTTCTTTTAAATATAGGGTGAACCCTCCAGCCGTAAGGAGATGTAACAGGGCCGCCCACGGGTCTTATGAAGCCTCCTGATACGGTGATTTTCTGCTGGCTCTTTTCCGAGCGCACGGTTTCTTTGTTAATCATATCGGCAATTGCCCTGCTCTGGCGGGCTAAATCGCGCTCGGCTTTTTCCCAGGTTGCGCGGTCGGTTTTTAGTTTATAAATCATTTTTTCATTCTGGCTGATGGCATCCTGAATGTTTTTTTGCTCTCTGTCAATTGATTTAATAGAACTTGCAAGGTACCTTTTTTGCATTTCTATCTGTCTTTTTACTTCAACAATTTTTCTTGTCTGCTGCTGCATTTGCCTGATATTTTCTTTATCCTGCCTCATTACGATATTTTCAAAATACAGCCTGTCAAGAAAATTATTTACATTACTTGAAGAGAGCAAAAACTCCACATAGCTTTTTCTCTTTGTTTTGAATATCTGCACAATTCTTTTGTTTGTGGCATTTTGAAGTTCCTGAAAATCATAAGTTAGCTTTTCAAGACGCCTCTCAAGCGATGCCAGCTCTTCCTGTGCACTCTGGTATTGAGCCTTGTTTTCACTCAGAGTCTGTTCGGTGCGCTCTAAAATTTTCTGGTTTCTGTAGAGTTTGTTTGTTTCTATTTTTTCAAGCAGTTTAAGCTTATGAATCTGCTGTTTTGCGGCAGCGCGCTTCTGTTCCACCTGTTTTGCCTTATTTGCGGCGCTTTGCTGGGCAAAAACGGGCGCCGCACAACCAAAAACAAGTGCGCAGAGCATTAAAAAAGATAAAAATTTTTTATTAAAATTATACATAACTAACTGAATAAAAGCGGCAGCAATACCGTAGCACCTATCATCCATGTGGCAAACATTACGGTAAGTATCAAAATTATGATTTTTCTGTGCCTTCTAAAAAATTCCATAGCTCCTAAACTCTTATCCCAAATCTGTCATTAATAATATTCTAACCAAAAAAGCGCCGATGTGCAAATTATAAACAAAAGCTTTAACACAAATACTTACCGTCTTTTTGCCGCAAAGCACCCCTCGTCCTCTAAATCCGTTTTTCCATCAAAATCATTATCAATACCGTCAAAACAGGAGTTTTTAGACACAGGGCTTTCCGCGGAAACAAAAGTATAAAGAAATTTATTATCTATTGAATTGTAAAGCTCAAAGAAATATTTGCGATACGCTTTAGACAAATAAGGGTTTTGAACAATCAAAAGATTTTCATCATTGTTTAAAACGGCACTTTTAGAGAAATTTGCACTTCCCGTTACAAATGTTTTTGAATCAATTAAAATATTTTTCTGGTGGTTTTTACCTCCCCAGTTTTCGATCTTTACCTTAACCCCGTTTTGCCTCAGTGTATTCACTTGATTTTTAAAATTTGATGATGAAAGCGCATCGATAATTACAAGCACTCTGACCCCTCTTTTTTGTGCATTTATAAGCTCGTTTATAATATCCCCGTGCGTCAGATAAAAAGCGCTCACAAGAATTTCACTTTGTGCATTCTTTATGGCATTTAAAACAGGCGAAAGAATATCTGATACAGGGGAAAAATAAACACTCAACACCGTATTTTTATCAAGGGCAATATCTTTTGTTTCGATTTTTTCTTTGTTTTTGTGAAATTTTCCCGCATACATCTGCTCAAATTCGCTTAAATACACACTTGCAAGCGCTTTTGAATTTATAATAAGTGCAGTATTTGCATTGTACCCGCCGCTTCCCGTCGGCGATATATTGAGTGTTAAAACGGCAGTCTTTCGGGCATCAAAAATAAAAAACTTATTGTGCATTATATAAGGAGAATCATCACTTATTGCTGCAAATTCTTTTCTTAAAATATATGTATCCCTGTACGTATCAGGCTTATGCGGGCTTGAATCCGCAACAATTCTCACCCTTACACCGCGTTTTTTCGCTCTCAAAAGTGCATTCAAAATCTCCCTCTGATCCTCTATTCCATAAAGCGCCGCATCTATTGAAGTTTTAGAGTTATCGATATTATAAATAAGCGCTCCGGCAAAATTTGTGCGCGCTTTTGAAGAAGGGTTGGAATATTTATTCGGATTTATAAAATACGCCTCAATTGCGCCGAAAACCCCGTTAGGATATCTTGTTTCAACTATTTCGGGATATTTTTTAAAATTTGTTTTATCCGTCTTTCTATAAGACCGTTGAAAAAGTTTTAAATCAGGCCCGCGAAGAACGTATCGGGCGGGTAAATCCCCGTAATAAGGTGCGGCAAGCCGCTTTTTAAGCATTAAAAGACCGACATCTTCACCGTTTAAATAAATCTGTACATACTTTGAGGAGCAGGAAGGATAAGTTTCAAATGTAATTTCTTTATTAATCAGAGTATTAAGATACGCATTTGCCTTTTTATGGTACCCGAACTGCGATTCATCAGGCAGAATTATATGTTTTAATTTAAAATATTCTCTTTCGGAGCATTTTGAATCACCGTTAATATCAATGCATATTTTATTATCGCCGCTTATTTTTAAAATTTTATAAAATTTTTCATGCCCGATTTTTTGCGTTTGCAAAAAACAAAAACACAAAACCAAAACCAAAAACGCATATAAAATTCGTTTTTTCATCCCGCGCTCCGATACCTGAATTATCTGACAAAAAGGCATATTTAAGGCATTATTTTACAAATATTTACAAAATTTGCACAAACGGGTATAAAAGGCTTGAATATTAACTTTGTTTTGGTTATTATCGTTTTTGCATAGAACATATAAGTCAGAAAAGGTGTAAAATGAACCCGATTATTCAAGAACTCGAAAAAGAATATACTCAAAAAGAAATGCCTGAAACCAACCCCGGCGATACCGTGAAAGTTTTTGTACGTATCATTGAAGGCAACAAAGAAAGAACACAGGCCTTTGAAGGTACGGTTATTAAAAAACACGGCTCAGGCATCAACAAAACCATTACCGTAAGAAAAATCTTCCAGGGCGTAGGCGTGGAAAGAGTTTTCGCTATTTACTCACCCAGAATTGAAAAAATTCAGGTATTAAGAAAAGGTGACGTAAGACGCTCCAAACTCTACTACTTAAGAGAACGCTCAGGCAAGGCTACACGTATCAGAGAAAAAATGGACCGCCGTTAGTTTAAGCGCAGCGTTCAGGGCTTAGTTATGGCACACATCCACTGGTTTCCGGGTCACATTGCAAAAGCACAGCGCGACTTAAAGGAAAAGTTAAGCCTGGTTGATGTAGTGGTTGAAGTCTTAGACGCAAGAGTTCCGCGCGCAAGCGCATATAAAAATGTACAAAATTTAATAGGAAATAAATCACGCCTTATTCTTTTGAATAAGGCTGATTTGTCTGACGAAAAATACAACAAAATCTGGGCGCAAATAATAGAACAAGAAACCTGCGCGCCTGTAATAATAACAGATTTAAACAATCAAAAAGACATAAACACCATAATTGATAAAATCGTTGAAATAACAAACCCCATTATGCTTGAACTTTTAAAAAAAGGGCTTCTTCCGCGCGCTGCGCGCTCTATGGTTATCGGCATGCCAAACGTGGGTAAATCAAGCACCATTAACCGCCTGATTAGAAAAGGTAAAGCCAAAACAGGTGCAAAGGCAGGTGTTACCCGCCAGCAGCAGTGGGTCAGAATAAACAGAAAAGTCGAGCTTTTAGACACCCCCGGGATTATCCCCACAACACAGGATGACCAGAAACGGGCGATTAAACTTGCCTGCGTAAATTCAATAGGTGAAAATGCCTATGAAAACGAGTTTGTAGCCTCGGAACTTTTAAAACTCATTGAGGAGGCAGGCTATAGCGACATTTTAAAAAATTATTATAAACTTGAAAAAGAAACTCCTGCAACCATTGAAAATATAGCACTGTCAAGGAACTGGATTGTAAAAGGCGCACAGCCTGACACGGTGCGCACGGCGCAATTTATTTTGACGAACTTCAGAGAGGGTAAAATTGGCAGAATCACGCTTGAAAAACCGCCCGAACAGTAGTCTTTTCAACTTTGATAACGAATTTAAACAGATTCAAAAGACGCCTCTCGGGCTTGAATTTGCAGCATTCAGCCATATTCTGGGCACCGATGAAGCGGGCAGAGGCCCTGCCGCAGGCGGAGTCTGGGCAGCTTGTACATGTTTTTTAAAAGAAAATATTGAAGATGAACTTATAAAATTAAACGACTCAAAGAAAATAAGCGAGAAAACACGTGAAGAACTATATCCCGTAATCTGCGCCAACTGTGTATTTTCAATAAAATCCGTCGATGTTGAAACAATAGAGAAAATAAACATCCTCAACTCGTCGCTTTTAGCTATGAGATTGTGCATTGAAGAAGTTTTAGAAAAAATTCAAGTGCAGAGTCCTCTTGTGCTGGTTGACGGCAACAAAAAAGTAAAAGATTTAAAAATCCCCCAGAAAACAATAATAAAAGGCGACTCAAAATCCGCTTCAATCGCTGCCGCAAGCATTTTAGCCAAAGTAGAAAGGGATAATTTTATGAAAAAAATTTCCCTTGAATATCCTCATTACAACTGGGCAAAAAACAAAGGCTACCTGACGCGCGAACATATAGAAGCCATTAAAAAATTCGGCATTACAAAATATCACAGGAAAAGTTTTTTGAAAAATATTTGCCCCGGCCTCTAAGCATAAGAGCTTTCGCCGATTGTGTCTATCGCTTCGACTCTGATATCGGTTATAAGCTCGGAGTAAGATATAACAACAATTGTCGGGATATGGCGCTCAAGCATTTGATACAGAGGCAGGCGGATTCTTGGCGAGCAGAGAATTACAGGCTGTGTGCCGACTGCCTGATGGGCACGCATAAGAGTATTTGCGGTAGATTCAATAAGCTCCTGCACCTGCATGGGATTTAAAAGAAACATGGTACCAAGCTCCGTTCTCTGGCAGCTGTCATCAAGTGTTTTTTCCCACTCGCTTGAAAGCGTAAGCGCATAGAGGACTTTTTCTTTATTGCAGTGCGCAAGGCAAATCTGACGCCCCAAAGCCGCACGCAGACGCTCGGAGAGAATATCGGGTTCTTTTGAAAATCTCGCATAATCGCACAAACGTTCAAAAATAAAGATAATATCTTTAATGGAAACTTTTTCGCGGATAAGGTTAACAAATATCTTCCTTAAGTCGCTCGTTGAAATAATTGTCGGCACAAGGTCATTAACAAGTGTCGGGTCTTGGGATTTAACAAGTTCCATAAGTTTCAGAACATCGGTTTTTGTCATAACCTCATCTACATACTTGCGCACGCAGTCCTGCAGGTGGGTTACAATAACATCTACCGAGTCAACGGCGGTTATATTGTCGCGCTTATCAATAAACTGCGGGTCAAGCCAGTATGCCTGCGACTGATACGTGGGGTCAACACTTACAATAGCATTCTCGGGCAGCTTTTTACCCAGTGCCTCCCACTGGTCGGCAATTACCATGTATTTACCGGGGTACACCATGCCTGTCGCAACGGTATTTGAGCGAATTGAAATCAAATACTCATTATCCGCTATAGCCGATGAGTCCATAATTCTTATGTTCGGGATAATATAGCCAAGCTCGTCCGTCACCCTCTGCCTCAGCGCGGCAATCTTTGCAAGGAGCTGCCCGTCCTGATCGGGGTCGGCTATTACCAGAAGTCCCGAGCCCACCTGCAAACTAAGTACGTCAACACCGAGTCTTTCATACATTTTATTTGGGTTAACAAGGTCTTGCATGTTCTGTTTAACAGCGTCCAATTGCCCCAGCTGCGCCTGTACATCAGCATTTACAAGCACGGAGAAGCCTGCAAGAGCTATTATTATTGTAAAAAGCAAAAACGGCAGCCACGGTAAGCCAGTAACAGGGCTTGTTACCGCGATTAAAAGCAAAAATCCGCAGGCAAAAAACAAACTCTGGGGTTTTGATAAAATCTGGCTCGAAAGGTCAATACCCAGTGATGAACCCGTAGCAGTGGAGCGGGTCATAACAATACCTGCCGATATTGACATCAAAAGCGAAGGCACTTGAGATGCCAGACCGTCGCCGATTGTTAATATGGTATACTTTGAAACGGCATCCGCAGCAGGCATACCGTTCATCAAAATACCGATAATCAAACCGCCCACAATGTTTATAACAACAATGATAATACCCGCTATGGTGTCACCCTTTACAAACTTCATGGCACCATCCATTGAACCGAAAAGCGACGATTCTCTCTGCAAATCTTCACGGCGCCTTACCGCTTCTTCAGGTGATATAAGTCCCGCGTTAAAATCCGCGTCAATTGTCATCTGTTTACCGGGCATAGCGTCCAGTGCAAAACGGGCCGCAACCTCTGCGATACGTTCGGCACCTTTTGTAATTACCATAAACTGTACAACGGTAATGATAAGGAAGATAACGCCGCCTACGACCATATTTCCGCCCGTAACAAACGACCCGAAGGCGTGAATTACTTCGCCCGCGTCCCCTTTTGCCAGAATCAAACGGGTGGAGGCAATAGAAAGTACAAGCCGAAACATTGTACCGATAAGGATAATAGAGGGAAACGCCGCCAGCTCAAGCGGCTTTTGCACATAAAGAGAAATCATTAAAAGCACAATGCCAAGGGTAATGTTTAAACTTATTGAAAAGTTTATAACCCAGTTAGGCATTTCAATAAGCAATATCAAAATCAGAACGATTACAAATATTGCAAGGAAAATTTCACTTATGGGATTTGATTGTGCGTTTGGTTGTGCCATCCTTTAAATTGTTATTGACCTCCCTTGTATATTCCGAAGGCGTTTTGAATTATTTGCAGCTGTGTTGAAAAATTCGCATCTACAACACCGTTATTTGAAATTACTATACAACTTCCTTTTTCGACCGCTTCATCAGGCACTATCACGACTTTAGCGTCCAGCCTGTTTGTCTCGATTATCTCAGGCAGTGAAGCGCGCGCAAAGTCGACATCATCGGGTGCCGTGCGGATTGTTATTTTTTCTTCGGCGGAACTTAACTCGCCAAGCACCTCATTGATTATATTTTTCAACACATCAGGAGATAATTCCACTTCTTTTTTAATGATTTTTTTGGCGACTTCAAGAGAAATTTCAAGTATGTGGGGCATAAGTTCGTCATATATTTTATAGCGCGACGAGAGAAAATCTTCAAGCGCGGCCTTGAGTTTGTCTATTTCTTTCTGTGCGTTTTCAAGGCCGTTTTTATAACCTTCTTTTGCAGCCAGTTCGCGAATGGAGCGCGCTTCTTCCTGTGCGCGCGAAACAAGCGCACGCTCGTCTATTCTCCTGTAGCCGCGGCGTCTGTCACCCCGTCTTCTCTCAATTCTTTCCTTGAATTCAATTTCAGAAATGTCTATTTTTTCAAATTCTTTTAAGGTATCCTGCTCGGTTATCTGTTTTTCTTCGGCCCGCGCGGGCACGGGTGTCGAAACTTCAGGTGTTTTATCCGCAAGAAGTTCCGCCGCAGGCGCTTCAAGAATCTGCTGCTTTGCGGCTTTAGACTGGTTATTAGATGTTTTAAGTCTTTTTTTTATTATCATAGGGTCTTTTCTTCCAGATATTTGCAGATAACATTTGCAATTCTTACGGGAATATTTGTATCACCGTGTGTGCCGGACAGTACAAACTCGCGTATCTGCGGACGCTCATCTTTAATGATATTAGAAATTTCTTCTTTGTCCGAATTTTTAACAATTTTACATATTTTGCGCTGAATTCTTTCCATAGACATAGTTTGAGGCTCCGGAAGCGCCTGTTTTATTTCACTCAGGCACCTTTGTGTAATTTTTGTATCAATTTTTGACTCTAAATCTTTCATCGACAAATACTGAAGCAAAACCTCTCTTTCGGGCTTGTTAAACTTTGAGAGAATGCTTTTGATTTTAGCGTCGGGAAAATTTCTTATAAGAAGCGCCAGTGAGGCAAGCTTTAAGATTTTTGTATCGCTCATATCGGCGCCTATTGACTCTTCCTGAGCCTGTGATTGCGCCATTGCATCAATGTTTGACTGGCTGAGCGCATTTTGCTCCGCCTTATCATCAAGTATGCCCTTCTTTTTTAAATCATCAAGAGCCTGCTTAAAGCATACATTAACATGGTGCTCTACAAGCGGAATAATCTGCTCCTGCGGCATTCTTTTAATAACCGCCTGTTTTGCAATTTCAAAAACGGTAAAAGCAACCCTTTGAAGAATTCCCTCCCTCAAAGACGGGTCGATTTTTGAACGTATAAGGTCAATTGACTTGTGAAAAGACCACTCTCCTATAAACTGAGTTATAAGAGAAGCCTGCGGAGCGTCAAGCGTTATTGTTTCATCTTTTATAAGCGCATCACCTGACAGAAAGCAAAATTTGTAGACAATATCAACTACAAACTTTTTATCCTCGGCTGCAATATCTTCGGGCACAACCTGTCCTGCCTGTCCTGCCAGGTTTTTTGCAAATGCCTTATGGTCAAATCCTTCTATCTTACGTTCCGCCATCTCTCCCCTTATTGTATATCAGGATTTATGTATTTTCTATCCAATTTTTTAATTTTTCCGCAGCTTCATTCTCATCAAGCTCACTAAAATCCATACTCAACTCATCAAGCGTGTCTTTAATATCATTATCCGCCTGCGGCTGAGGGTTTTGAACAGTCTGTGCCTGTGCCCCCTGAGCCTGAGCCTGCGCTATTGCCGCAGCATGCAGATTTTGCTGCTCTATAAGATTTTGCGCCATCTGAGCCTGTTTTTGAATAAGCTCCGCCGCTTTCATATTTACATCGTTTAGCTGTTTTTCCTGCTCCTGCGCTTTTTTTCTTAAAAGCTCAAGTTCTTCTTCCTGTCTTTGGGATTCTTTTTTAACTTTCTGCATAATGTGCCTCAAGCCAAAACCAAGTCCGCACAATAAAAGTGCGCCCACAACCCACCACGGATTGCCTGATTCTTCTGGCTTAGGAAGGTTGGGCCCCTGATCGGGAGCAAGTATAGGGCTGTTTGATTCAACAAATGCTATAGATACATTCTCAGGGTCAACCTTAGGGCTTGCGGCATGTGCAATAAGCTCTTTTAACTCGGTAATTGTCATACTCATAGGAATCGAGGACTCTTCAAGCGATACGGCGATTGAAATTTCTTCAATAACGCCCGCTTTCATATACTCGTTAACCTGGGTTTTTGTAACACCGTACTGGGTTTCCTGAGCCTGACGGACATATTTTCTGTCCTGCGAACTGTTTGTCCCGCTGTTTGGAACACCGAAAGGCAGATATGTGCTTACCGCGTTTGTTGCGGAGTTTATATCGGTGGAGTTATCACCGAGTTTTTCCGTAAAGTTTTGTTCATTTACCGAGGTTTTTCTTGTCGGGTCGTAGATTATGCTTGTTTTTTCAACAGGCGCCTGTGTAAGGAAAGTAGACACGGTAACGACGTAATTTCCCTTACCCACAAGTCTGTCTAGCTGTGATGCGACTTTTGACTGCATGTATTTATCATTTTCTTCGATTTTTGATAACGCATCGTCAGATGCGCCTATTATACTGTTATAAACCGTGCCGTTTGTGTCGGTAATTGATATATTATTTGGTTCAAGCCCCTGTACCGCACCTAAAAGCAGGTTTGTAATTGCTTTTATTTTCATGTTGTCAAGCCGCTCGCCAGAAGGCACCGTAACCTGAACGGTTGCAGTAATAGGCTTTTGCTGGGAAGCAAAAAATGTCTGCTCGGGAATGGAAATAAACACCTGCGCATTTTCAATGGGAGGAATTTTTCTGATTAAACGCGCAAGTTCACCGTTTATGGCGCGCACAAGGCGGATTTTCTTGTCATCTTTTGTAGATGTAAAATCGCCTTTGTCAAAAATCTCCAATCCCGTGTGCTCGTCTATAAGCCCCGATTTAACAATAGCCAGAAGCGCCCTGTCGCGCTCGGACATTGTGTATTCTTCAAGATAAACGGTAGATTTTGTACCGTCGACTTTTCTTTGTGCATGTATGCCTTCACGCGCAAGCAGAGCCTGAACTTCAAGGGCCTGTCCGATATTGTCGGTTGTAAAAAGGTCAAGAGGCTCTTTTATAACCTTTTCTTTAACTACATCGGGGCCTTTTGCTTTATTTGATGAGGAAATAACTGCCGTTAAAGTTATGGAAAACAAAAGAACAACTATCACGATGCCCGCGATAATCCCGTAAAATAAAGGTTTGTTTTCAAGTATTTTTTTGAAGTCCATAGCTTATACAACAGGTGATAGTACTACACAATTAATTATACTATTAATTTCATTAATAGTTAACGCTATATCTGAATTTGCATGATTTTTTCATACGTTTGGACGACTTTACCCACAACGGTTGTTGCAATATTGACATTAATTTCCGATTTCGCAACCGCTGCCATAACGTCATGGACATCTGCTTTGCCGAGCATTGCATCCTGTGTTAATTGCTCGGGGGCATTAACGGTCTGATTCAACTGCTCCACAAGGCCTGTTAAAACACCGTTAAAGTCCGTTGTTTCAGGCTTTTCAACATCATCAAGACGCGCTGATTTCAGCGTGCCGGGCGCATCAAGCTTTGAAAATTCCATTCTTTCAAATAAATTTATTTTTGGCGCAACACCATGACTCATATTTTACCTCGTTTTTATAAATACTGACTCAAGATTGAGCGGACATAGTTTTGTGTTTCTTTATAGGGCGGAACGCCGTTATATTTTTTAACCGCGTTAGGGCCTGCGTTATAAGCGGCAAGCGCAAGAATCGTATTGCCGTTAAACCTGTCCAGCATTGATTTTAAATACTTAACACCGCCCTCGACATTTTGTACGGGATCAAGAGGATTCTTAACCCCTAAGCCCGCAGCAGTTGCAGGCATAAGCTGCATAAGCCCGAGAGCGCCTGCGTGAGATTTGGCATTGGGGTTAAAGCCTGATTCCTGCTTCACAAGAGCACGCACAAGTTTTTCATCAATTCCGTACTTCTGCGCCGTTCTGTCAATAAGTGCCAGTATCTCGTCTTTTGTATATTTTATTTTTCTTGAAAGAGAACCGAAAGGAATCTCGGGCGGCTTATCCACCTTAAATACGGGAGCGGATTCTTCTTTTGTGACTTTCAGCACCTCGTTAAAAGGCTTTACCGTCGTGTTTTCTTTAGGGTCAACAGGTGTCGGATACAGCGCTTCAATGTATGAATTAAGCTGCTGTGCGCGCATTTTAGCCTGAGCTTCACCGCTTGAATTAATATAAGACTGAATCTTAGGATTAAACATTGTGTGAAAAATCACCCCCCTGTCGGAGTTTACGGACACTATACCTTAATACTTCAATTAAACATTGAAATTAGTTTGATTTTTCATACAAATTAATGATTTTTTTGATACAGTCAAGTAAAAATAATGCTTTTAGTCGGGATTATAGTTATATGCCCAGGCAAATTTTTCATTTACCTGATTCCTGTAGCTGCGCTCAACCGCCCCTGTGGCAAAAAGGTTGTCATAGTGGCTTTTAGGCTTGCCGTCAGTTGAGAAATTGCGGTTTTCAAGCATTAAGTTATGGGTATTTGTATTGTAATTAAGCGGGAAGAGATCATGCATCTGCATAAACGAGGGAAGCTTTTCCGCTGCGCTGTCGTAGCCGAAAAGCGAAGAGTTGATTTTATTCATTCTTTCACTGTAGCAGATAACGCCTTCATCGTTATCATCAGATACAACAGGCCCCCAGGCAAATTCATTGCACCAGGCTTGAGAATGTGCGGAATTTTTAACTTCTTCGGAGCTGTTTGCACCTATTCCCGAAGCACCGGCGTTTACGCCCATGTTCTTATAGCGCAGCGAATCACCTTCGGCTTTTTCACCTGAGAAACTAAGGTCGGTTCTGCCTGTTCTTTCTCTTATTTCCGCTAAAATGTATGCCATCTGGTCATAGCTTGGAACAGCGCCCACACCTGCGTAATGACCCCAGTCGTATCCGCCCACATGTTTTAAGGAATCAAAGAAAATGCCGTCAAAACCAAGTTCAATTCCTTTGCAGCAGGCGATAATAAACGCTTCGACATGGTCGGGATTATTCCACCTGAACTGACCCGAGTCGCCTATTTTAAGCTGGTCTTCAGATATCAGCATGCGAAAAGAAGTCTTAAAACCGCGAAGATGGGCAAGATCATTGAACGCCTTTATTTGTTCTTCAGGGGTGAACATTTTTTTACCTACATCCACCCAGCCGATATTATCGGAGGCGCGCTCATATTCAAGTTTGATACCATAGAGGGAGTTTTCTCCGTTATTATTCCAACCGTCTCCCCAGATGTTGGGATAAAGCTGTGATACCAAAATGCAGTTCGCCCACTTATCATGAGAAGGCGGTATCGCGGGGAGCATTTTGATTGCGCCTAAGATTGAACTGTTTGTGCGGTCTCCATGCATCTCGCCCAATGCACGGTTATTTATTTCTATATAGTTTGCATGTCTGCCCCAGTTGTCACCGTAGTTCGGGGTTTTAATATTTGAAGGAATTTTATCGGGCGCATTTTCGCCGTACTGAAGCGTCATAATGGAGTTTATGGCGTCTTTTAAATCTCTGTTTAAAAGTTCTTTAGGCTCGACCCCTGCCACCCATCTTTTTTCAGGGTGATTGACACCTAAATACATATGCTCAAGCGTCCAGTTGTCGGTTTTTATCTTTGAATTTCGCGAAGCCTGCGCATAAAGCTCCTGTGCGGGGGTCAGAGGCTGTGTTTTTTTTCTTCTGCCCGTAAAGTTAATCTTTGCGCCGTATATGTTGCCTAAAGGCAGAGGGGCAAAATTTTGGCTTTGATTATAAATCTTCGGAGCGCTTACGTTTTTTGAAGCGGCAAAATTTAAACTCCTTTGATTGTTAACACTTGAAACGCTTGAAATTTTTCCAATCATACACAACTCCTTCGGGCTATTTTATAAAGTTTCTCAAGATGAAAAATTGTCATTATAAAAGAAATGTAACAAAAAATTTACAAACTCTTTTTGCTCGGGAAATAGCATTTGAACATAAAAATTTTTAAAATATAATATCCATGTGAGAAATAACACCCAAAATCAAAAAACCGCAATTTACCCCGGCAGCTTTGACCCCATTACAAAAGGGCATTTGGATGTTTTAGAGAGAGCCTCTAAAATGTTTGATCGGGTTATAATTGCCGTGCTTAAAAACTCATCCAAAAAGTCCTTTTTGCCGGTAAGCGACAGGGTTAAGCTCATTCAGGAAAGCATAGAAGGGCTTGATAATGTCGAAGTAGACAGTTTTGAAGGGCTTACCATTGAATACGCACAGTCCAAAGGAGCTCATTTTTTAATAAGAGGTTTAAGGGCAGTCAGCGACTTTGAATATGAATTGCAGCTGTGCCAGACAAATTCTGCCATTGCACCTGACATAGATACGGTCTTTTTGACTACAAAACCGAAATACAATTTCATTTCATCAAGTATTGTGAAAGAATTATCGGATTTTGGTACAGATGTATCAAAATTTGTGCCAAAAAGTGTGGTAGAATATTTACAAAAGCAAAAGAAAGGTAATTAAAATAAAATGTCACAATCAGAAGAAAAAATGTATGATTTAATAGACAGACTAAATCAGCTCTGGGAAACAGGCTTTCATATTCTCCCGTCTCATCTGATTGTAGTCAAAAGCCAGGAATTATCAAGGATTATCTCAAGTTTTCCTGATGCTATTTCAAATGAAATAAGAGATGCGCATGTTATTTTAAGGAAAAAAGAAGATATTATTCAGGACGCCAGAATGAAGGCAGAGCGCATAATAGCAGACGCGGAAAACGAAAGACACAGATTTTTAAACGAGTCCAGTTTAAATAAAGCCGTTGAAGAACGTGCAAGAGAAATCCGCGAACAGGTAATTGAAGAATGCGAAGCAATTAAAATGAAAGCATTCAACGAAGCCGAAAGCGCCCGTCTTGCCGCTCAGGAAGAAGCGATAAAAATCAAAGAAGGCGCCCAGAAGTACGCTCAGGAAGTCTTAAACAAGCTGGAAGGCGACTTAAAGCAGCTCTATCAGGTTGTAATGAACGGCCAGCAATATCTTCAGGATATGCAGTATCAAAACTCGCAGACATCTGTCGGAAGAAAAGATTAAAACGTGATTGATGTTTTTACAAATAAAAAGCCGCATAAAGCGGCTTTTTATTTTATATATTATAATTATACATCAAATATCTTGGACAGATATTCTTCGGCACGCTCATAAGGAAAATCTATTCCCTCAGCTTTTGCTCTTCCTATAACTTCACGTGCATGCTTTTGAAGCGATATCAACTGTTCATCAGAAAAACGGCCCGGATGGGTATTTTTACCCGAAGCATTGATTCTTGCATGATAAGCATTATCAGTATCCGATGGGATAAAGTCAAATCTCGGAAGTAAGATATCACCTTCTTCGAGTTTCTTTTTTTTCGGAATTATAATCGAATATATGGAATCATCCGCGTAAGTAAACTGTAAAGTGTGACGACCACCATCATCAAACAATTCAAGTGCATTTCCCATCTTGCCGTTTGAATCGTAGTTTATTACACCTATCGGGCGCATTTTACTGTCATATTGCGCGGCAGGAGTTGCAACACGGTCATATTCAAGATATCCGATTCTTTCTTTTTTGCTTCCGTCGGGTAAAATATCGACTGCCGAATGCGTGCCGGCCGATGGATTACCTTTGATTTCTTTTACAACTCTGCCGTCCTTATCAAAAATTTCTGCCTTTTTTATGCCTTCTTTTCCAAACTCGGTTTTAGCAATCACTTTACCGTCTGCAAAATCTACGGCTGTCCCCCATTCGTTTGCATGGTTTTTATAAACACGCGATACTCTGCCGTTTTTGTCATATACATGAGAGATTTCCTCTTGAATGTTGCCGTATTCATC
>DVFS01000043.1 GCA_018713115.1 Candidatus Galligastranaerophilus faecipullorum
AAAAAAAATTTGCAAAAAACAAATTTTGCAAAATTTTTTAAAAAATTGGTGGAGCGTACGGGAGTCGAACCCGTGACCTCAACACTGCCAGTGTTGCGCGCTACCAACTGCGCTAACGCCCCAAATGGTAAACCTATTCAATTTTCAACCGTTGGCAGCGCCATGCGCTAATATGACTCTCGCAAGCTTCGCTCACTCAGTGCGCTAACGCCCCAAAGGATAAAATAATCATAAACCAAAAACACAATAAATCAAGACGAAGGAGTAATATGTCACTTGCCATCAGACCCGTAAATTTTAGCTATGCAATCCCAAAGGCGGTTTTTAATGCCCGCGGGGAAAATGTTGTGCCGTTAAAAAACGATATAGCTTTTACCTCTCTTGAAGCGGCAAGTGCTCTTGAGGCGCAGGCTCTCTCCGGAACAAGACGCAGCTTGATTTCTACCGATAAAACAAGGCTGGGTGCAAATTTTAATAAGGATACAAATTCCGTTGATTTCAAACTTGCTTCAATGAATGCAACGGATGTATTTTTGTGTATTTTTGATGAGCCTGAAGGAAAAGATGCGGCTCTTAACATCAGGATGACAAAAAAACAGGATTCCGATATATGGGAAACATCAGTCCCGATTGATGTTCTGGGCGGGGGCAAAAAGCCTGTTTATTACGGCTACAGGGTGTTCGGGCCTAACTGGCGCTACAGCGGGGATTTTTTTAATGAAGAAGGGAAAATAAACAACCCTAAAAGCGGCTTTGACACCCTTGTTGATAAAGACGGAAACCGCTATAATCCTAATAAACTTGCCTTTGACCCTTATGCAAAAGAATTAAGCCATCTGCCGTCCGACAACCCTTTTGGCGAAGACGCTCATATAGTAAGCAAAGAAAATTACCTTAAGGACAGTGCAAAATACGCTCCTAAAAGCGTTTTTACCGTAAATAACGATGCACTTATTCCTAAGGCGCGCCCCAGAGCATTGAGCGATGAAATAATAGGTGAAGTGCATATAAAAGATTTAAGCATAAATGAAGATGTTGACGGCGCAGGCACTTATCTGGGCGCAAAAAATATGGCAAAAAAATTAAAAAACATGGGTTTTACCATGATTGAATTCCTGCCCTTAACAGAGTTTGATGACAGGGAAAACGGCGGAAATTACTGGGGATATATGCCCCTTGGCTATTTTGCGCCCGCAAAGAAATATGCAAGCGATAAGACCCCGGGCGGTGCACTGCGCGAGTTTCGCGAGATGGTAAAAGAATTTCACAGGGAAAACCTGAAAGTCTGTATGGATATTGTATTTAACCACACAGGTGAAGCGGGGCTTAAGGATAATGATATTAATCGTGCCAAACAGTTCGGTTTTTCTTTAATTGACAATCAAATGTATTATAAACAAAAAGAGGGCAGATACAATTCAAACTCCGGCTGCGGGAATGATATGAATGTGGCGCAGGAAGAAGTTATGAACTTTGTTGCCGATTCTGTTGCATTCTGGGCTAATCAGGGTGTGGACGCTTTTCGCTTTGACCTTGCGGCAGGATTAATGGATACGGACACAAGCGAGAAGGTTTATTATGACGCGAACAGAAGTCTTGTGGGCAGGTTAAGCGGTCTTTTAAAGGAAAGAGGCGTTAAAGTCCTTGAGCCTCATCAAAAGGGTGACGGCATATATCTTATAGCCGAACCGTGGACCTGCGGCGGAGATAATTCTTATCAACTCGGGAGATTCCCCCAGGAGTGGGCGCAGTGGAATGATATTGCAAGAGAATCAATAAAAAGGGATTCCACTTTTCCTTTTACTCTCACCCCGCGCGCTTTAAGAAATGTTCTTGAGGGTTCTTACGATGTGCTCGGCGGAGGCGATAAATCTATTAATTATGCCTACTCTCATGACGGATTTAACTTAAATGACGCCAATTCTTATCAATCTCCGCAGGGCTGCTGGCACTTTGCAACCGATTACGGCAAAGACGAAAAGCGTCAGGAGAGCGCCATGAAAAAACAAATCGCACTCACGCTTCTGTCTAAAGGCACACCCATGCTGCAGGTCGGAGATGTAATTGCGCATTCAAAAGGCGGAGATGACAACAGCTATAATAAAGACGATGATACAAACTATCTTGATTTTTCAAAAGTCAGAAACCCTGAAACCAGAAAGGGCAGAATTTTTGACTTTTCAAAGAAAATGATTGAATTTCGAAAAGAACATCCCGAACTTCGCTACGGTGTGTTTAATAAAGATATTCAATACTTTAAGCCTGACGGCTCGTATGCCCAGAACTGGGATAACAGTTATTGGGATAATGTAAATTCAAACATTATGTGCTACAAAATAAGCGACGGCAGCGATATTTTTATATCCACATCATCGGATGAACATTTTATAGATGTAAAATTGCCTGCACCCAAGCAGGGCAAAGTCTGGCACCTTGTGTGCGATACTTCGCGCGAAAAGTCTTTTGTTGACGGGGATGAAAAAATTCCTTCAAATAACTACAGGCAGTCGCCGCACTCTCTTTTAATATTTGAAGAAAGGTAGTTTAGCTGTGCTTTACTCTGCCTATGTTTACAATTTTATCCACAATTGCGCCGAAGAGCGTGTTTAGCGCACCGTAGAAAAGCATTGCCGCACCCAGATTAAAAGCAATAGAGCCCGCTGTTTTCACAAATGCCTTGTTTTTACCTATTTGAGACACCATATCCTTGTAGTTTGCTTTTATATTTTTATGTTGAAAAATATCATTTGCAATACTTAAAGCCGCACCTATCAGTGCTCCTGTTTTAAAACTCTGCCTGCGGCGCTCACCCTTGTAATTACTATAATCCCTGCCGCTTTCATAAGCGCCGATTTGACTTACAATCATCAATTAACCAACCTTTTTTAAACTTATACAACACTAACGCGCAAAAATAATTTTTTTTGCGCTAAATTATACCACAAAATAAAATGTTTTTAAAGTGTATTTACCTTATCGCGTCTTTTATGGATTTGACGTAGGAATATACCTTATCCGAGGCATTTTTGCCGTATTGGGCTATTATTCTGACAATGGCGGAGCCTATTATGACGCCGTCGGAGACGGAGGCTATTTTTTGCGCCTGCTCGGGGGTTGATATGCCAAAACCTATGGCGCAGGGGGTGTCTGTAACTTCTTTCACTGCTTTTACAATTGTTCCAAGGTCGGTTGTAATTTCTTTTCTGACGCCTGTTACACCCATTGAAGATACTATATATACAAAGCCTTTTGCGCCTTTTGCGATTTTTTGCACCCTGTCGCGCGATGTTGGTGCCACAAGCGGGATTAAATCCACTCCGTATTTATCCGCGACAGTTTCAACTTCATTTTTTTCTTCATAGGGTAAATCAGGGATGATTATCCCCTCCACACCTGCCTTTTGGCATTTTGCAAAGAAAATATCATAGCCGTAGTTAAAAACAGGGTTTAAATAAGTTAAAAATACAAACGGAACATCGGTTTTCTTTCTTAAGGATTCAACAAGAGAAAAGACTTTATCAACCGTAGTGCCTGACTTCAGCGCGCGAAGAGTTGCAGCCTGAATCACTTCTCCCTCGGCAACGGGGTCTGAAAAGGGAATGCCTATTTCAATTAAGTCCGCACCCGCGCGAATCATATCGAGAATGTATTTTTCGCTTGATTCCATATCGGGGTCGCCCGCGGTTAAAAACCCTATAAATGCTTTATTTTTAAATGCCTCTTTTATCTTACTCATTTATTTTCCTGCCTCTGTATTCTGCCATTGCCTTAACGTCTTTGTCCCCTCTGCCTGACAGGCATATTATTACTATGTCGTCTTTGTTCATTTTAGGTACGATTTTTCTTGCATGTGCCACTGCATGTGCACTTTCAATGGCGGGGATTATACCCTCAATGCGTGATAAATATTCAAAAGCATCAACCGCTTCATTATCCGTAACAGGTACATACTGTGCGCGTCCCGTGGAGTGCAGCCAGGCATGCTCGGGTCCTATGCCGGGGTAGTCAAGACCTGCGGAGATAGAGTAAACAGGTGCAATCTGCCCTTCTTTATCCTGGCAGAATATGGATTTCATACCGTGAAAGATTCCCAGTCTGCCTTTTGCAATGCTTGCGGCATGTTTTTCGGTATTAAGTCCTAATCCTGCCGCCTCACAGCCGATTAGCGCAACATCGGGGTCGTTTATGAAGTTATAAAACATACCCATCGCGTTGCTGCCGCCGCCGACGCACGCCATAACAGCATTTGGCAGTTTACCTTCTTTTTCAAGTATCTGTCTGCGCGCTTCTTTTGATATTACACTTTGAAAATCTCTTACAATGGTCGGGAAAGGGTGCGGCCCCATAACCGAACCCAGCACATAAAGCGTATCATCGGCGCGGCGCGACCATTCGCGCATGGTTTCATTAACCGCGTCTTTAAGAGTCATTGTTCCTGTCATAACGGGATGAACCTTTGCACCCAAAAGCTCCATACGATAAACATTGAGCGCCTGGCGGTCGGTGTCCTCTTTGCCCATAAAAATTTCACACTCTAATCCCAGAAGTGCTGCGGCAGTTGCCGTTGCAACACCGTGCTGACCTGCGCCCGTTTCGGCTATGACTCTTTTTTTGCCCATATATTTAGCCAGGAGCACCTGTCCTAAGACATTGTTTATTTTGTGTGAACCTGTGTGGTTTAAATCTTCACGTTTAAGATAAACCTTTGCCCCGCCTAAATCTTCGGTCATATTTTTTGCAAAATACAAAAGAGAGGGGCGTCCCGCGTAGTTTTTTAAAAGCGAATCAAGTTCCGCGCAGAATGCAGGGTCATTTTTATATTTATTGTATGAATTTTCAAGATTTATTATCTCATTCATTAAAATCTCGGGAACGTACTGTCCGCCGTAGATTCCGAATTTTGTATCACTCATTTTTACATGCCTCAATGCTACGAACTAATTTTACAACCTCTTTGATTTTTTTTCCATCCTTAAACCCTTCGGTCTCCACACCCGATGAAACATCAATGCAGAAGGGCTTTATTTTAAGCGCTTCTTTTATGTTTTGCGCATTTATTCCCCCCGCAAGGAAAAGCGGTTTGTTGAGTTTCGGGATTTTTGTCCAGTCAAAGGTTTTCCCCGTGCCGCCAAATGCGTTGTTTTGAGCGCTGTCAAGCAGGATATAGTCGGCAGATGTTGTGATTTTGTCCTGTGCACCGCCCTTGAATGCTTTTATGACAGGGAGGTTTGTTTTGTTTTTTATTCTTTTTATGTAATCCTCATCTTCATTACCATGGAGCTGGATTATATCAATTACACCCGAATGCACACAGGAGAGGATTTCATCTTCATCGGCATTTACAAAAACTCCGGCGGTTTTAATTTCGGGATTCAAAAGATTTTTCAACTTTAGTGCAAAGTCAAGTCCTATCTGCCTTTTTGACGGTGCAAAAACAAAACCCGTGTAATCGGGCAGGGCAGAGTTAATAAAATCGGTATCAATTTCTCGCTTTATTCCGCAGATTTTAATTTTTACCGTCATTTCAGCGCCCCCTTAAATGTTCTATCTGCGCTTTTTTATCTTTTGCACGCATAAGCGTTTCGCCTATCAGTACGGCATTTACCCTGTTTTCTCTCAGGCGCGATATATCATCGGGTGTTTTTATTCCGCTCTCCGCCACAAAAATTATATCATCGGGCGCAAGTTTTCTGAGGCGGATTGAATTGTTTATATCGACTTCAAAAGTCTTTAAATCGCGGTTATTGACACCGATTATCCCTGCCTTTGCGCGAAGCGCACACTTTAGTTCTTCCTCGTTATGCGCTTCAACAAGGGTACCAAGCCCTAAAGAGTCCGCTATATCTATAAATTTTGCAAGCTTTTTCTCATCAAGAAGCGCACAGATTAAAAGTACTGCCTGTGCTCCTATTGTTTTAGCCTCGTAAATTTGATACTCATCAAGCGTGAAATCTTTTCTTAATACGGGGATTTCAACCTCTTTTGAAATTTTGCCTAAATAGCTGTCTTGTCCTAAAAACCAGTATGGCTCGGTCAGGCATGAAATCGCCGCAGCGCCTGCATTCCGGTATTCTTTTGCAATGTTGAGATAATCAAAATCCTCATCTATTAAGCCTTTTGAGGGTGAAGCTTTTTTGACTTCGCATATAAAAGAAATATCATCCCCTAAAAGTGCTTTTTCAAATGCAAAATCGCCTATGGGCAAAGATAAAGCCTTTTCTTTAACCTCATTCAGCGGACGGGAGGCTTTAAGTTCTTCTATTCTTATGAGGGTTTTTTGTGCTATTTGTTCTAAGATATTCATAAATCCTCATTTGTGGCTTTTATAAAGCTGTCAAGTTTATATAGCGCGCGTTTTGAGTCTATAACTTTGCGTGCGTATTCTATGCCCTCTTTTATTGTCGGGGTTTTTCTCGTTATATAAAAAGCAAGGGCTGAATTTAAAAGCACGATGTCTTTTTTGGCACCTTCGATTGTGCCCGAGAAAATGCCGCGTATTATGGAAACATTTTCTTCTTTTGTCTCGCTTCTAAGAGATTGGGGTTCATAAAGCGGCAAACCGAAGTCAAGAGGGTTTATTCTGTAGGTTTTTAATTTTCCGCCGCGTACTTCGCACACAAGACTCTGCGCGCAGATTGTAGCTTCATCCAGCCCGTCCAGTCCGTGTACCGTCATGCCGTCTTTAATGCCTAAATTTGCCATAACGCGCGCCATAGGCTGCACAAGGTCTTCTTCAAACACGCCCAGAAGCTGCATTTTAGCGTTTGCAGGGTTTACAAGCGGGCCTAAGATATTAAAAAACGTGCGTATTTTAATCTCGCTTCTTGCACGCGTGACGTATTTCATTGAAGGATGGTGATTGGGTGCAAGCATAAAGCACATGCCCGTTTTATCAAAGATTTTCTTTTCCTGTGAGGCAACGGTAAAGATATTTACCCCCATTGCTTCAAGTAAATCAGCCGAGCCGACCTTGCCCGAGGCGCTTCTGCTGCCGTGTTTGGCTACTCCTATGCCGCCTGCCGCCACAACAAAAGCGGCTGCGGTTGAAATATTAAAAGTGGAGGCGCCGTCGCCGCCGGTGCCTACGATATCTATGGCATCAATTTGCTCTAAGTCCACTCTGGTGCATTTTTCGCGCATTACGGTTGCGGCTGCGGTGATTTCTTCCACTGTTTCGCCTTTCATGCGCATTGCGGTTAAAAACGCCGCCACTTGTGCGTCTGTCGTTTTGCCCGAAGCAATTTCATCTATTACTTCGCGCATTGTTTCATAGTCGAGATTTTCTCTTTTTGAGGCTTTTTTGATTGCTTCTATTATCATTGTATAAGTTCCAAAAAGTTCCGTGCAAGGGTTTTGCCGCAAAGTGTAAGTATTGATTCGGGGTGGAATTGCAGCCCGTAAATCTCATAATTTTTGTGTTCAAGCGCCATAATGACACCCTCTTTTGTTTTTGCCGTTATTTTAAGTTCATCGGGCAGGGTTTCTTTTTGCGACATAAGCGAGTGGTAGCGCGCAACTTCAATTTCGCTGTTTAACCCTTTGAAAATTTTTGATGTGGTATCAACGGTGACGGTTGAGGTTTTACCATGCATTATTTTATCCGCGTAAACTACTTTGCCGCCGAAAGCTTCGGTTATTGCCTGATGTCCGAGGCATATCCCGAGAATGGGCATTTTACCTTTAAAATGTTTTATTGCCTCTATGCAAACTCCCGCATCTGACGGCTTTCCGGGTCCGGGGGAGATAATAAGCGCGCAGGGGTTGATTTTTTCTATTTCATCAAGGGTAATTGTGTTTCTTTCGACTTTTATGTCGGGATAGATTGAGCCTATCAGCTGATACAGGTTGTATGAAAAACTGTCGAAGTTGTCTATAAGGAGAATGGATTTTTTTTCTTTATTCATGCCATATCCTCCGACATTTCTATTGCTTTCATAATTGCGCGTGATTTGTTGATTGTTTCCATGTATTCGTTTTCGCCTATGCTGTCATACACAATGCCTGCGCCCACGCGTACAAAGACTTTGTCATTCTTTTTGTATGCGATACGAATTGCAATCGCACAGTCGAGATTGCCGCTTAAATCTATATAGCCTATTGCGCCGCCGTAAATTCCTCTTTTGTTGTTTTCAAGTTCGTTTATTATCTCGCAGGCGCGGATTTTGGGTGCCCCTGAGAGTGTTCCTGCGGGCAGAATGGAGCCTATGGCATCAAGAGGCCCGAGATTATCTTTAATAAAGCCCGTTACTGTTGAACCTATATGCATAACATGTGAAAAACGCTCGATTGAGAGGTATTTTTCAACCCTTACCGAACCAAACTCCGATATGCGGCCTATGTCGTTTCTGCCTAAATCCACGAGCATGTTGTGCTCTGCAAGTTCTTTTTCATCATTAAGGAGGTCATCTTCAAGTGCTTTATCTTCTTCGTCGTTTTTGCCTCTGGGACGGGTGCCTGCAAGCGGGAAGGTGTATAGTTTTTTATTGTGCAGCTTAACAAGGGTCTCGGGCGAAGCGCCTGCGATTTCAAGGTCGTTTGAACCCATATAAAACATATAGGGCGAAGGGTTTATTGTCCTTAAATAGCGGTAAGTATTTAAAAGACTTCCGCTGCAAGGCGCGTCAAAGCGGTTAGAGAGCACAACCTGAAAGATGTCGCCTTCTTTTATGTAGTCTTTTGCGCGCTCTACCATAGAGCAGAATTCTTCTTTTTCAAAGAGGGCTTTAAAGTCTTCCTTGAGTTTAAGGGGCTTAATTTCACACTGTGTGCCGCTTCTTATAAGGTTTGCGATTTTGTTCAGCTCTTTGGTGCCTCTTTTATAGTTTTGCTCTAAGTCATCCGTTTTTATATTTACGATAATTACAATTTTCTGGCGCAGATTATCAAATGCTATTACTTTGTCAAAAAGCATTAAATCAACGTCGTTGAAGCCTTCTTCGTCTTTTGCGTCGAGGTCGAGTTTTTCTTCATAATATTTTATAAAATCGTATGAAAAATACCCGACAAGCCCTCCGCTAAACGGCGGCAGGTAGTCAAGAACGGGCGCTTTGTATTCTTTTAGTATTTCTTTTATGTATTCCTGCGGTTTTTCGGTTTGAATTTCTTTTGTACCGATTTTTAAAACATTGTTGCGGCAGGTTATTTCAAGTACGGGGTCAAAACCGAGGAAAGAATACCTCCCCCAGACTTTTGTATCCTCCACGCCTTCAAGCAGAAAACAGTGGCTGTCGACGTTTTTTAAAATTCTTAAAACCTCGACAGGTGTTCTTATATCTGCGAAAATCTCGCAGGACAAGGGTATTACGCCGTAGTTTGCGGCAAGTTTTTTTGCTTCGTCAAATGCAGGTTTGAACATAAGAATTATTATACTCTAATATTGTAAATCTGTAAAAATCATGCAAAAATAATTGCTCAGGGAGGAAAAAACGTGGAAAAAGAATTTTCTAATAAAGTAAATGTATTAAAAGCGCTGGCGATTTTGCTTGTGGTGTCGGGACATCTGGAGTTTTCGCTTCTGGGGATGTTTACGCCCTACTCTTTCCAGCTTGCTTTGTTTTTCTTTATTTCGGGATATTTGTTTAAAGACAAATACCTTGACGACGTTTTGACCTTTATAAAAAGACGCGTAAGGAGCCTGCTTGTACCGTATTTTTTGTATAACGTTTTTTATCTGGGTGTAACCGTTTTAATAGCGCGTCTTACGGGCAAGTTCTGGGGAATGCCGCTGTCTTTAAAGAACTTTTTTATTACACCTTTTTTAAACGGGCACCAGTTTGATCTTTCCTGCCCGATGTGGTTTGTAACACAGCTTTTTATGACAATGATTGTGTTTTTGTTTTTGTTTCGCGTGCTTAAAAAGTCCTTTGACAATAAATTTTTCCATCTCGGTTTTTTTGCGCTTCTTGGTATTGCGGCTATTCCCGTATCTAAAGTAATAACATTGGATTCCGTGACTTTAATTATAATAAGGACGATGTTTTCGCTCTTTTTTGTGTATCTGGGGTATTATTACAGAAATTATATTGAAGATAAGGTTAATATTTTTACGCTTAAATGGGCGGGGGCGGTTATTGCACTGCAGTCCGTTTTGTGGCTGTTTAACCGTGACTTTGACCCTGAACATGGCATAGGGCTCAGCTATGTACTTGTCTGGGCGAGGTTTGACGAGCAGATGATTGTTCCCGTGATTACCGCACTAACGGGTATATGGGCGTCGCTGCTTGTTGTAAAACTTGTTTATCCTTATGTTAAAGATTCAAAGTTTATAAAATACACGGGTGAAACCACCTATCACATTATGGCAAATCACCTGCTTGTTATGTATATCATAACGGCCGTTTTTCTCCATATCCACAACATCCCGATTCAAGAGAGGGCAAATCACGACATATACTGGATTTACAACCCGATTCAAACGACATATTTTTACTTTGTCCTTACCATGGTAATTTCCACCTATAGCGGAGTTGCACTGCAATGGTGCAAGAAAAAGTTTTTTGCAAAACTGTAGCAAATTGAAAACTTAATACGCAGGGCAGTCTGTTTTTTTCTGATAAACATCGGCAGCAAAATACGTTAGCCATCGGCTGATAGTTTTGATGAAAGGAGGGCTGATTATGGAAAATATCAATTTAACATTAACTTTGATTCTATTGATTATGTACATAACCAAATGCGGCACCCAACGAAAACGCTGAGTACCGCATTAGCCATCTAAAACAGACACGGTAGTTAGCGCTACCGCCCTGTGTATTTATATTATAAACCATATTTCCGATTTTTCAAGCGTTTGAGGGGTTATAGTGTTGTTCTAATATCTGAAAGTTCTTTTAATAATTTTTTAAAGGTATATTTAAAGCGTGCGCTATATTGTTTGCTGTTTCAATATTTGGTACTCTTGTCCCATTTTCAATAGCGCTTAAAGATGTTCTGCAAAGATTTGCATGATGTCCAAGAGTTTCTTGAGAAATATTTTGTTTTGTGCGTTCAATTCTAATTTTCTTGCCAAATTTTTTAGTTAAATTACTTATTTTTCTGTTAGCCATAATGGCATTATAAGCCTGCAAACACTATAATGCCACGGTGTATAGTTTACATATGTTAAGCAAACTATACAGAATTAAAGTTTCAGCCACAGAGCGTCGTAAGGTTTGAGGCGTACGGTGATTTGTTTGTTTTGAGCTTTTGCGCGAATCATTTTATCGCTTAGCAGGTCTTTGAAGTAGACATCTTTTGCCTTTTTGCCGAAATTGTCGTTTATAAAGTTCACCACTGCGCGCTCGCGGCTGTTTGAAAGATTGTTTATAATCACAATTCTCTCGCCGTTGTACTCACGGACATATGCAAATATTTCGGGAGATTCCGTTTTGAGTTCCACAAATGTACCGTGTGAGAGTACGGGCGTTTGTTTTCTTACTTTAATGAGTTTTTTGACTCTTGAATAAACCCTGTGGTTAAAGCTTACCGAGTCTTTCATGGCATTATAAAATACGCTTTTTTTAATCGGGCCGCGGTTAATGTCGCGAGAGTCAAAGTAACTTAGCATGGTAACTTTATCTTTTTGCGATTTTTGCTTTGCTTCGCGGTCTTTAGCGCTTTTTCTTGCATTTGCAAAGTTGTTTTGCACGCCTATCTCATCTCCGTAGTAAATAATTGGTACACCCGGAAGCGAGAGCATAATTGAAAATGCCATGGCTATCCTGTCGGGGTTGTTGTCAAGGAAGTTTGCAAGTCTGCCCGATATGCCGTAGCCTTTTCTAAAGGTTGCACCTTTCGGCGTTAAGGATTCATATAAAAGTTCACGCGTCTGCGGGTCGACCATCTCAAGGGTAAGTTCGTCATGAACCCTTAAAAACATTGCCCATGCGGCGCTGTCAGGGATTTTGGGTGTTTGTTTATATGCTTCCCAGAAGTGTTTATTGTCCGCAGTTACAAGGGATGCCCAGATGGCAGGCATGTAGGGGAAGTGGTAGCAGATTTGCACTTCGGATGTCCTCTGGATTTCTTTTGTTTCGCCCAGGATTTTGTGTTCGACTTTTCTGTCGGTGCCGAAGTAGGGAAGGATTTTTTTAGGCTGCTGGCAGGCTTCCGCCTGAATAATTGAGCGCGGTGCCGTTGTTTGCAAAAATGCACTCAACAACTGAATGATTTCATGGGTCTTAGGCAGGTTTTCGGCTGTTGTACCTTCTTCTTTTGTATAGTAAGGAATAGCGTCGAGCCTGAAAATATCAACCCCTAAGTTTGCCCAGAAAGCCATGGTTTCAAGCACATAGTAGAGGACTTTGGGGTTTTCCCAGTTGATATCAAGCTGGAAGGGGTAGAAAGTATGGTATAAATAATAATCTTTACCTTCTATGGTGACTTTTCTCCAGTGGTTGTCCGATACCTCGGGGAAGATTATCCTTCTTTTTGTGACTGTGCCGTCTTTTTCTTTGTATTCCGCGATATAGCCGACCTTTTCATCTTTATAGACTTTATACTCGGGCATATCTTCCCTTACGATGAAGTAGTGAAGCTTGTCTATGTCGCCTTTAAGTGCTGACTGGAACCATTCGTGCTGGTCTGAAAAGTGGTTTAAAATCAAATCGGCTTTGATTTTAAAGCCTTTTTTCCTCGCGGCATCCGCAAACTCTTTAAACTCGGGCATTCCGCCTAAGTCTTTTCTTACGTTTTTGGGGTTTTTAACGTCAAAACCCGAATCGTTCATCGGAGAGTCCGCAAAGGGCATAATATAAATTGTCGTAACGCCTAAGTCTTTGAGATAATCAAGCATGCCGAGCAGGTCTTTAAAGGTGTTGGGCTTGTTATCGTCGCTTACGCCAAATTGGTCGGGATAGAACATATAAATAACTTCGTCCTTATACCAGTCAGACGGGCGCGAAAGATCGTCTTTTAAAAGCTCGAGGCTTCTTTTGTCTTTTGATTTTTTAATGATTTCATAGACATTAGCGTAAATTATATCTACTTTATCCCTGCCGTAAATGTGGGCAATGGAGTTTTTCATCGACGTTTCGAGTTTTTTGGGGACAATGGCGTCATCCACCGTTCTTTTTAAGATATTGTCGCTGAATTTCACCGTTTTTTCGGTTGTTTTAAACTCCTGTGTAATGGGTTCTTTAGCGGGCTTAACGCCTTCTTTTAAAATGCCGCCTTTAACTTCCTGCGCAAATACTGCGGGAGAAAATAACAGGTGGCATACAAACAGGGAAGATAATATTTTTTTAAACATAGAATAATCTTTCATATTTTAATTAATATTTTTATTATCAAAGGCGCATGAAATGAAGTCAATACGCTTCAAAATAATTGTTACACAAGCGCTAATGTCCGCTTGACGGCTTGCTTTTGTGGAATTTTCTCCAGTGGAAATTAGGATAGGTGCGCCTTATCTTTGACCAGTCTATTTGCGTTTTAGCGCCCGCCTTTTGCCTGTTTCTCTCCCAGCTCTGGATAAAATCAATACCCGCATGGTCCATAAAATAAAGCTTTGAAGCGCATACCGAAACGTCTTTTGAATCGTCGATTTTTTCAAAAATGCACATAAGCGCGGGCAGCTGCAAAAATGTAATATTTCCGCAAAGCATTATAAGCACGCTGTTTTGCTCGTCATTTTCTATGATTTTTAAATTCACGCGCATTACTTTGTAAACATTTTTGATAAGCGCCGCGCAAAAGCCTAAGATTATTCCCTCAAAAAGGTTTGTAAAAAGTATAGCCAGAAGTGTTATTAAATAAATCGCAAATTCTCCGCGGCTCACCGAGAAAAGGTATTTTGCCGCCTTAATGTCCACAAGTTTATACCCTGTGTACACAAGTATTGCCGCAAGTGCCGAGATAGGTATGTAATCCAGAACAAAAGGAAATATACTTACAAAAACAAGTATCCACACACCGTGCAATATGGCAGACATCCTTGTTTTTGCGCCTGCGTCAATGTTTGCCGCACTCCTCACGATTACACCCGTTATCGGAAGCGCGCCGAATATACCCGAAAGTGTGTTGCCCACACCCTGTGCGATTATTTCTTTATTGTAATTTGTTCTTGAATCATCACAAATTTTATCTATTGCATTTGAAGTTAAAAGCGTCTCCGCGGAAGCTATAAAAGTTATTACAAGCACCGCAACGCCGATGTTTGCCCACCTTGCGCCCTCAAGCGCGCTTTTAAAATCCAGAAGATAAAAATTTGACCAGAAATCCTGTCCTACATTTATATAATTAATATCAAGGTGCATTAAATTTGCGCAAAGCGATGAAATAATCACCGCAACAAGCGCCGCGGGCAACGCCTTTAGCTTTTTATGCGCAAATGTATCCCATAATATAATTATAAGGATGGTCAAAAACCCTATAAAGCACGCCATATGATGCCTTGAAAAATCAAAAGGCAGAACGGAATTATAAATAATACTCCACAAATCCGCAATATTGCTCAAAAACGTGCCCGACGCCTTTGAATCAAGCATTATGTGAAACTGTGACAAAAATATCGATATGCCGATACCTGCCAGCATTCCCTGAATGATAGCGGGAGTTATGGCGCGAAACCAGTTGCCGAGCGACAACAGCCCGAATACTATCTGCATAAGCCCCGCAAGGAAAATTATTAAAAAGAGCTTTTCTGTACCCTGTGTCTGGATAATATCAACAACCACAAGTATAAGCCCCGCCGCGGGCCCCGATACCTGTAAAGAACTGCCCGACAGTGCTCCGACCACTATCCCGCCTATGATACCCGCCATAATGCCGCTGTAAATGCTTAAATTACAGGCGATTGAAATACCTATCGCAAGCGGAAGAGCAATCAGAAAAACTATAACAGAGGCTAAAAAATCTTTTTTTAAATTCTTAAAGGGGGCAAGATTGAGCATTTTTGTCTCCTTGTTGTTAACGCGCAAAATCATAACCCAAAAATTTGCCCCTGACAAATTTTAATTATTCACCGCCCTGCCGAATATGAGTCTGAATCCGCCGAAACGTTTTTTAAGCGTAGAGTTTACCCCGCCCGTTATGGAGCTTGCGTTTGATAAAACGGAGTTTGTATTTTTAATTATGGAATTTATCTCCCCCGACTGATTTTTTAAATCCCTGCTTAAAGAGTTTAAATTATCCGTAATGCCTTCAATATTTTCAGCGCTCTGTTTTATATAATCCGTAGTTATATCTATATTTCCCGCCGAGTTGTCAATCCTTCCCTGACTCAGCGCACGGTTCAGTTTTGTACTTATCTGCGCTATGTTCGAGGTTGTTATTTCCATATTTTTTGCAGACTTTTGAATACTCATCTGCGAATTTCTGACCGTTTCATCAAGAGAAGAAAACAAATCCGAAAGCGAGATTA
The DNA here is from genome assembly GCA_018713115.1 of Candidatus Galligastranaerophilus faecipullorum. Lineage (GTDB taxonomy): Bacteria > Cyanobacteriota > Vampirovibrionia > Gastranaerophilales > Gastranaerophilaceae > Galligastranaerophilus > Galligastranaerophilus faecipullorum. The sequence continues at coordinate 15,341 of DVFS01000043.1, forward strand.
ACATATTGTCTAAATCCTTTGAAGCGTTTTTTAGATTTTCTTTTATTTCATCAAGCGCATAAGGGTCCTGACTTGCAAGGTAGTCTTTAATATCCGCCGTTGTTGTTCCTTTTATCGTATCCCCGCTTGCAAGCCTTTCTTTTACAGGCTCATCAGGGCTTATAATTTCCACATAATCATGTTGAAACTTAAAAAGCACAGTCTTTTTTCGAAGCTGTATCTGAATATTTTTAGGCAGTGAAAGGTTCTTGGGATAAAGCGCTATTTCCATTACTGTTTGCTTGTAATCATCCGCAGGATATATGCGAAGCGAGCGCCCGACTTTATAGCCTTTATAATACACATCCGCATGCCCTCCAAACGGACGAAGCGCGTCAAAACGGGCATTTATGCGCACGGCGCCTATGTTCCTTATGGCAAGATATGCAAAATACAGCGCTGCAATTAATATAAGCACTATAAGAAATACTTTTAAAAAGCCGTTTTTCATAAAATTATAATTGTTTATTTAATAAAAATGATAAATTACCCTTCAGGGTAAAGTTAAATAAACGGGGGAGTTAGGACAAAAGTTTTTTATAAACGGGGTGGGAATACATTTTTTCAATAAGGCTTAAAATAATTTCATCTTTTTCTTTTAAAAATTTTGTCCCTCCCTTAAACCTCGAAGATAAAAAAAGCCTTATTACAGGTATTGTAACACCTGATTTTATTAGTTCTCTGATGATTTCAAGCCACTCTATTTCTTCAAGGCTGAAAAGCCTCTTGCCGTCTTTGGTGTGCTTTGCGCGGTAAGGTTTTATAAGACCTTCTTCTTCGTAAGTTCTCAGCCTGTCGCTTGTTATGCCTAATAATTTTGAAACCTGGGAAATCTGGTAAAAAGGCTCATCTTTCGCAATCATTGTCATAAATTTTACCCCTTTTTGGTAATGATAAAACAAGATGTGAGATATTGATATTTAGGTTTTTAATTTTTTATATAAATGAAGTTTATGGACAATTAAAAACTTAGGTGTTAAAATATCTATATATAAATAACTACACTGGAGCAAGATATGAAAAATAATGTTCAGCCCCGCATTGCGCTGTTCAAATCAGCCCTTAGCGCGCATTTTTTTACTTACAAAAATAAAAAACACACTGCCTTTACTCTGGCGGAACTTTTAACCGCAGTACTTGTTATCTCTATAATTATGGTAGCATTAGCACCCGTAATTACAAAGCGCATGAAGGATAATGTATCCGTAACCACGGATAACAAAAAAGGCTTGGAAATATTCGCTAACCCCGGGACATACACTTTTGACGTTCCAATCGGCATTAACACTCTCTTTCT
>DVFS01000044.1 GCA_018713115.1 Candidatus Galligastranaerophilus faecipullorum
ACTTCTTTATCGCACATCAGTAAATATGCAAGACTTCAATTGTGTAGTATTATAATTTTTATACACATGAGGTAAAGATGGATATTAATACGGGTGCAAAGATTTTAAACATACAAATTAACCCCAAAATCGGGGACAAGATGCATAACTGCAACAAAATAGGGGAATTTATCTCCGACAATTCAAAAGAAGGACTTGATCTTGTCATTATGCCCGAGTTTTTCTCAACAGGCATCGACGATAATTCCTTTATTAACCACCCCGAAGAAGAAAAGAACTCCCCCGTTCTTTTGTATTTCGGAGAACTTGCACGGCAGTTTCGCACAAATATTATATGCGGAACAATTATCGAAAAAGATCCGGAAGGAAAGCTTTTTAATACAAGCTATGCGCTCGACAGAAACGGCGCAATTGTCGGCAAATACAGAAAAATCCATCTCTATAATTATCTCGGCGGAAATGAGGGCAAAAAAATCACACCCGGAAACACACCTTCTGTTGTAAATTTTGACTTTGCCGCAGTCGGAATGAGCATATGCTTTGATATAAGATACCCGCTACTGTTTAAAAATCTCATAAAAATGGGTGCGGAAATCATTGTGGCTCCTGCCGCCTGGTGCAATCTCACCTCAGCGCCGGAAGATGAAATGGCAGATTTCATAAACTGCTGGAGGGCCTTAAATGTAGCAAGAGCCGCAGAAAACCTTGTCTACTTTATATCATCAAATCAAACAGGCAAAAGTTACCCCTACCTGTACTCTATTGGCAATTCCATGATTGTAAACCCGCTGGGCAAAATAATCTCCAATGCACAAAACAATGAATGCGCCGTATTTGAAAAACTTGATATGACGCTTGTCAGAAAGCTGAAAAGAGAGTACCCGGTTTACAACATAGACTGACGCTTGTTGTGAATGAGCGAAGATATAAATGCCGCAATGATAAAACCAAGCCCCAGAAGCCCTGTTATAACTTCCGGCACCTCATGCACCGCCGAAAACAGCATAATTGCAGAGAGCGCCCCTATAGCCCAGTGTGCACCATGTTCAAGGTAAATATACTGCGTAAGCGTCTTCTTCTCAACAAGCATTATTGTAAGCGAGCGCACAAACATCGCCCCTATCGAAAGTCCGATTGTAATGATTAAGATATCTTTACTCAGTGCAAACGCACCCAGTACACCATCCAGCGAAAATGAGGCGTCAATTAATTCAAGATATAAAAATCCGGCAAAGCAGCTGCTTTTAAGACCAAGCCCCCCGCCGCAATGCGAAGAGGGAAGATTTTGCCCGTGCTTGTCAAGCATATGAGTCAAACCATCTATTAAAAGGTAGACCATAACACCCCATATACCTGCGATTACAACTTCAAGCCTTGTTGCTTCGGGCAGGAAATTTTGCATAACATAAAGGGCAAGAAGGGTTAATACCACCTGTATACCCTTAAAATCTCCGAAATGTGAAATTTTTTCCTCAAGAAGTTTTATCCAGTGAATATTCTTCTGTGAATTGAAAAAATAAGAAAAGAACAGCATCATAAGGAATGTACCGCCGAATGTTATTATGGGCGGGTGGGATACATGCAGATAGTGAGCATACCTGTCTGCGTCGCTGATTGCCATTTTGGCAACTTCAACAAGCCCCACATTTGCAAATATTGAAACCACAAGTATCGGAAACAAAAATCTCATGCCAAATACCGCAATAATAATCCCCCAGGTTAAAAACCTGTGCTGCCATTTAGGCGACATCTTCTCAAGCCTCGCCGCATTAACGACAGCATTATCAAAAGAAAGGCTTATCTCAAGAATACTTAACACAAGCGCAATAAAAATACATTCAAATCCGCTACCTATATGCACATGCTCACCCCAAATATAAGCAAGCAAGAGTCCAATAGCGGTAACAATATAAGAGCCGGTAAAATATTTCATCATTTATTACCTCGCTAAATTATCTTTGAAAATTGTAACAGCATAAAACAAATCAAGCAATAATCTAAACAAGGTAAAATACATACAACATACAGCTGCACTGCCAAACTTGAAATATCGCATCAGAGCTATGTATGAAGTTTTAGCAAGAAAACAAACATCACTCCTACAGGCAAGTTTCGCAAGAGGTGTTTTTTAAAAGCCCTGCCTGTGAGCCGTGCTCGATGCGCTGTTGGCATTAAAAAATAGCAAGGGAGAGATTCGAACTCTCGACCTCACGGGTATGAGCCGTGCGCTCTCACCAACTGAGCTACCTTGCCATTTAATTTTATTATTCAATTTTCAACCGGCTCAGTCGGCTCGAGCGGAGTGCTCTCAATATATATCTCGCAACTTCGTCACTCGGTGAGCTGTCTTGCCGTTTAATGTATGCAAAATGTGCAACAAAAAAATTATGCTTGAAACATAAAAAAAATTCAAGATTTTTTTATTTTTAAAGAGCACCTTTTGTAGAAGGGATTTTATCGGGATTTCTCAAGTCTATCGATATTGCTTCTTTTAGTGCTCTTGCACATGCTTTAAAAGTGCACTCGATTATATGGTGCGGGTCGCTGCCGTCAAGCATTTTTATGTGAAGTGTAATTGCGGCATTGGAGGCAAAACTGTTAAAGAAGTGAGAAAGCAGCACTGTTTCAAAGTCTGATGTTTTTTCCTCTTTGATATTTACGTCGCACTTGCAAAATGCCCGTCCCGATACATCAAGAACACACATGATGAGAGCTTCATCCATGGGCAGGATAATGTTTGAATACCTTTTTATTCCTCTTTTATCGCCAAGTGACTCTTTAAAAGCTTCGCCCAGAGTGATTGCAACATCTTCCACAAGGTGGTGCGGGTCGCAATCAAGCGAGACTGCATTTAATTTCAGACTGAATCCGCCGTGTGCACATAAAAGTTCAAGCATATGATTGAAGAATTTTATCGGCGTGCAAATCACACACGTGCCGTCGCCTTGCGGGTTAAAACTTAATGATACCTGTGTTTCAAGGGTGTTTCTTGTTTTTTCAATTGTTTGCATATGCTTTTTCCTTTAATTCTAAAAATTCATCCAGTTTTGACATATCTTCAATTATGTCCTTCGCGCCTGCTTCAAGCAGAATTTGAGCGTTTTTTGCATCTTTTCTTGCAACCGCATATGTAAGTGTTGATGATGCAACACCCGAGTATACATCATCTATTGTGTCGCCAAAGTAGCAGATTTTATTGTATATTGTTTCTTTTTTAATGCGGTTAAGTCCCTCGGGGTGTGGTTTTCGCTTTTCTTTTTCTATGTCATCCTGAGATATTATTTTTGTAAAATATTTAAGAATACCGAATTTTTCAAGCGAGTAGAGGGCTTCATCTTTGGGTCTGCCGGTAAACACGGCGAAATCGTATTTGTCCGAAAGTTTTTCAAACACACAGGGGGGAATTGATAATTTTTCGTTATCTATAATGCCTTTTGACCCTTCTTTTTCGGGGTTAAAAAACATTTCCTGAAAAACATCTTTAATTTCATTAAAATCCGCACTTATGCCATGTTTTTTAAGTAAAAACTCGGTCAAATCCCAATCGCAGTTTAAGCCGCCCATATCTTTGGCTTTTTGAATTTCCGTATCCGATATTTCTTTGCCGCTAAAGTGTTTAAATGTTTCTTTAATTGCAAGTCTGTAGGAGTTTGAAACATCAAAAACAACGCCGTCTAAATCAAAGACAACGAGGTCTTTTGTCTTTAGCGCATTAAATATCTTGCCTGTATCCTCTACTTTTGGAGCTGTTATTCTGAGGCAATTTTTAAGGGTATCGGGAGCGCTAAAACGTCTTGTTTTTATGCCTGCATTTTCAAGTTTTTTAAATACAAAATCGCAATAATTTCCAAAATCGCACAATACAAAATTGGCCTCGCTTTTATACGGGCGGAAGCCGAATTCAGCAAGGCCCGAAAATAGAGCTTCGCGGGCAGTTTTTACCTGCTCTCTGATAAAATCTTCGCGCCTGTTGTCATTCAGCGCGGCAAGACCTGCACAAATTGCGGCACAGTTGACACTGTAGGGTGAGATTACTTTTCTGCACTCCAAAATATTTTTCCCGGCGCTTAATATCATTCCGAGCCTGAGCCCTGCAAGACCGGTGTCTTTTGAGAAAGACTTAACAATAAAAAGGTTGTCGTATTTTTTTATAAGACTATAATAGTCCTGCTGCACATTTGAAAAGTTAATATATGTAACATCAAGGATTAGTGCCGTATCAGGGCAACGGACAAGTATTTTTTCAATATCTCTTATGTCTGCAAGTTCTCCGGTCGGATTGTTGGGACTTGTAACATAGATAATTTTTGTGTTTTCCTTCACCTGCTCTATAAGTTTATCTGCGTCAAATACCCATTTTGTATAATAGTCAACGGAGCGAAAATTTGCGCCGCAAATATTTGCATAAATTTTCGGCATTGAAAAAGTCGGCATAAAACAGATAAGCTCTTCGTCATTTTCAAGATATGTATTTATAATAACGCTCAAGGCTTCATCTGCACCGTTTGTTACAAGAACCTCCGTATCTTTGACCTGAAATTTCTGTGCAATTTTATCCGTTAATCCACCGTAATGAGGATAGTGAGCCACTTGTGAAGGAGTGATACTCTTAAGCGCTTCAAGTACATCATCAGACGGGCCGTACGGGTTTTCGTTTGAGTCCAGTTTTAAATTGCATATTTGCGCATATTTTGGAGTCTGATAAGGTGAAATTTTGCTTATGGATTTTTTGGATTTTATCATATAAAAATTATACTATTAAACCTTAAAAATGCCACTACCTGATTGCAAAAGCATGTTTGTCTTTTATTTCAAACCTTATATTGGCTATTTCTATGTCGTCATAGTCTATGTATGCATGCTGAAAAAGATTTCTGCCTGTTTTTATGGTTAGTTCATTGTTATCCCTGATTAGCTGTCTTGGTATAACTACCTCCTGATTGTCGCCGTTAATGTTCAATTCGCCGACTTTTTCCCCGTTGAAAAATATTTCCGCAGGACTTGAATATACATATGCTATTTGATTTTGTCCGAGCTCTTTTGCCATTTTGGTGTCAAGGCCTATTACCGAACCTATTATTACCACAGCTTCTTCATTTGGCCTTAACGGTTTTGTGCCAAATTTTTTGGAGAAAAAAGCGCCGGTTGATTTGCCTTTAAACTCCGCGGAATTTGCCGAGGTTTCAGAATACACATCATCGCCGAGATGGCAAAGCTCGCTTTCTATTGTTACATCTCCCGCTTTACTCTTTTCGATTCCGAGCTTCAGCGGCTTAGAAGCTATATTGTCATCTATAGTCAGTGAAAACGGCCTATAGCCATCCTTTTGCACCGAAAGAATCGCTTTGTCGTTAATCTGTGTATTTAGTTCAAATGTTCCGTCTGACGCACTTGTGGTTCTATAGCCCAAAGATGGTATGCTTACTGCAGCACCGGTTACAGGTTTTTGTGTGTACGAGTCTACGACTTTATTTTTTCTTTTTAGTGTGGCGTTTTCGTTTACCTGTCCCGAAATTACTTCACAGAAGGCATTATGCGCTGTCAGCGCAAAGAAAATATATGGTATCAAAAGAATCCTTGTTACTCTTAGCATAAATCCCCCATAATTAAAAACATTTTATTTAACATAGCAATTTTCTTAATTAGCTTGCAGGCTATATTTTAACCGCTCTTTTATACTGCCCGGCAGGAGGTTATTTATTTTTCTTAAACATACATAATCAAAATGTAGAAGTTAAATGAGGATATAAAAATGTGTGAATGCGGATGTATTTCAATACTCGGTACAATAGCCTATGTACTTTTATTAATAGGCGGCATAAACTGGGGTTTAATAGGTGCTTTTGATTTTAATCTCGTTGCTTATCTTTTTGGCGAAGGTACGCTGCTTGCAAGAAGTATTTACGCCATTGTAGGCATAGCGGCACTTATATCAATAGTGCTTGTCATTATTCACTATATCAAAAAATCAAGAATCTAACGGCCCGTGAACTCCGGTTTATGCACTTTTTGTGTTTGAGCCGGAGTTCTCACCGCGGGCGATATCTTCAAATGATTTTTTGCCGAAAATTTTCTGGCTCAGGAAAATTTGCGCCCTCGGTATTAAAACGGCAAGTCCGAATATACTGAAAATCATGCCTGCTGCCTGAAAAGCGGCTGTTCTGAACATTGCCTTTTTGCAGGCAGCATTAAGGAGTTTTGTATCAATTATATCATCAGCGTGTTTGCGGGTAATCTCAAGTATGTATTTGTCTACGCTTTCTCTTATATTCTGGCAGGTTTTTGCGCTGACAAATTTTTTAGAATCTCCCGCCCTTCCGTAAGTCGCTTCATTTATAACTTTTTTGAGGAACACAGGCTCGCTTGTAATACTGTTTGAGAAAACATCCTGCACCTGCTCAAAAGAAAGTATTTTTTCTCCGCGAAGCGGCGGCTGAAGTTCACTCATAAGTTCAGCCTTTTTACATATGTCACCCGTCCTGTCAAAGCCAAGTTTTTCAAGCTGTCCGAGCAGATTATTCAGTTTAATGGTTTTATCAGGGTCGAATTTTATTTTTTCAAATCTTGAATCACTTAAGGCGCTGCTTATTTTTTTCTCAAGCTCGCGGCCTGTAAGCCCTGTATCCGCGATTGTCTTAATAAGGTGATTATGTGTTTCGGTTATTGTTTTAGGGTGAATGTCGGATGTTTTAAATAATTTATTTAAAACAAAAATAGCCGTAGGGGTTGCAAAGTTATAGAAGTAAATGGAGCTTGTGTCGCGAAAAGCATATTCAAGAGCTTCGGCGGGGTGTCTTGAGTTGCTTACGCGTCCTATAATCATGCCTGTATCTGTTGAAATAAGCCTCCATGTGTTATTGTTTTCAAGATTATATGACGCTTTCATAATAAAGTTTGTCAGATTTTCATTTCCGCAGAAAGCAACAGGGGCTGCAAGATTAGAGTATTTACCGGTATCTTTGTTTTTAATTTCACTGAAGAATTCCGAAATGCGCGGCTGTTTATTTTCTCTTGAATTTTTGTTTTTTTCTTCTCTATCCATAGTGTGCGCCGTTATGGCATGGTTAATTTTTGGAACAACAAATCCCAGAAGCCCTGTTGCAAGGATGACGCTTGTTATGATTTTGCCGAATTTAAAAAATTTAGCACTGTTTGTCATGGCATATCCCGGATCGCGAAGCGCATCCTTGCCTGTATCTGTTATTCCTTTAATATTAAAAACTTTTTCGCCGATAATGTCGCCGATTTTATTTAAGCCTTTTACCCCCCAGAGCCAGAATATGCCGCTTACGGCCTCTTCTCTGAATCTTTCTTTGGCTTCCAGTTTTCCGCCCCTTTTATAGCTCTGATGTGTTCTGCCTGCCGTACAGCAGCTTTCTATTATAAGCGTAGGCAAAACCGCCGCAGGGTTTTTAAAATGCGACAGTCCGTTTACAAATGAGCTTGTTTGATTTATCTTTGTATTCACTTTATCGGCTAAAATTTAACTCTATAACTATGCATGGAGTTTAAAACATGTGAATATAAAATTTTGCTTTTACTATTTGTTTAAATCGGCAAGTTCATAGCCTGTCAGCTGTGCCACCTGCTTGCGCCAGTTTTCAATAATTTCTTCTTCATCAAGCTTGTATGAAATAGGCGTACCCATTTTAAGATTTACAACAGGACGTTTGAAAATATTCCAGCTGTAGCTTTCAAGACCCGATAGTCCGACGGGAACAATATCGGCTTTTACCATTTTTGCAATTACCACAAAGCCTTTGTTTACTTCTTCTATTTTTTTGTTTTTTCTTATACCGCCCTGAGGAAATATACATAGATTAAAATTTGCCTTAAATACGTCTTTACAGGTTTTAATTGTGGAAACTTCAAGTTTCTCCCTGTTAACGGAAAAACCGCCCAGCCGCGAAATATTTGTCGCAACCCATTTGCCGAAATTACCTTTTACTTCATAAAGCTCTTTCTTGGCCATATAAGCAAGAGAGCGCACTGTAACCATGTTCATAAGAAACGGGTCGCAGTAGGAAATGTGATTTGCGGCAAATATGTAAGGTTTGTTTTCAAGATTTTTATTCCTCTCGCACCTGAACCTGTAAAAAAGTCCAAAAATCGGTATATAGAGGATATACAGGGCGTATATTTGATACAGCCTTGTTAAAAAATTAAAATCTTTTGCATACTTCCTTGCATGGTTAATTTTTTTCATTCAATTCTCCTGCGGTTAATTCGGCAATTTTTTGCCTCCAGACGTTAATCATTTCATGTGTATCTTCATTGTAGGGGATTGGTTTCCCTATATTTATTTTTATATGACTTTCAAAGGGTTTGCGCTCTTTTTTAATGGCACCTGTTATGCCAACGGGAAGAATATCGCATTTAAGTGTTTTTGCAAGACCCGCAAAACCCCTTGTTACATTATCCATATTTCCGTCTATTTCTCTTGTACCCTGCGGGAAAAGTCCCAGAACCCAGTCGGTTTTCTTAATACCCAGCGCGGTTTTAATGGTTGAAACACTAAGTTTTTCACGATTAACCGCAAAAGCGCCGAGAAGGTCAAGAAAAAACTTTGCAACGGGCCGTTCAAAAAGCTCCTGTTTTGCCATAAACGCAACATGCCGGCCGGTCGCATCCACTATTAAAAACGGGTCAATAGCACTTACATGATTAGACGCTACTATGAAAAATTTATCTTTCGGAACATTTTCACGCCCTGTTATTTTCAGACCGCAGGCAACTCTGTAGTAAGTGCCGTATACAACCCGGCATGTGAGCCACTGGAAAAATCCGCGGGCTTTATTATATTCTTTAGGATCTCTTTTTGTGTAGCTTTCTCTCATTATCCTTGCCTTATACAAAACTGTGTGAGTATATTTCCCTGTTAAGCAGTATTGCGGCACATCTGTATATTTTATACTGTAATGCGTCGCCTTTGTCGTACTTTATATCTTCTATATCGCCAAAATTCAGCATTGTATCATACAATTTCAAGTACATTTCCTGTGCCGGGCTTTTTGCCTCTTTGGTTTTTATTATATTGTAAACTTCAAGGGTTTGTATGTCAAAGCCGTCAACAATAGCTCCGTCCAGTCCGCAGCCCATAGCAAGGGCAAAAAAAGTTCTGTTAATATGAGGGCGAAGCTCATTAGGGCAGCCGTTTGAAATGTTTGAAAGCCCGATAAGAGTTTTAACCCCGGGGTCAAAACTTTCTTTTATCATTCTTATGGTATCAAGTGAGATTACCGCCTGCTCCTGAGCCGCACAGACAGGCAGTATCAACGGGTCTATCCAGACTTTTGAATTATCAATTCCGTTCTGCGAGGTTTCTTCAATAATATTAAAAGCGAGTTCCATCCTCTCATCAGGAGTTTTTGGTATGCCTGTTTGTGCACTCATTGTAAGTGCTATGAGGTTGGCGTCGTATTTTGATGCAATTTGTACGGTGTTTTTCAACTTTTCTTCATCGGCGGAGGTTGAGTTTAAAAATGCGTCTTTTGTATTTTTTAAACAGGAAAATCCTTTTTTCATTTCTTCAAGATTTGTCGTATCCAGCGAAAAATTTACATCATATTTCCCTGATATAAGCTCAATGAGCCATGCAAGAGAATCCTCTGCTCTGCCCTTTGCTGGCCCGATGTTTAAATCCACGGTTCTTATACCGTTGTCAAATTGTTTTTTTATGTTGTCCAGAACATAATCGCTGTCGCGCTCAAAAATAGCTTCTTTTGTGCGTTTTGAAATTATATGAAGATTTTCCCCGATTAACACTTATAACTCCCTTTGCTTTACTTAATTAAAATGCTTTGTTATAATTCTATCATAGACATGGAGGAATTTTATGAAACTTAAAAAAATTCTTGCAGCCGCGCTTATGCTAGGTCTTGCAACACCTGCTTTCTGCGACACTATAGGTATGGTGAACTACAGGCAGATTCTTGAAAATTATTCCAAAGCGAAATCCGCAAACAGCGAGATTGACGATAAAGCGAGTGAATTACAAAGATTTTTACTTGACAAAGAAAAAGAATTTAAAAAGATAGAATCCCCTATTCAAAAGAAAAACTTTGAAGAAGCAACGGCAAAAACTTTTGCCGCAAAACAAGAAGCTTACGCAAAATTCAAAGAGAAAAAAGAAATTGAAATTGACACAGCGATAGAAAACGCCATAAAAGCAGTTGCGATTGAAAATAAAATCACAACCGTTGTTGATTACCGCGTAATGTACTTCGGCGGCGTGGATATTACCGATAAGGTGGTTAAGAAGCTAAATATGTCAGGCACGGCAGCGAAATAGTACTTTACAAAGAAATATTTTTTGATATCATAATCTTATCGGAGAAGTGCCGGAGCGGTTTATCGGAGCGGTCTTGAAAACCGTCGTACGTGACGAGCGTACCGTGGGTTCGAATCCCACCTTCTCCTTTTTTCTTTTTAAATTGTGTTTATTAATAAAGGGATTCAAACCCTGTCAATATAGTCATATGCAAGCAATGGCTCGCATAGCCCACCTTCTTTTTTTCTTTGGATATTGTATGAAAACAGGACGATATTAATACTGATTGACTTGTATATAATTACCAAAAGGCGTACTTTTTGGTGTTATAATATAGTTTTTCGGCATTATGTTTTGCAAATAATTTTGTTTTGCATAATATGCGTTTTGTTCTGAGTAATTGGCATTTTTTTGTGCATAGTAGGCATTAAGTGCTGAATAATAGTTTGACATCTGCTGTTGTCTCAACATTTGTTGTTGCATTGCCGCTTGTTCTTGCCTATAAACTTCTTCATTTAGCTTATTGGTTAATTTTTCTTGTTCCAAGTTAACTTGTCCAAAACAAGCTGCTAAATTATTGCCGTTATGATTTTTTATGCAATTATTTGTAGATTCAAAAAAGTCATCTTGTCTTTTTTTCCAATATCTTAATGTTCCGTAACTTGTGCTATTTAAAACCTCTTTCCAGCTTGGCTTTTTGACAAATACTTTTAAATTTTTTATTGAATCATCAATTTTTTTCTGTTCGGCATATATGATTAAATCATTTACAAACATGTATTCGTTTTCATTGCTGGCAAGTTCTCTGGCATCATAATATGCTTTCAATTTTTCATTTTCATTTTTTGTGCAATTAGCTATTTTCATAGAGTTTTCAAAATTTTGTTTTTTTAGAAAAAGTGTCCACGCCTCTTTTAGGGCTAATTCCAGTTTGCCTTGATCATAAAATATGCAATATCGAATCTGAGCCGCATCATATTTATTGTCCCAAGAAATCTTATTTGCATATTCTATTGTTTTTTGACCCAGTTGTTTTTTTTCTTGAGAATCGTTTGGAGCTTTTTTATATTTATCCAAATATGAGAAAGCAAGTGCTAAATACGTATCGTTAAGCATGTTTTGCTCAGTAGGCTTGGTTGCCAAAAGGGACTCTAAATACTTGCACGCATTATCATAGTTATTAATGTAATAATATGAAAATCCCAGTATGGCATTCATTCTTGGATAATTCTTGCTATCATTTTTCAAAACATAATCTGCATACGAAATAGCTTTATTATAATCTGGTTCATAAAAATAATGCCAAGCTAATTTTTCATATGCAGGTATAAGGTTTGGATTATTTTGAATTGCTTTTAAATAAAATTTTGTTTTTTGTGTTAAATTTCCTTTGCTCAAATATTTATTGGCTTTAGCAATTTTTTTATACTCAACTTTTTCTTCTTTAGATAATTTCTTTTGTTCATCTTTTGATAATTCATTAAATGTCCATTTATTGCCTTCAATAGAGTAATATTTGCTTTCTATTGCATCGCAAGGGATAGCAACAAAAACTAATAATATAAAAAATAAAATTTTCTTCATACTTGCTCCTTATATTAAAGCCTATAACAATTGCTTAAATAATTTTCTCTTATATTAATTATTTCTGCCTGATTTTTCTTGATTGAATAATTTAGCATATCTCTACGTTCCGTAAGTTTATTATAATTTTGCAAATCTTGCCTTGTATATGTATGAAGAATACCACCGTATTCTATGTGCATTCTAACTGGAGAATTGCTAATCATACTTTCTACTTCCCGTAACTCAGACTCTTGTTCAGCTATTTTTTCTATAATTGATAGCGTTTTATCCTTTGAATCATATTTCAGTTCTTTATACCTATCTGAACAGTAATATTTTTTGTTATTCATCAAGGTTACATTTGGTTTATTAAATGCTAAATGTATGCCATCATCCACCATGTAATGTACTTCTTTAAACAACCCAAAATTAAAAGGGAAGTAACCAAAGTAGGCAAATGCCACAATAATTATTGCTGCGATGAGTTTATAAATATTT
>DVFS01000045.1 GCA_018713115.1 Candidatus Galligastranaerophilus faecipullorum
ACCAGCTACTGATCGTCGCCTTGGTAGTCCATTACACCACCAACTAGCTAATCAGGCACAGGCTCATCTTTGGGCGCCGGAACTTTCAAGATTAGCATTTCAGCTAAGCTCATATGGGGTATTAGCAGAAGTTTCCCTCTGTTGTCCCCCACCCAAAGGCAGATTTCCTATGTTATACTCACCCGTCCGCCACTTTCCACGAGAGCAAGCTCTCGCTTCTCGTTCGACTTGCATGTATGAGGCACACCGCCAGCGTTTGTCCTGAGCCAGGATCAAACTCTCCGTTGTCAGAAATTTATGTCTGACACTCATTAAGAGTGATTGACTCAATTTAAAGTTGTCCGTTGTTTTTTTTAAAAAAATCAACAGGTATTTGTCGTTTGTAAACTTGTAATTAGTAGGTTCTAATTACAATTGCGTTATTCTATTTTCAATGTTCAGGCTTAAAATCTTTGCATAAACTTTCCAGTTTTATAATCAAAGTTATTTGTTTGCGAAGAAAAATAAACTTTGATGAACCATTCCAGTTTACTTGAGCGTTGTTAACGCCGTATTTATTATGTTATCACTTGAAAAATGCTTGTCAAGTATTTTTTTAATTTTTTTCTTAACTTTTTTTTAAAAAGTTAAACCAGCCGATTTCAGGAACTCTAATACGTGGTTCCGAAGGGTCTTTTAGGTCTCCTGAAATTTTCAATGTGCGTGCTGTTCACTCTAATAAATGTAACTCATCAATATTTTTTTGCAAGCCTTTTTTAAAAATTCATATTTACAAATTTTAATAATAGCGCAAAAGGCCCGGCTGCAAGGGTTCCTGGAGTTAGGACGACAAATGGAAGAAAATGTTCCCTGTTTTTTAAATTTCACATACACCATGATTTATGGCATGTAAATTTTCAATGATTGTATATCCTTCACCTAAATCCATATCCAAAAGGGCTTTTTTAACAAAATAGGTCGGCCCGCTTCCGGACATTTGAAACCCGAGGGCATGCAGCTTTCTTAATTCCCCGTAATGAGGAAGGAGAGCAAACTCTAAATCATTTGGCATGTTTGACTCCCCCTGCAAATCATCAAACAGTGAGTATGCCTCTTTTGTTGATATTTTAAGCTTCTTTGGCTTTACAAGGGTAAGTGCAAATTCATCAAAATCAAGAGGCGTCATCTCGTCTCCCTTGCCGCGGCATAGTTGTTTTGAGCCTTTCAGGCAAAAATTTAAATCCGACCCCAGGGTTTTACAGATATTAAATATTTCATCATCGCTTAGCAGCCCGTAAAGTTTATTCAGGGCAAAAAGCACACCTGCAGCGTTTGTTGAGCCGCCTGCAAGACCGGCGCAGACAGGGATATTTTTTTCTATATATATATTTACATCAAGCTCCATGCCGGAAATTTCCATATATTTCCGTGCAGCTTTATACGCTATATTTGCACTGTCGTAGGGAATTTCTTTACTTGTGCCGTCAAGTTTAATCTCTCCTCTGCCCTCGCATGCCGAAATTTCAAGATAATCATAAAGACTTATTGCCTGCATAATGCTCTCTATCGGGTGAAATCCGTCCGGGCGTCTTTTGCCGACTTTAAGGGTAAGGTTGATTTTTGCGGGAGTTTTTACTTTTATATTTTTCATAAATTATATTCCTCAAGAGCGCATGCCAGAGCATTAAAGTCATGGAGCGAAAGCTTTTCTCCTCTTGTATTTATATCCATGCCAATCTTCTCAAGCGCCTCTTTTACACCCAAAATACCTGCAGAAAGCAGAGAGTTTTTAATATTTTTCCTTCTTGTGCCAAAAGCGGCTTTTATCGTTCTTTTTAACATGGGAGAAGGGTTTTCAATACGCGGCTTATTGTTGTTTTTAATTCTCACCAGAGCCGAATCCACCTTTGGCGAAGGATAAAAGGAGCGTCTTGAAACTTTCTTTATAATTTCACAATCGCAGTAAAAATTAGATAAAATTGAGAGCATGCCATATTCCTTGTTTTGCGATTTTTCATCGGCACAGATTCTTTTTGCCACTTCATACTGCACCATAAGAATAATCTCGTCAATATGGCTGCGGTTGGCGTTTTTACTGTCGTCAATTTCACCCAGCAGATGTGCCAGAATCGGGCTTGTGATGTAATAAGGAATATTTGCCACGACTTTTACCTTCTTGCCTGACGGGTAAAAATCATCCAGATTTACTTTAAGAATATCATTTTCTATGAGTCTGAAGTTTTCATTTTGCCCGAGATTTTTATTTAAAATCTCTGTTGCATCCTTATCAATTTCAACGGCGGTAACACTTTTTGCACTTTTAATAAGATTTTGCGTAACAAATCCGAGCCCCGGACCTATTTCAAAAACATCATCGGATTCATTTACATTTGATAAAATTTCATCTATGACACTTTTATCAATTAAAAAATTTTGCCCGAGACGTTTTTTAGCCCTGAATTTCTTTGCAATATTAAAATAATCCATAAATTTATTATACATAAACAACCGGCTAGGTGCTATTTAATTTTGCCTCTGGTAAAATTAAGGCATGCTGAATTATAAAAATGCAAAAACATGCCAAAAACCTCTTGAGTATTCTCAAATAAGAGAATATTACGAAAATTCATGCAAAAAAGATACAAAATTCGGACTTGAATATGAAAGAGCGGCGGTTAATTCTTTTGATTTTAAAAATGCAAATTATGACCATATGGAAAAAATTATAAAGAATTTTGCCCACATGAAGGGCTGGGGCATTTTGTATGATGATAAAACAATAATAGGAGCTATGGGCGAGGGCAGTTCAATCTCGCTTGAGCCCGGCTGTCAGTTTGAACTCAGTCTTGAAGCAAAAGAAAAACTTGAAGACATAGAAAATAATACAAGAGAGATTTTCTCGCTCGCTGACAGAATCGCAAAATTTTACAATGTGGAATTTCTCTGCTGCGGCATTACGCCTTTTTCGACATATAAGAATATAGATATAGTAAAAAAACAAAGATATGAAATTATGGCACAGAACCTGCCTGAATACGGCAGGCTCGCACCCGTTATGATGAGAGAAACCGCAGGAGTACAGCTAAATATTGATTATGAAAGCGAAAAAGACGCGATAAAAAAAATCAAGCTCCTTGCTTCGATTTCACCGTTTCTTACGGGATTTTATGCAAATTCTCCGATAAGAGAGAATAAACCGAGCGGGTTTAAAAGCTTCCGTGCATTTGCCTGGAAATACACGGGCAAAAACCGCTGCTCTCTTTTTTACAAAGAACTTTTAGATAAGCCGGATGCAGATTTTGACAGTTACATAAATGCAATTCTTGATGTTCCCATGCTCTTTTTTGAAAGAGGAAATAAAAAAATTCACCTCAACTCTCAAATAACATTCAGGGAATTTATGAGCAGAGGATATGACGGGCATTTTGCAACACTTGAAGACTATATTCTGCACTCAAGTCTGTGCTTTCCCGATATAAGGCTTAAAAAATGCATAGAAATAAGAAACCATGACAGCCAGAGCCTGCCTTTTGCAATGTCTGTTGCGGCATTTTATAAAGGTATTTTAAAAAGCGATTATGATGAAATTTTATACCGGTTTAAAGATATAAATTCGCAAGATTTGGACATTATGGGCTATCTTGCCGCAAGATACGGGCTTAATTTCAAATTTAAAAACTTTAATGCGGCATTATTTACAAAAAAGCTTTTTAAAACAGCGCATAGCAATCTGCAAACAGATGAAAAACATTATCTTGACTGTGCTCTTGAATTAATAGGCAGCAATAAATGCGTATCGGACAGAATGCTTGAAGCAGGCGTTTGCAGCGCAGAAACACTTGTTGATTTTTTAAAAACGGACGTCATGCGTTAAATAATTGTTAAAAACTGGCATAAAGATTAGTGTTTTGATAGAATTTTATTATGTCTAAAATTTTACTCATATCCGATTTATCCGACCTTAGCAGGGATATAATAAAAAGTATTGAAAATAACGGCAACGAATGCATATTATCCGAAACAAATCCCGATAATATTCTGTCGCAGCTTGAACAATATAGCCCTGATATTATACTTATAGATGTAAATTTTAAAAACTGCGAAATTTTAACAAAACAAATAAAATCAAAAACGGTTGCTCAAAATGTTCAAATTCTTTTACTGCTCGAAAAGGGGCAGGATATTAATTTCCTCAATTTTGCCGATGGTTTTATAACCATGCCTGTATGCAAAAATATTTTAATACACACTAT